>NZ_LMCO01000034.1:346745-432976 GCF_001424825.1 Ensifer sp. Root31 | reverse complement strand
CGCGATAAACCGCACAGCGGTTTACGCACCGGATAAACCGCATAGCGGTTTACCGAGATGGCGCGGGGTGGAGCAGCCCGGTAGCTCGTCAGGCTCATAACCTGAAGGCCGCAGGTTCAAATCCTGCCCCCGCAACCAAATCAAAAAAAAAGCCCGCGAGACCGAAAGGTCGGCGGGCTTTTTGGCGTTCAGGGGCAAAGAAAACAAAACCGGCTAACCGCCAAGCGCGCCCAGAACAAAGTCCAGGAAAACACGGACCTTCAAGGGCAAATGAATGCGAGACGCGTAAACCGCATACACGTGCGTCAACGGCAAAGGCTCGAACCAGCATCGTCTTGGAAGAGGGCGTCGGTTCTGACGGTTTTGACGGTCGCATCAGGCGCCGTAACATGGCGAGGATCCGGCATAGAGCATTTCTAGGAAAAGTGCGAAGCGGTTTCCGTGAGGAAATGCGTAAAAACAAAGAGATAGAGCGTTTGTGCGGTTCCGTCTAAATCGGAAGCCCCCTGGGATGTCGCTCTGATGAGCCAGGATGCGACCCGGCCTTGAAGGCGTCGGCGGCCACGCACCGGCGGCCGCACAAATCAACTCACTGTAAAATCTTGCACCGCTCAGCCTGTTGGACAGAGAAAACGCGTCAGCAGCAGGTGCAGCATCGGCGCCTCTTCCAGCGGCTTAAAACCCGGATCGACGGCGATGCGCCCGAAGATGCCGTCGATGATCGCTGCAATCCAGCGTGCGCCGCCCTCGGGATCGATGGCGGCATCGATCTGTCCGCGTTCATGCGCCGCTTTGATCACAGTGGCAAGGGCGGTGCGCAGGTCAGCGTCATTCGCCGCCACCAGTTCGCCGATGCGTTCGTCGCGCGTGGCCTCGGCGGCGATCTCCAGCGCCAGGCTGGAAAAGACCGGATCGGCCGCCAGCCGCAGGACAACGTCCATAAAACCCAGAAGGGCGGCAAAAAGATCCGACGCTTCATGGAGTTCACGGAAAAACTCCGCCGTTTCTTGACGTTCGACCTCCACGATCGCGGCGATGATGGCGTGTTTGGTCGGAAAGTAATGGAAGAGATTGCCCGGGCTCATGCCTGCCTCGGCGCAGATTTCCGCAGTCGAAGTGCCGTGGAATCCCTTACGGGCAAAACAGACGATTGCGGCGTCGAGGATGACTTGCCGCCTTGCGGCATGTTTTTCCGGGTCGATCTTGCGCATCGTGCCTGCTCCCAGTGGCCATCATTCTTTAATAGACTGATCGATCTCATATGCGATGCGGGTCTTGCAGAGTCAATAGAAGCGGTCTGGTGCCAAGAGCGCCATGTTCCCGCAATGCTTGCATGCGATCGCCTTACTATTGACGTGTTCAGCTGATGGAATTAGTAGATTGACTAATCGAAGAAATAATTCCTTCTGAACGCGATAATCAGGGACCTGTCGACGCGATGCGATCCTCAAGAGGATTGGTCGACATCCATTCCCGTCAGCGAAAGCCAACCAGAATGAGACGTTCCCCAGTTCTGAGCGCAGCAATTGCCACGTTCCTGCTTGCTGCCACTGCAGGCGAGCTGCTTGCCAACGAGGCTGCCGCATCGGTGGGCGCCGATGTCGCAGCCGCAACCCGCACCGTCTCGACGCTTGTGGCCGACAGGCAGCCACAGAAATGGATGCGGTCCTTTGCCGGCATCTTCGTCGCACGCGAAGAAATCGCCGTCGGCACGACGTTGACCGAGCAGCGGATCGCCAAGGTCGAGGTCGAGGTCGGCGATCGAGTGGTCGCCGGCCAGGTTCTTGCCCGACTGGAAACCGAGATGCTGGAAAACCTCCTGCGGGAAGCCGAAGGGCGCGTCGCCCGCACCAGTGCGGCGGTTGCTCAACAGGAAGAGACCGTTCGACAGGAAGAAAAGAAGCTCGACCGTGCACGCCAACTGCGGCACCTGAAAGCCGAGACTTTCCTTGAAGAGCGTGTTTCGGCAGTGGCCATCGCGCACGAGGCGGTCAAAGTCGCCCGCGCCGAGGACGCACAGGCTCAGGCGCTCCAGGCGGAGGCGCGGCGCAAGCTCGAACGCGCCGTGATCGTCGCCCCTTCCACCGGCATCGTTTCCGAGCGCCTTGCCCGCGCCGGTGCATTGGCCGGAACGGAACCGCTGATGCGGCTGATCCGTGACGGCGAGATCGAGCTTGCCGCTGAAATACCGGAAAGCGAGCTACCCCTGCTTGCTGTCGGTCAGCAGGTGAAGGTCAAGCTTTCCGGACGCACGGACACGATCGAGGGTCATGTCCGGGTGATCAATCCGAAGATCGATAGCGAGACACGACTTGGCACGGCCAAGATTGCGCTCATGACCGACAAGCCGCCCTATGCCGGAACGTTCGGCCGCGCGGAAATCGTTGTTGCGGAACGTCCGGCCATCATGGTCGACGATTCCGCGCTGCTTTACGGCACGCCGGACGGAATGCCCTCAGTGTTCATTGTCGAGGACGGCAAGGTCAAGCGCAAGACCGTCCAGGCCGGGATGCGCCAGAACGGCAAGGTGGAGATCGTGTCGGGGCTAAATACCGGCGAACGCGTTGTTGCCAAGGCCGGCGTCTCTCTTCGTGAGGGTGAGGCCGTTGCCACCAAAGACATTGAACCCGCTCAGGCAGGCGCGCAGAAATGACCAGCAATATATCCGCCTGGGCGATCCGAAAGCCCGTACCGACGCTCGTCCTGTTCGTTGTTCTGACCCTTGTCGGCATCGCCTCGTTCCTGCGTCTGCCCGTCAACGCCAATCCGAGCGTGTCGTTTCCCGTCGTCACCGTGACAATCACCCAGCCGAGCGCCCAGCCGGCGGAAATGGAGACGCAGGTCACGCGGCGCGTCGAGGGGGTGGCCGCCGGCTTGGTCGGCGTCAACCACATTCGCTCGACGGTTACCAACGGTGTCTCGACAACGACGGTCGAGTTCAAGATCGGCACGGACCCTGACCGTGCCGCCAACGACGTGCGCGAAGCGGTCGCCCAGATCCGCTCCGATCTGCCGCAGTCGATCCAGGAACCGGTGGTCTCGCGCCTCGACGTTGATGGCAGCGCCATCATCTACTACACCGTGCGCGCACCCAACATGTCCGCGGTCGAGCTGTCGTGGTTCGTGGACGATACCTTGAACAGCGAGCTTCTGACGCTTCCGGGCGTCCAGAAGGTTCAGCGTCTCGGTGGCGTCAGCCGCGAAGTTCGCGTTTCCTTGGATCCGGAGCGCCTGCTGGCGCTTGGCGTGACGGCCGACCAGGTCAACACCGCGATGCGCGAGCTCAATACCAATGTCCCGAGCGGGCGTGGCGAGATCGGCGGGCGCGAGCAGTCGATCCGAACGATTGGCAGCGCCACCTCCGTCGAGGAGCTTTCGCGCCTGTCGATACCGATTTCGGGCGGCCGTTGGGTCCAGCTTTCGGATGTGGCGAAAATCGAGGACACCTCGTCCGAACCACGCAATTTTGCCCGGCTCGACGGCGAGCCGGTCGTCAGCTTCTCGGTGTCGCGCAGCAAGGGCGCGAGCGACACGGTGGTTGCCGATCGCGTTGCCACGCGGCTTGTGGAAATCCAGGCGCGTACACCCGGCGTCGAGATCAAGGAGTTGATCTCGCTGGTCGAGTACACCAAGGACAGCTACGACGCGGCGGTGACGGCGCTGCTCGAAGGGGCGGCGCTGACCGTCGTGGTCGTGTTCGCGTTCCTGCGCAATTGGCGGGCAACACTGATCTCGGCGCTGGCCATGCCGCTATCGATCCTGCCGACCTTCATGGTCATGGATCTGCTCGGCTTCACCTTGAACAGCATCAGTCTGCTGGCGCTGACGCTCGTCATCGGCATTCTGGTCGATGACGCCATCGTCGAGATCGAGAATATCGAGCGGCATGTGGACATGGGCAAACGGCCGTTCCTTGCCGCGATCGATGCCGCCGATGCGATCGGGCTGGCGATCGTGGCGACGACGCTGACGATCGTGGCGGTGTTTGCGCCCGTCAGCTTCATCGGCGGCGCCGTCGGACAATATTTCAAGCAGTTCGGCCTGACGGTCGCCATCGCTGTCCTGTTCTCGCTGGCGGCCGCCCGCCTGCTGACGCCGCTGATGGCGGCCTATCTGCTTCGTCCGAAGGCGGGGCATGGCCATGAGGTCAAGCGCTCGCGCATCGCCGATACCTATGTCCGGATGCTCGGCTGGACGCTCGATCATCGCAAGACGGCGCTTTCCATCGTTGCCCTGATCTTCGTCGGTTCGATCGCGCTCCTGACCATGTTGCCGACCGGCTTCATACCGGGGAGCGACAGCAACCTCTCGACCTTGAAGGTTACTCTGCCGCCGGGCACGCGGCTCGAGGAAACGGCGCGTGTTTCGGATGAGCTGACGCGCAAGATCAAAGCGCGGCCGGAGGTCGACAGCGCGCTTGCGACTGCCGACAGCCTCAACCGGGTCGACCTGCTGATCAAGCTTCGTCCGCGCAAGGAGCGTGCGCTCGGCCGCAAGGCGTTCGAGCTTTCTTTGCGGCCGCTGCTTGCGGAGACGCCGGATATCCAGGCGACCTTTGCGTCCGACCAGGGCGCCAAGGATCTGTCGATCTATCTGACCAGTGATGACGCGGAGGCATTGACCCAGGCCGTGCGCCAGCTCGAAAACGAGATGCGGGCGATGCTGGGCCTTGTCAACGTCCAGTCGACCGAGCCCTTGCTGTCGCCTGAGCTGTTGGTGAAGCCTCGCCTCGACGAGGCTGCCCGGCTTGGCGTCTCGGTAACGTCGATCGGCACGGTCGCGCGCATTGCCACGATGGGCGATAGCGAAAGCAATTCGGCACGGTTCAATCTCGGCAACCGGCAGGTGCCAATCCGGGTGATGCTCGACGAAACCGCGCGGGCGGATTTCGACACGTTGCGAAATTTGCGCGTCGGCACCAACTCCGGCAAGCTGGTGCCGCTGACATCGGTGGCTGACATTTCCTTTGGCGCGGAGGAGGGCAGCGTCGAACGCCTCAACCGCAAACGCCTGATGGCGGTGGAGGCCAATCTGAACGGCATCACGCTTGGCACGGCATTCGAGGCAGTTTCAGCCCTGCCGGCCATGACCAAGATGCCGGCGGGGGTTTCGCAGGCCAGTTACGGCGAAGCCGAATACATGTCGGAAATGTTTCGCAATTTCGCGCTTGCTCTGCTTGCCGGCATCCTGATGGTCACCGCGGTGCTCGTGCTCCTATTCAAGGACTTCCTGCAGCCGATCACCATCCTGATTGCCCTGCCGTTGTCGATCGGCGGCGCTGCGCTGGCACTCATCCTGTTTGGGGCGGCGCTCGATCTGTCCTCGACCATCGGTATCCTGATGCTGATGGGCATCGTCTGCAAGAACTCGATCCTGCTGGTCGACCATGCGATCGTCTGCCGCAAGGAAGGGGCGGACCGGCGAACGGCCTTGCTGACGGCGGGCACGACCCGTGCACGGCCGATCATCATGACGACGATCGCCATGGTCGCCGGCATGGTGCCGGCGGCGATCGGCGTTGGTGCGGATGCAGCCTTCCGCGCGCCGATGGCGATCGCCGTGATCGGCGGCTTGATCACATCGACGATGCTGAGCCTCGTCTTCGTGCCGGTGATGTTCACGGTGATGGATGATGTCAGCGTTCGCCTGGGGCGCCGGCTGAAGCGGCTGTCATCGGTAACAGATGAGGACAAGATCGCTGATGCCGCGCGCAAAGGCCGCCCGCTCGCATCTGGCTCTTCCCATTGAGCCGACCGGCCTATTCGAAATAGTTGACGAGCCGCGTTTCGCCGACGGCGTGAACGCGGCAGTCGACGTCGAAGATCGCCTGCAGGCGCGACGGCTCGATCATCTCCTTCGGTGCGCCCTCGAAGGCGAGCTTGCCGTCGCGCATGGCGACGATGCGATCCGAATAGGCGGAGGCGAAGTTGATGTCGTGCAGCACGACGACAACGGTCTTGGCGAAATCGTCGGCCAGGCGCCGCAGCAGCTTCATCGTCTCGACGGCATGTTTCATGTCGAGATTGTTGAGCGGCTCGTCGAACAGCATGTAATCGGTATCCTGGCAGAGCACCATGGCGATGAAGGCGCGCTGGCGCTGGCCGCCCGATAGCTCGTCGAGGAACCGGTGTTCCAGGAAGTGCAGGCCAACATAGGCGATCGAGCGCTCGATATGCTCGACGTCAACCGCCGTCAGGCGACCCTTCGAATAGGGATAGCGGCCGAAGGCGACGAGATCGCGCACACTGAGGCGCGCGGTGATGTGGTTGTCCTGGCGCATGATCGACAGGCGCCGGGCGAGCACGTCGCCGGCGGTCCTGCTGACATCGAGCCCGTCGACCAGAACCTGTCCCTCATCCATTGGTATCAGCCGGCTGACGATCGACAGCAGCGTCGATTTGCCGGCGCCGTTCGGGCCGATGATCGAAGTGAGGCCGCCGGCCGGCAAGGTCATCGAGACCCGGTCGACGACCGCATTGCTGCCATAGGATTTGGTCACGTCGCGGATTTCGATCATCGGGCGGAGCCTCGAACAAGCAGGAAGATGAAGACAAGACCACCGACAAATTCGATGACGATGCTGAGCGCGGTGTTGAAAGCGAACAGCCGCTCCAGGATCACCTGGCCGCCGACGAGCGTGACGATGGCCAGGCACACGGCAATCGGCAGCACGAAGCGATGGCTGGCCGTCGGGGTGATCTGCCAGGCGAGGCTGGCGACCAGAAGACCGAAGAACGTCACCGGGCCGACAAGCGCGGTGGAGACGGAAACGAGAACGGCGATGAGCACGAGCAGGATGGTAAGGGTGCGGTGATGGTCGACACCGAGCCCGATGGCGCTTTCGCGGCCGAGTGACAGCACGTCGAAGGTTGGGAACAGCCGCCAGAGAACGAAGGTAACTGCTGCGACGGCGACGGCGGAAATGCCGAGAAGGTCGGCGTTGACCGTGTTGAAGCTGGCAAACAGCCGGTCCTGTAGCACCACGAATTCGTTGGGATCGAGGATCCGCTGCAGGAAGGACGAAAGGCTGCGAAACAGCCCGCCGAGGATGATGCCGACCAGCATCAGGAGATGCAGGCTGCGGGTGCCTCCGGAAAACAGCGCCCGGAACAGGAGTACGGAAAAACCGACCATCGCCGCGGCTTCGATGATGAACTGAAACCGCGGGTCGACGGCGGTGGCGCCGGCGGCTCCGAGGAAGACCACCATGACCGTCTGCAGCAGCGCATACATCGCATCGAAGCCGATGATCGATGGCGTCAGGATGCGGTTGCCGGAGATCGTCTGGAACAGGATGGTCGAGACGGCGATCGCATAGGCGACGAGAACCATGCCCGCAAGTTTGGTGCCGCGGAAGGAGAGGATGAAGGCCCAGCTTCCCCTGGCACCGAGTGTCATGAAGGCCAGCATCGACAGGAGCGCGAGCATAGCTGTGACGAGCAGCATGCCGGAGGGTGAAACCCTTTTAATGTCAGCCTGCATGGGCGCGCCTCGAAAGCAGCAGATAGAGGAAGACGACGCTGCCGACGACGCCCATGACCGTTCCGACCGGGATCTCGTAGGGCGCAATCACGATGCGGCCGACGATGTCGCAGGCGAGCACCAGCCCGGCCCCGGTTGCGGCGATCAACGGCAGGGTGCGCCTGAGATTGTCGCCGACCAAGAGGCTGATGATGTTCGGCACAATCAGTCCGAGGAACGGCACCATGCCGACGGTGGCAACGACCGTGGCCGTCACCATCGAAACGATGCCAAGGCCGAGCGTCACCACCTTGTTGAAGTCGAGGCCGACATTGCGGGCGATCTCCTCGCCCATGCCGATGACGGTAAAACGGGCAGCGGTGACATAGGCGATCAACGTCAGAACAAGTGCGATCCACAGCAACTCGTAACGACCGCGCAGTACGCCGGAGAAATCGCCTGACATCCACGCCCCCATCGACTGCATCATGTCGTAGCGATAGGCAACGAAGGTGGTGACGGCGCTGATGACGCCGCCGAGCATGATGCCGACCAGTGGCACCATCAGCGCCGAGCGCAACGGGATCTGGCGCAGGATTTTTAGAAACAACGCCGTACCGGCGAGCGCGGTGAGCGCCGCGACGCCCATCTTGGCGGCGACCGGCAGAGTGGGCGCAAAGATCATCGTCAGCAGCATGCCAAGGGCGGCGGATTCGGCGGTGCCTGCGGTCGATGGTTCGACGAAGCGGTTGCGGGCGAGCATCTGCATGATGGTGCCGGCGACGGCGAGACCGGTTCCGGCGAGCATCAGTGCGAGTGTGCGCGGCACCCGGCTTTCGACGATTAACAGCCAGCCGCGACCATCGCTCTCAAGTCCTGAAGCGAGGCTGCCGACGCCGGTCATGACGCTGATGACGGCAAGCACAAAGATGACGGGAACGGCAATCAGAAGTGGTTTCATCGATCGGTCTTTAGGCGCGCCGGCGTTTTGGTGATTGGCTCTTCTTTGTCGACTTGTTGCCGTTCATTCTTCCGTCGCCTCCAAGCAGCTTGGGACAGGTTTTGTTTGCGTCTTTCCCGGCACCGCTAAAAGCTTGCCCCGCCCAGCGCCGGATTGGAGCTGAGCTTCATTCATATATATGACATGGCTAGTCAAGTTTCGTCGCATCCGCTGCGGCAGTTCGCTCGACGTCGCCGATGCCAGCGCAGGCTGGCCTGTGGATCGGTCCAGGACATTTTTGGTGGCGCTCGCACACGTTCATGGGCCGCGGTTTGGCGCACGGCATTTGCAAGGACGGCAAACGGCCTTGTTGCCCTCTTTGGAAAATCGCGCTAGGACGATCGAAAAGATGAGGGAAAAAGTCATGAATATATCTCTGTTTTCTAATGGTCTTCGTAGTGTTGCAGTCGCTGCCGTCCTGGCTCTGGCGCCTGCCGCAAGCGCTGAAACGTTGAAGATCGAGCACAGCAGCGGTACGACGGATGTCGAAAAGAATCCGAAGACCGTGCTGGTTTATGACTTCGGAATGCTGGAAACGCTAGACATGCTCGGCATTCCCGTGGCGGGCGTTCCCGGCTCTGCGATCCCGCCGTCACTCGAAAAATACAAGTCCGACACCTATCCGAAGATCGGCACGCTGTTCGAGCCCGACTACGAGGCGGTCAATGCCGCCGAACCGGATTTGATCATCGTCGGTGGTCGTTCGCAGTCGAAATATGCCGAGCTTGCCAAGCTCGCGCCGACCATCGACCTCACCTCCGACGACAAGGATCTGATCGGCAGCGTCAAGAAGAACGCCGCTATTCTCGGCCTCATCTTCGGCAAGGAAGCGGAGATCAAGGCAGCTTCGGAGAAACTCGACGCCTCGATCGAAAAGCTGCAGGGTGTTGCCAAGGGTGCCGGCACCGCCCTCGTGCTGCTGACGACCGGCGGCAAGATCAGCGCCTATGGCAAGGGTTCGCGGTTCGGCGAAATCCACGACATCTTCGGTGTGGAACCGGCTGATCCGAAGCTGCAGGTCGCGACGCATGGCCAGGCCGTTTCCTACGAATATATCCTCGAGACCAATCCGGACTGGATCTTCGTCGTCGACCGCGACGCGGCGATCGGCCAGGAAGGCCAGCCGGCCGCAGCGCTGCTCGACAACGAGCTGGTGCGCCAGACCAAGGCCTGGAAGAACGAGCGGGTCGTCTATCTCGATTCCGCCAAGCTCTACCTGACGAGTTCGGGCCTGAAGTCCGAGCAGGATATCGTCGATCAGCTCACCGAAGCACTGAGCAAGAAGTAGGCTTGAGGTTCCGATAAGGGCGGTAGGAGCAATCATGGCGCCTTTTCTCTTTCATTGGCCTGCCCACCGACCCCATGCAGTGTGGAGAAGAACATGTTGAAAGCCACGAGCGGTATTACCACCGCGCGCGCGTCGCAATACCTGCAGCAGCTGTCCAAGCATTTCGCCCACAAGACGACGGTCGAATATACCGAGACGGATTCTGTGGCGACGATAGGGGCGAGCACCGCGCGCATGACGGCGCGCGGCGATCAGCTATCTTTCGTCGCGGAATCACCGGATGCCGAGGCGCTGGCGGAATGTAAGGACGTCATCGAACGCCACATCATCCGCTTCGCATTTCGCGAGGAGCTGACGTCGCTCGACTGGTCCGACACCGCCGAGTGAGCGGTCGGCCACCTCGCAATCGATATATTTAATGCTTGATCCGTGAACCTGTTTCGCCCGGCCTGTTCGATCGCGACTGCAGGTGCGCCGATATGCCTGATGGCAGGGACGGCTGAAGCAGGGGTGGCGCGGTCGGCAGGCGCACGGATGCATCAAGCGCTCGTTTCGGCGACACCAACACTCTCTGCGGCGGCGGGATCGATACCGGCGTTTGCTCCGGTTCGGGAACCTCGTCCTGCTGCGGCGTTTGCAGGGCTGCCTTCAGACGTATGACGGCTTCCTGCGCCTTGAGCTTGCAGCGCACATGATCCGGATCGTCGGAAAGGATATCCTCGAAGCTGCTGAAGATGCTGAGGGCCTCTTCGCCTCGGCCCGTCGCGCAGAGGGCGACGCCGAGCTTGTAGCGCACGAGGCTTACGAGCGGATGGCGGGCCAGCAGGGCCTCGAAGGTCTCGGCCGCTTCAGCGTAGTGCCCTTGCGCCATCTGGCTGTCGCCGAGCCGATGCTGGATCTTGCCAGCGCCCGGCATCGTTGCAAGCAGGCTTCTGTAAAGATATTCGGCCTCGTCGTGCTCGCCCTTGTCGTCGAAAAGCTGGGCGAGGCCGTAGCGAGCCCGGGTGTGTGTCGGCACGGTGTGGATGACCTGCCGGTAGCCGGGTTCCGCCTTGTCCAGTCGCCCCTGGCTGTGCAGTTCCACCGCGCGCTCGTAGACATGTTCGATGCTGCGCGGGTTGAGGCAGTTGCGCAGATTGCGGCCTGATCGCGTTTTGACACGCATGCTGCGAATGCGGCGCTCTTCAACCCCGAAGGAATATTTGTAGGCTTCGTTGCCGCGCAGGAAATCGTAGACCCGATATCCCCAGGCGATCGCATTGCGAATGGCAAAGCCGTGCAGCAGAAGCCCCGGGGAAGGGGTCGTCCACGTCTCGTCGCGGCCGGTGATGTAGAACAGGACGGTCTTCTTCTGCCGGTCGAGCAGATTGGCAAGCACGCCGAGCGGCTGGTCCTGATACCACAGAACGGGAACATCGAGCGCGCCCTGGTTAAAGGCGTCCAGCAGCATCTCACGTGTGAACGTGATTAGCCGATCGACCTTGCTGCCTTTGCGCTCTGCCCATTTGATGCGCCACAGCCGGAACAGCGTGTCGAGGTCTCTTTCGATCGTGTCTTTTGTCGCGTGGGTAATGCGGTAATCGGGTGATGCCTCGACCATCCGCATGAAGCGACGCAGCTTCTGCCGCGTCTGGGCGCTCATATGCGTGGCGAGATAGTCCTCCCAGCTTTCGGGCAGGTTCACATAGGGGCAGATCGTATTGTCGATATTGTCGGGATTGCTGCGCTCGTTGCTGGTCTGGACGAACTGGTCTTCGGGAAAGGCGCCGAGCAGACGATCGAGCCGCGAAGAGGCCGTAGAGAAATAATCGAACGTGAGGGTCGTCCAGTTCTCCTTGCCGATGTGGGCAGAAAAGGTATCGGCCGCAGCATCCTCCAGGCCGGGCCGGCACAGGAAGCCGGTATAGTCGGCGCCATAGTTGCCGGCCATCCGGATCTCGTCGCAGAAAAGCTTGGTCGTGTCGTCCTGGTAGGTCGACACTTTCAATGGCAGGAAGGCGCAATACCGCCCATCGTCTTCCTGCTTGAGGGCAAGAATGAACCAGCGGTGTCGGTGCGACAGATATTTCTGCAGCCACTCCCAGGAAAGAAATAGATGAGCTTCCGGGTCTTCTAGGTAGATCAGATCCCAATCTTCGCGAACTTTCTCAAAATATTCTAAAGTATCAATAATATCTATTTTCATAACGCCCTCTTACGCAACTGAGAAGTATTTTTAGTTTAGCGTATTTCAAGCCAGAATTTCTTCGAAACAACTTTAGCTTATAGTCAATATTTAGCCATTATATACCAAGGATATTATCCGAATGCAGGATGTCGCCTGCCGGCTGTGGCAATCTCGTCTAGATCGAACGCTCGTCGAAGTTCGGCCGTGAGCGAATGAAGGCCCAGAGGCTCTTGCTGATTTCGGTGATCTCCTGGATGGCGGCTTCGAGCCGCTCCAGTTCCCGGGCGTCCAGTTGCTCGACCTTGCCGTAGCGAATGTCCTTGTCGCCCTCGACCAGGCGCATCAGCTGTGTACTGGAGATCTCGCCCTGCTCGTCGAAGGAATAGATGCAGTGATTGTATTTGTTGCGCATCTTCGACTGCTGTTTCAGCCGGTCCATGATCGAAAGAACGCTGTCGCGCGTGTCGACCGGCGTGACCGGCAGCTTGGCCAGGCGCTCGGTCAGATCGATGCGGGCGCGCGTCGTGTTCAAGGTCAGAAAGACCACGATCGCCCGCTCCTTGTCGACATTCAACAGGTGGGCGATGATATAGATCAGCAGGCTTTCGGTATTGGTCCAGACATAGTTGAGGCGGCCGACAAGCAGAAGCACCTCGTGTATCGCTGCCATCGAACGTCTCCTCTGTGCGCCATCGATGACGCGCTGCCATTGCCGGCGCAAACCATTTTGACGGAAATGACCGAGCCTTCAAGGCGTTGGCAGATTGCTGGTGAAACAGCGAAAGCTGCCGCCCCATTCTGCTTAGCCCCTTCGTCATCCCCACCCCCCGTACTTCGCCTCAGGTTTCCTTGAAGGCGCGTGACATGCTGTCGGTGATCGGCTTTGTCAGATACTCGAAGAACGTGCGCTCCGACGTCGTGATCAACACTTCCGCCGGCATGCCCGGCACCGGATGGAAGCCGTGGATGCGGTGGATCTCGCTGACGGGAACCTCGACGCGGACGATATAGACATCGCGCTGCTGGCCGCCGCTCACTTCTTCAACCGAGTCCGCCGAGACGTAGAAGACCTTGCCGCTCAGCACCGGAGTCGTGCGGCGGTTGAGCGCCGAGAGACGGATGGTCGCATCCTCGCCCACCCGCAACTGATCGATCGAGGTTCGCAGCACCTGCGCTTCGATGATCAGCGGCACATTGGCCGGCAGGATTTCCATGATCGGCTTGCCGGTCGCGATCACCCCTCCGGCGGTATGGAAATAGCTGCGCACCACTGTGCCGTCGACGGGCGAACGGATGGTGGCGCGGCCGAGAACTTCGCTTGCCTCGCGCAACTGCTCGCGCACGCCATCGAGATCGGCTTCTGCGGCCTCAAGCCCATCGAGCGCCGCCTGCTTGTTGGCGTTGACGGCAATGACCGCCTCCTGGCGATAGCGGTCGATCTGCGACAGGCTCTCCTTGACCTCGGCGTCGAGCCTGCCGATCTCGCCCATCGCATCGGCCGCGGCGCGGTCGAGCGCCATCAGTTCGGATTTCTTGGTCAGTCCACCTTGGACAAGCTTGCTCTTGGCGTCCCGCTCCTCGTTGAGGATATCCAGCTGCTTGTTGAACGATTCCTGCTGGCGCTGGTAGCCCTGGGCTCGGAACTCCAGCGACCTGATGTTCTGGTCGATGAGGTTCAGCTGGTCGTCGAGCTTGATCTTCTTGCTGTGAAAATTGACGTTCTGGCTCTCGATGATCGCGTGGATATCCGGATCGCTGGCCTCGTTCTTGACGATGTCGGGGATCTTGAATGTATCGCTGCCCATGGCTTCGGCACGCAGCCGTGCGACCACCGCCTCGAGACGCAGGCGTTTGAGGTTGAGGGCGCGCTCGTTGGCGCGCGACGGCGTCTGGTCGAGCTTGACCAGGATATCGCCGGTCTTGACCTTGTCGCCTTCGGCCACCAGCATCTGCTCGATGATGCCGCCTTCGAGGTGCTGAATGATCTTGTTGTTGCCGTTGGCGACGAAACTGCCCTGGGCGATAATTGCCGCTGCCAGAGGGGCTGCGAAGGCCCAGTAGCCGAAGCCGCCGAATGAAGCGACGATCAACGCGAGGCCGACCATGCTGTGCAGCTTGATCGATCGCGGCACCTCCGAGTACCACTCGACGGCATGTTCTTCGGCGGCATTCTTCTTCTCGCGGCTCATGGTCATTCTCCGGCGATACGGGGTGCGGACTTTTCGTCCTTCGGCTTGGCGCCGATGGCTGCAAGCACGTCATTGCGCGCACCGAACATGGCAACGGTTCCCTCGTTCAGAAGCATGATCTTGTCGACGCATTGCAGCAAGGAGGGACGCTGGGTGATGGTCACGGTGGTGATGCCCTGCTTCTTGGCATGCACCAGTGCGCGGGCAAGCGCTGCCTCACCATTGGTGTCGAGATTGGAATTGGGCTCGTCCAGCACCACGAATTTTGGGTTGCCGAAGAAGGCGCGTGCCAGCGCAATGCGTTGCTTCTGGCCCCCCGAGAGCGGCGCACCGTCCGCAGCGACGATCGTCTCGTAGCCCTGCGGGAACGACGCGATCAACTCGTGCACGTCGGCGAGTACGGCCGCTTCGAAGATCGCGCTGTCTTCGACATCGTCGCGCATGCGCGAGATGTTGGCCTTGATCGTGCCGGGAAACAGCTGCACGTCCTGCGGCAGATAGCCGATGCTTTCGCCGAACTGCCGCTGGTCCCAGTTTCTCAAATCCATGAGATCGAGGCGGACATTGCCTGAGGTCGGCACGATCGAACCGACGAGCATCTTGCCGAGCGTCGTCTTGCCGGAGCCGGAATTACCGATAACCGCAAGCGACTCCCCCTTGTTGAGCGAGAAGGAGATGCCGTTGAGGATCACGCGCTTCTGCGGCGGCGGCACGAAGAGGATGCGTTCAACATCGAGCCGGCCCTCCGGGTTCGGCAGTCGCAGGCGCGGAAAGTTCAAGGGCGAGTTGACCAGCAACTGCTTGATCCGGCCATAGGCGGCACGTGAATGATTGAGCTGGTTCCAACCCTCGATTGCCCCTTCGACCGGCGCAAGCGCCCGCCCCGAGATGATCGAGGCAGCAATGACCATGCCGCCGGTGAGGTGCCCGTCCATCGACAGATGCGCGCCCCAGCCAAGCAGGGCGACCTGGGTGAACATGCGCACCGCCTTTGATGCCCCGGTAAAGATGATGCTGCGGTCCTGGGCATAGACTTGCGATTTCAGCGAACCGGCAGTCTCGCGGCCCCACATCTTTACTGCTTCCGGGATCATCGCCAGTGCGTTGATGATCTGTGAGTTGCGCGACATCGAATCCAGGTGGAAATTGGCGCGGCTGAGGAAGGCGTTGGCCTCGCTGAAGGGCTGCGACGTCGCCTTCTGATTGAGATACGCGATCACGAACAGCACCACGCAGCACATGATGACGATCAACCCGAGCTGCGGCTGGATCATATAGACGACCACCACGAAGAACGGCATCAGCGGCGCGTCGAGGAACGAGATCAGGGTGCCGGAGACGATGAAGGAGCGCAGTTGCTGGAGGTCGCTCAACACCTGATAGTCGCGACCGTTGCCGTGCAGTGACGCTCTCGCGGCCGCACTCAAGATAGGCGCGCCGAGCTGGACCTCCATTTCGACGGCAGTGCGCATCAGGATGAAGCGGCGGATGGAATCGAGGATGACCTGCAGGACGATGGCACCGAGCACGGCGATCGTCAGCATCACCAGCGTATCCTGCGAGCGGCTGGTCAGCACCCGATCGGAGATCTGGAAGAGGTAGATCGGAATGGCAAGGACCAGAACGTTGATCGCGATGGTAAACGCGATGACGATCATCATGTTGCGGCGGACGACGGCCATACCGTTGCGCAGGCTGGCGGCAAAATTGACCGGTCCCATGCGCTTGTGGAAGGTGTGCTTGTCGCCACCACCACCACCGCCGCCATCGGTCGGGGCGCCGCCGCCGTCGCGGACGGCCGGACGGCGGTCATTCTCTTTCAGCGGGCCTGGATCGTTGTCGATCGTCTGCGGGAGAGCGCGACCCGGTCGGCCCTTCAATTCATCGGCCGGGTCGCTGTCGTTGCCACGACGATGTGCTTGCTGCTGCGCAGTCGAGCTGTTTTCCGGCAGTTCCGCCGGCGCCGCCTTTGCGATCGGCATCTCGGCGATTGCCGCGACGACCGGCGCTGCCTGACGCTCAACTTCCTCCAGCGGTGCGCTTTCGCGGTCTTGCCACCGGGCGCCGTCGCGCCTTGGGCCGAAGTGATAACTGGCCTGCTTCTTCTCGGTATGGCGGATGGGGTTTGCCATCGAGCGGGCGAGGGCGAGAAACTCTGCGTCGGAATCGTCTTGGTCGCGGGGGGCGGGGGCATCGGCGAGTTTCGCGGGTTCCGACATCGCTTTCGGTGCCGGCGCGTGCCCTTTCCGTGTCGTGCGGATATCCAGGCCGACCTTTCGCAGGCCTTCAACGGCCTCGTTGATCGCGGCGATGCATCGGTTGGTCAACGCTGCTTCGAGTTCGTCGACGACCTCCGGAGCCGGCTCTTCCCGTGCAGGCGCCTTGCTGCCGCTGCCACGCCACTTAGAAAGATCGTTCATGCCTTCCCCCGTTCGTGTTCTTGTTAGGTCAGCACCGTGTGCATGACGTCGTTCCATTGGCCGTTGGACCAGGACAAGTCATTGCCGGCGTCGATCACTGTTTCGGTCGGATGTGACGGTGCGTCGTCGTCGCCGATGAAGGCGATGACTTCGTTGGCGAGCCGGTCGCCCTTGGGCGTCACGTCATGGGTATCGGTGTCGTGGTCGACAAGGCCGGCCTGGATCAGGATCGCATCGGAATAGACCTGGCCGCCGACATAGGTCGTGTGGCCGAAACTGTCGTAGTCGATGATCTGAGCGCTGTTGACGACGGCGTTTGCACCAGTGTGGATGGTAATGTCAGCATCCGGATTGTCGCTGAGGATCTTGCTGGCGACGTAACTGACGGAATCGGCGTCGCCGAGAATGCTGATCTGCTTGATGACATTGACGTCATACAGGTTGCCGGTGATGTAAAGAATGTTCAGGCCTTCATAGCCCTGGAAATTGAGGTCATGCGAAAAGCCTGAGGGCAGTTCGTCAATGCGGTCGTTGATGTTGTCGACGGCCTTCTGGATATAGTCCGGGATCGCTTCGAAGCGGTCATTCGCGCCGATGTTCTGGATCGACGCCTGGTTCCAGATCAGGTTGCCGCTCTCGTTTACGGTCATGCCGTTGCCGGCGGCAATGCCACTGATGTGGTCGTTGTCGTAGAAGACGGCGACCTGGGTGATCATGTTGAGGTCCAGGACCTTGCCGCCGACGATCACCAGGTCGTACTGGTCGCCCAAACCGAGGAAGGAAGCGAGGTTGACCGCCACGTTGCCACCGGTCAGGGCCGTTGTCTGGACGCCGGTGGTGGTCACGGTCACCGTGTCGTTGTCGTTTACGAAGTTGTACTGCTCGACCCAATGGACGAAGGAAACGTCGCCCTCCACCATGCTGACGCGCCAGGCGTTCGGGAAGATCGACGATTGAGCCGTATCGCCGTCCTGCTCGGAAGACGATGAATGATAGGCATCACGGCCGAAATTGGCGATGTTCATCGCAACCGTGCGTGACGTAGATTCGGCCGAGTTTTCACTCAGAACCCTATCCAGCCTGTCACTGTCGGCATAGGCGTAGGATTGCGAGATGATGTCGATCTGATGGTATCCGCCCATCACCGCCGTTACGGGGGCGATGACGCCGGTCTCGACGATGCTGACGATATTGGCGACGATGTTGGCGCCGGCTTCGACGTAAACGGAATTGCCGCTCTTGTCGTCTTCCTCCTGCAGCGGGCCGTCGGTGCCTTCCGGATCGGCAACCGGTTGCGCCAGTCCACGATCAGGCATGAAGTCCGCAAGAACCGGGGCTTCGTCGACGCGGCAGCCGTTGACGTAGACGCCCTCGATGCTGTCGGCGGCCAAGGCGAAATTGCCGTTGTCATCCCTTGGCAATTCGTCCGGAGAGACGGTCGTGGGAAGGTCGATTTCGTCGTCGAGCGGATCCGTAGTGGCGGGTTGCTCGGTGAGTACAATGGTTGTGCCAGCATCGGCGCCTGCGTTGAGGGCGGGCTCGCTGCTTGAGGCTGGCGGTTCCGGCAGTCGGTTTGCCGCGGCGTAGTCCGACAGATCGTCGGCGATTTTCGAGAGACCTTCAAAGGTGTCGACGCGGGTGTAGTGCGCGAATGGAGTGGCTTCGGCTGCCTCGGCGCTGAATTCGGCAAGTTTGTAGCTGACGTAGGTCGTGTCGCGCGGGGCGACCTCGGAATCCGTCATGTTCAGGGCGTCGTCGTCGCGCACCATATTGGCCTGGACCACATGGGCGATGACCGAGCCGGGGCCGTCGTGGACAATCAACTTGTCTTCGACAGGTGCCCCGTCGGGTTGGCCGAGGTTGGCGAACAGCTTCACCGGTACGGTATTGCCGTATTGGGCGACAGCATCGGCAAAATGATCGCCGAAGCCGCGGATCCGGCCGAACAGGTCCACATCGGCAATGTCATGGGAGGGCGCTCGATAAAGCACTTCAGGATCATAGTCGACCAGCTGGTATGAGGATGTAAAGTCGGACGGCTTTGCTTCGCCGTCTTCGAGCTGCTGCGCAACTTCCTTCAGATCACCGCCTTCGAGCTGCTTCTGCCTCAGCCGTGCTTCATCGGTATCGGCTTCGAACAGGCCGATGAAATGTGCAATGATTTCATTCACTCTTTCCGTATGCATTGTCCCGATCCTTCCCTTTTTTCCGCATCAAAGGGAGACTTCGGTGGGCCTAGACAGGAATGCCCCGGTAAAAAAGAAACGAACCGATCCGAAATCAAATCTGCGCGACTGCACCGGCCGCGCGGGGGGCCGGTGCAGTCTTCTCTTGTGAAACGGATCGATCAGCTGTCGGTGTCGTGACCGACATCCGTAGTTTGCGAATTGCCACCGATGACGCTGGAGTCGACGGTGTTGCTGACAAGGTTCGCGCCCTGGACGATTTCCTGATGGAAGCCGGAATTTGCCAGGATCGCCGACGAGTCGGAGGTCGTGCTGCCGTTGATGCCGTCACCGGCCTTGAGGTCCCAATCCGACTTGGTGTCGAAGTTCAGACCATCGCCGCCATCCGAGTGCCCGCCGTCGGCGCGCAGGTCGTTGTTGGCGTCCGAGTTGTTCATCCTGACGTCGTAGGCCTGGTCCTGATCGGCAAGGTTGTTGGCCTGTACCACGCTGAAACCGGTATCGTTGCCGGCGCCTTCGAGCGAGTTGTTGAGGATGTGGTCGACGTTCAGATTAAACGAGAAGTCGTCGCCGAGATTGAAGGTGAGGTCCCCACCGGCGATGCCGAGATTGTCGAAGTCCTTGACGTCCTTCAGCGTTGCAAAGTCGTCGTCCGATTTGGTGATGATGTCGTTGTCGGATGACGAGTAGTTGTTGCGATTGTCGCCGTTGTCGTTGGCTTCCGTCTTGATGTCGGTATCGATGTCTGTCTTGGTGGTAACCTTGCTGTCATAATCCCATTCATAGGAATTGTCGCGGTTGTCACCGTTGGCCTTCTGGTCGATATCTGTTTCGACCCTGCTGTTGTCCTTGTAATCGTAGTCGTAATTGTAGTCGGTCGAGCTGTCGGAGTAGTTGTTGCGGTTGTCGCCGTTTTCATTGGCCTCGGTCTTGATGTCGGTGTCGACATCCGTCTTGATGTGGGTGTCGTTGTCCTGCGAACTGTCGCTGTAGTTATTGCGGTCATTGCCGTTGGCGATGCCAACGTTGCTCGTTGACCCGTCGTCAACGTTCAGATCATTGGCAGCACTGGTTGCCAGTCCATCGGCGAGAGCGCCGACTTTCAGATCATCATCGGCCTTGATGCTATCGTCGAGAAGTGCGGACATGTGGTTCTCCTCCTGAGAAGGAGCCAGCACCGAAACCCCTACATCTTTATGAGGTTTTTATCCGGAGCTGGCTCTTTTTTGAATTTCAGATGATGCTCCCGCGGGATATTCATCTGTGGGGTCTCAATATATTTCAATGTTGTTTTAAGTATCGAATTGCGGCAGGTTAGTTCCTGCACTCAATCATTACGTGTGATTATGTCTTTGGTTTAATACTGATTTACGCTTCACTACGCTTACACATTCACACGGGCCGCGAGCCAGAACGCACACACAGGTACCGGGCTCGGATCACACGAAACTCAAGTGCGATGAGAGGAGTGTGGCTCTGAATACGACGGGACGATAGACATCAATTGGAGCTAGCATGCCATTTTTGGGCGAATTATCGGCGTTTTTTCGGGATTTTTTGGGGTTTTAGGGATCGCAAGGGTTTGTTAATCTTTGCAAAAATCGACCTGGCGCAACCTCTGGTGCTCGCGGGCAAGTTGCGCTTTAGAGCGCAGAGAGGTCTTGTCAGCCATCACGGGGAGTGCAATGCTCACCCCGAGAGATAGCTCCTAGGAAGTATTATTAGGTATATGCCTAAGGTTCTCTCTGGAGAGAAGCTATTTCTGGTGGCGAGAGCCGGCGCACGGACGGTGTGCGGCCGACGCTGCGGATGGAAATGGATGATATGGATGGCTGAGTAGCCTAGGCTGAAAGCCCATTCAGACGCTTCGGATACGATCTTGTTATACTTTTGGTTAAGAATTAGCCCAAAGATGGTTCTAATTAGAACGATTTAAGGGGCTTTCTGGAGGGCATCTAATCCTTTTGGGTTGTTTCACCCCTCCTACCTTTACGATACATTAGCTAGTGCGAATTTTCCGTCTGTGGAGAGGGTTCGCGCTATCCACTGGTCACGAATCAATTTGCTGAGATGGGCGTAACTCCGAGTCAGGCTGGCGCACCCATAAGAATAAATGGGAAAACCCGAGGAGGGCGTAATGCATCCTGAAGGCCATAACGTGGGCGATTTTGAAGATAACAACAAGGCTTTGTCGCAAAAGAAAAAGATTGTCATGCTTGCCAAGATCGACCTGTTTGCCGAGTGCTTGATGCAGGCGGTCGGCTCCCGGTTTTCTGGACATGACGTCGTTAGTCTTTCCGACCCCGACAATTTGCTCGACGGCAATCTCGTCGATGTTTCTTTGATCATGCTATACCGCATGTCTGCCAAGACATTTCCGACAATCCTGCGGACCATTCACGAGTTCCATCCCAAGGCCTCGATCGGACTGGTGGTGGACAATGCCGAAGAACTCGATCCGTCGATCGCCGGTTTTGTTGAAGAGCGGTTGATCCATGGTGTCCTTCCTCTCAACCTGCACCTTGATGTCTGCCTTGCGGCGATCGATCTGCTGATGAAGGGGGGCGAGCATTTCCCGGCTGCACTGTTGCGGCGGCTGTCGGTAGACCCCTTTAACTCGGCCAAGCTCTATGGTCGGCAGGCGGAAGCGTCCGATGCTGCTGTCTATGCGAATGCCGGAAAGCGGCGGCGGGAGGCAAGTCTGGGTGGGTTAACAACCCGCGAAGTGCAGATTCTCGATTTGATCTGCATGGGAACCCAGAACAAGATTATCGCCGATCGCCTTGGGTTGTCGGAAAACACCGTGAAGGTTCACGTCCGCAACATCTACAAGAAGATGAATGTGCGAAACCGGACGGAAGCAGCATCGCGCTATTTTACCACCGATGCGGATTCCGAGCACGCGGCGGGACCGTTTTCTTCGCGCTGGAAGAACTGACGCCGTGAGACGTCGGGGATGATGCTTCCGTTGCTCATCGCCAATTGGCGACTTTGAGGGACGGTTTGCGTTGGGCGCGGTTTAACCCAAGTACTCTCACGTCGTCTGTGATGTTTGTTGCGGTGGCCCAGGCGGGCATCGCATGCTTTGTCGTGGCGGCGAGTATCGCGTGTCGCAGACAGAGGTGCGAGGAAGCGTGGCCGTATGGCGTAGATCCGATATGTCGTTGATGCCGGATGGTTGAGTAATTATTCTTCAGTTATGTAGTTATACGAAGATATTTCGATGGATGTAATTATATCTTCTCGCTATCTGTTTATAATTTGTGATGTCTGCTGATTTTTTGTTCAAATTAGGTACATGTTTTGTGATTGTAACTTTATTGTGTATGGCATCATATATTGTTATTTTAGTTCCGTGTTGACTATGTATTAATTATTTGCTAATCATCTAACATAATAAATTACTGAAGAAGGATTCGTGGTCCTTCTGGATATTATTTTTATATTGTCGGGTCGTGTTTTGAATTCTTGATAAAGAATATTTCCTTATTGTAGCTTTCAGTCACGTCTCGTCTCCAATCACCAGGTGCAATGGTGTGTATAATAATTGGAGGTGTGTAATGCGTCAGGTCGGTCGTGGTCAGCTGCCGGTTGTCGGCGGGCAGGATTTTCTGAAGAAGGTAGCAGGCATACCCAAGCGAATACTGGTGACCGGAGGCGGCGGATTTCTCGGGTCTCATCTTTGCGAAAGACTTCTTTGTCTGGGGCACAGCGTTGTCTGCCTCGACAACTTCTCGACCGGTCGGCGAGAAAACCTCTCTCATCTCAGCGAGACAAGCCGCTTCCAGATCGTCGAGCACGACGTCCGCAAACCTTTCCTTTTTGACGTGGACGTCATCTTCAACTTTGCTTCACCGGCATCTCCGCCGGACTATCAGGCCGACCCGGTGGGAACGTTGATGACCAACGTGCTCGGCGCCATGAATGCGCTGGAAAACGCCCGCGCCACCGGGGCCACGGTCGTGCAATCCTCCACATCGGAGGTCTACGGCGATCCGCTGCACAGCCCGCAGCGCGAAAGCTACTTCGGCAACGTCAACCCGATCGGGCCGCGCGCCTGCTATGATGAGGGCAAGCGATCGGCCGAGACATTGTTCTTCGACTATCACCGCACCTACGGAGTAAAGACGAAGGTCGCGCGGATCTTCAACACCTATGGGCCGCGGATGCGCCCCGACGATGGACGCGTCATCTCGAATTTCGTGGTGCAGGCGCTGCTCGGCAAGGACCTCACAATCTATGGCGATGGCCATCAGACGCGGTCGTTCTGCTATGTCGACGATCTCATCGAGGGCTTCATACGGTTATCGATCTCGGATGACGGCTGCATCGGCCCGATCAACCTTGGAAACCCAGGCGAGTTCACGGTTCTCGAACTTGCCGAGATGATCCGCACGATGACCGGCTCACGCTCGCGCATCGTGCACCGTGCGGCAGCCGTCGACGATCCGCGTCAGCGCCGGCCGGATATTTCCCAGGCCATGGCGGAGCTCGGCTGGGAGCCCAAGGTCGCGCTACGCGAAGGGCTTCAACGCGCCATTGCCTATTTCGATCGCCGCCTGGGCGCGTCAGATCTCGCCGTGGCGGGAGAGGCGGTATGATATGTCGCGCGTCGTTCTTGTCACCGGCGGAGCCGGCTTCATAGGCAGCCATACCTGCAAACGCCTCGATGAGGCCGGCTTCCTGCCTGTTGTCTACGACAATCTGTCGACGGGGCACCGGACCAATGTCCGCTGGGGACCATTGGTCGAAGGAGGGCTCGAAGACACGGATCGGATCGTCGAGGCTATACGGACCTTCAAACCCGAATGCCTGATCCACTTCGCGGCCTCCGCCTACGTCGGAGAATCGGTCGAGGATCCCGGAAAGTATTATCGCAACAATGTCGCCGGCAGCGTTTCGCTGCTCGAGGCCTGCCGTCAAGCGGGGCTGGCGCGCGTCGTCTTTTCCAGCACCTGCGCGACCTATGGCGTGCCGCCGCGTTTGCCGATCACCGAGGACACGATCCAGCTTCCGGTCAATCCTTACGGTCGCACGAAGCTGATGATCGAATTGATGCTCGGCGACTATGCCCGGGCCTACGGGTTCCGGTCGGTTGCATTGCGTTATTTCAATGCCGCCGGCGCCGATCCCGATGGGCAGCTGACCGAGCGGCACGATCCCGAGACCCACCTGATCCCGCGGGCATTGATGGCCGCAGCCGGCCGCCTCGATAGGCTCGATGTCTTCGGCGACGACTACGATACGCCCGACGGCACCTGCATCCGCGACTACATTCACGTCATGGACCTGGCCGAGGCGCATGTTGCCGCCGTTGACTACCTGCGCAACGGCGGCGAGCCGCTCAAGGCCAATCTCGGTTCGGGCCACGGCACATCGGTCCGGCAGGTGATCGACGCCATCCATCAGGTGACCCGCAGACGGGTTCCCGTGCAGCTTCTGGCGCGTCGCGCCGGCGACCCGCCGGTGCTGTATGCCGACACCACCTGGGCACGCCGGACGCTCGGCTTCCGGCCGTCGCTGTCCAATATCGAAACCATCATCCGAACGGCTGCCCCCGGTTTCGGGCTGGAGGTACGGTCATGACAGGCAAGATGTCATTCGCCCCATCCGCCAGGTCCGCTGCCTTGACGGCGGCGCCGGCCGGCGATGCTTCGGCGATGCTCGTGGCGCTTTTTTCGACACGCATGCGGATTGCGAACGGCTTCGGCATCGCAGCCTGGATTGTCGCATTCCTGTTCTTCTGGGCGTGGTGGCTTGATCCCGCCCATGTCACCCATTGGCCATCCTACGTCATGATTACGATCGTGGTCGGCTGGATCACACTACTGCCTGCCTATTTCATCTTCATCTTCGCAGGCGCCAAGGTCGCGGGAAAGAACGGCCGGGCCGTCCCGAACGGCCGGATCGCCATGGTCGTGACCAAGGCGCCGTCAGAACCTTTCACTGTTGTCCGCAAGACGCTGCTGGCAATGCTCGATCAGATCGGCTGCGATTACGACGTATGGCTGGCGGACGAGGATCCGTCGCCTGAGACGATCGATTGGTGCGCGCGGCAGGGTGTGCTCGTTTCGACGCGCAAGGGGGTTGCTGACTACCACCGCGCCACCTGGCCGCGGCGCACCCGCTGCAAGGAGGGAAACCTCGCCTATTTCTACGATCATTATGGCTATGAACGCTATGATTTCGTCGCCCAGTTCGATGCCGATCACGTGCCGGAGCCGACCTATCTCGTCGAGGTGCTGCGCCCGTTCAACGACCCGAAGGTCGGCTACGTCTCGGCGCCAAGCATCTGCGATGCCAATGCGGCGCGCAGCTGGTCGGCGCGCGGTCGCCTTCACGCCGAAGCGAGCCTGCACGGCTCGTTGCAGGCGGGCTACAACAACGGCTGGGCGCCGCTTTGCATCGGCTCGCATTATGCCGTTCGCACCAAGGCGCTGAGAGAGGTCGGCGGTCTCGGGCCAGAGCTTGCCGAAGATCATTCGACCACGCTCCTGATGAACGCCGGCGGCTGGAAGGGCGTGCATGCCCTGCATGCGATCGCCCATGGGGATGGGCCCGCGACCTTTGCCGATCTCGTTATCCAGGAATTCCAGTGGTCGCGCAGCCTGGTAACGATCCTGCTCAAATATTCGCCGGTCTATGTGCCCAGGCTGCCGATGCGGCTGAAGTTCCAGTTCGTCTTCTCGCAGCTCTGGTACCCGCTGTTTTCCCTGTTCATGGCGTTGATGTTCGTCATGCCGATCATGGCGCTGGTCATGGGGCGGAGCTTCGTCGCCGCCACCTATCCCGACTTCCTGCTGCACTTCGCGCCGCTGTCGCTGGTTCTGATCGGGCTTGCCTATTTCTGGCGCTCGACCGGCACGTTCCGTCCTTTTGATGCGCGGGTTCTCAGCTGGGAAGGCATGCTGTTTCTCTTTGCCCGCTGGCCTTGGTCGCTGCTCGGCTGCGCCGCGGCTGTGCGCGATCACGTCAGCGGCTCCTTTGTCGATTTCCGCATCACGCCCAAGGGCGCAGGACCGGCAGCCCCCCTGCCGCTGCGCGTCATGATGCCCTACCTCCTGCTATCGCTCGGCTCAGCGCTTGCGCTTTGGCTCGTCTCCGACGCCGGCACGGCGCGCGGCTTCTACATCTTTACCGGCATCAATGCCCTTGTTTACGCCGGGCTGGCTGCCACCATCCACGTCCAGCATGCGCGGGAGAACCGCCTTGCCCTCGTTCCCCGTACGGCCATGACGGCGCTGACCGCTGGCTGTCTCGTGGTCATTTCGGTGCTGTCGGGACAGTCGGCCATCCGCCATGGCGCGGAGGCCACCGAGGCGCTCTCGCAGGGACTCGGTTTCGTCGGGCTCACCGAAGCGAAGTTTTCGGTCGCCGGTGCCGGGCAGGGTGGATCGGACCTCAGGGTCGTTCGTTTTCGCCTGAAATGGAAAGGGTTTTCGTCGTCCGCGACAGACGGGCTGCGGAAAGGCTCCGGCTTGCCGGAGGTGCGTGAGACGAGGGTGACAGGCAAGGTCGGGCGGCTTCAGGCATCGCTGTAGCGCAGCGTGCCGCAGGCCTCTCGCACCGCAAAAGGCCCTCAAGCGAGGAGAAAAAATGATGAAACGGTCCATGAATGTATTGCTTTTGCCGCTTCTGCTGCCTCTCGCAGCCTTTGCGGTCTATACCGGCGCGCAACCCGCCAGGGCGAAGACGGAGATCAAGCCGATCCCCTTGAGCGCCTACGAGGTCTATTCTCTCTACCGGAACAAGACCTGGCAATGGCCGACGGGCGGCGCCCGCTTCACCGCGCATGACAGGAAGCTGGTCGCCTTCGTGAACGACAAGGGCAAACGCTCGTTTGCGGAAGGCAACTGGTACGTCAGTGATCTCGGTATGATGTGCATGCAGGCGAAATGGACGGCGCTCGATGGCTCCGGTCCGGCCCGCACCTGTTTCGGGCACAGCAAGATTGGCGACACGATTTATCAGCGGCGCGTGCCGAATGGCGAGTGGTACGTCTTCAAACATGCCAAGCCCAAGCCCGGCGACGAATACAGGAAACTCGTTGCTTCCGACGCAATCACGGAAAAGGCGTTACGCCTGAAGGACCAATACCTGGTCAAGAAGAGCGGTCGAACCGCCACAGGAGGATGACATGAAACGCAAATTGGCATTCGCCCTATGCACTGCGCTCGCCTTCAATCTGGGGTCCGGCGCGGGCCTGGTATCAGCGTTGGCACAGGAGAAGGCCGATCTTGCCGCCAATGGTAATGCAGGTCAGACACAGACAATGGCCGACAAGCGCCCCGTCATCCACCCCGGCGGAACGCGGCTCGGTGCCTATGATCCGCATGGCGATTTCGGCGACCAGACCGATGTCTCGACAGAGCATCTGTTCCTGCCATGGGAAGACGTGGATCTGGAATCGTTGCGCCTGGCTGACGCCTACGCGCTTCAGCGCAAGCGCAAGCTGCTGGTTACCATCGAGCCGTGGTCATGGTCGCTCGACTGGAAGCTGACGCCTGACCAGTTGCGCGACCGGACACTCAGGGGCGACTACGACGCCAACATGGAAGCGATCGCCAGCATGCTTGCCGAGCTGAAGAGCCCGGTCATCGTGCGCTGGGGGCAGGAGATGGAGGACACATCGGGACGGTTCTCCTGGGCCGGATGGGCGCCGCAGGACTACGTCAAAGCCTACAAGCACGCGATGGATATCGTGCGCAAACGAGTACCCAATGTCCAGCTGATGTGGTCGCCCAAGGGCATGCCGAACCTCGGCGAGTACTATCCGGGCGACGACTATGTCGATCTCGTCGGTCTTTCGGTGTTCGGTCTCGAACAGTTCGACGCGATCGAATACGGCGGGCCTCACACCTTCAAGCAGGCGCTGAAACCCGGCTACGGTCTTGTCGCCAAATACAACAAGCCGATCTGGGTCGCCGAGCTCGGTTGGCAGGGCGGCGCGCCCTACATGCAGTCCTGGATCGACACCGCCACACAGCCCGACCCGGATTTCCCAAACCTGGCCGAGGTCGTCTATTTCAACGATCGGGACGTGCATGAATGGCCGCATGAACTCGGTCGGCCGAACTGGCGCGTGGTCAACGACGCCACGAACTGAGTGCGGCGACAGTGCCGGAACCAAAAAAGCCCCTCGCCAGCGGGCGAGAGGCTTTTGTAAGACTCGAGAATAGCGCCACCACAAGAGAATGGAGGCGCTGTCCGTGCTACTCGGCCGCCTGCGGCCCGAGTTCGCCACGGCGGATCTGGTCGGCCTCGATCGATTCGAACAGGGCACGGAAATTGCCCTCGCCGAAACCTTCGTCACCCTTACGCTGGATGAACTCGAAGAAGATCGGTCCGATGACGGTCTTCGAGAAGATCTGCAGCAGGATCTTCGTCATGCCGCCGTTCACCACGCCTTCGCCATCGATCAGGATACCGTGCTTCTTCATCCGGTCGATCGGTTCGTCATGGCCGTGTACACGGTCATGCGACATGTCGTAGTAGGTTTCCGGCGGGCCTGGCATGAACTTCAGGCCATTGTCCGCCAGCTTGTCGGTGGCGTCGTAGATGCCTTCGGTGCCGACGGCGATGTGCTGGATGCCTTCGCCCTTGTATTTGCGCAGATATTCCTCGATCTGGCTGGTATCGTCCTTGGACTCGTTCAGCGGAATGCGAATCTTGCCGCAGGGCGAGGTGATCGCCCGGCTGACGAGGCCGGTGATGCGGCCGTCGATGTCGAAGAAATGGATCTGGGTGAAGTTGAACAGCTCGCGGTAGAAGGCCCACCACTTGTCCATGTTGCCGCGATAGACGTTGTGCGTCAGGTGGTCGAGATAATAGAAGCCGACGCCTTCCGGCTTCGGATTGCGCTCGCCGGTCCATTCGAATTCGGCCTCATAGGCCGAGCCCTTGGCGCCGTAGGTATCGACGAAATAGAGCAGCGACCCGCCGATGCCGACGATCGCAGGAACATCGAGACATTTGTCGGTGCCTTCGTAGGGGATGGCTCCCTTGGAGACCGCGTGGTCGAAGGTGTGCTTGGCGTCGACGACGCGCCAGGCCATCGACGGGGCGCAGGGGCCGTGCTCGTCGACGAAGCGCATGGCATGCGAGCCCGGCTCGGCATTCAGGATGTAATTGATATCGCCCTGTCGCCAGACGGTAATGTTCTTGCTCTTGTGTCTCGCGACAGGGCTGTAGCCCATGCGGGTAAAGAGCTCGGCGAGCTTCTCCGGCTCCGGATGGGCGAATTCGACGAATTCGAAGCCATCCGTACCAGCCGGGTTCTCCGCGGTAATCGTTGCGGGCGGGGCGTCATGCGGGAACGGGCCCATCGGAAGTCTCCTCTTTAAGTTCTCCAGATTTCTCTGGCCTCCAAACTTTGCTGGAGTATGACGCAAATTCGATGCATGATGCTTGTATTCTTGTGCGTTTTGAGCAGGATGCCGCACAAAACGTGCGAAATACTGTATAAGGATGCATGAATGGAGCAGCTTGACGGGTTCGATCTCAAGATCCTCAGCGAACTGCAGCGCGACGGACATCTCACCAACAACGAGCTATCGGAGCGCATCGCCCTTTCGCCCTCGCAATGCTCGCGCCGCCGCACCCGCCTGGAGGCGGAAGGCTTCATCACGGGCTATCAGGCGCAGATCGACCGGCAGAAGCTCGGACTCGATCTGATGGTGGTGATTTCGGTGACGCTCGCCACCCACAACCGCGACAACGCCAAGCGCTTCGGCAAGCTGATCTCGGCTCTGCCCGAGGTTCTGGAGGCTTACGCGCTGACCGGCGAAATGGATTATCACCTGCGGGTGGTGACGCCGGACCTCGCCGGCCTCTCGCGCTTCGTCAACGATGTGCTGCTGCCGCATGACAGCGTGCAGCACGTCAAGACGTCGATCGTGCTCGACACCTTGAAGAGTTTCCAGGGCGTGCCGATCCCGGAACGCATGAAAGGCTGATATCAGCGCCGGCTGGTACAAGGCTCATTTGCGGGAAGGGCGCTTCTCGGCCCTGTCGATCGCCCGTTCGATCGCTTCAAGGCCGGCGCATAGCGCCTTCAAGCCGCCGGCGCCGATCAGTTCGTTGAGGTGCGCCTGGTAGACGCTCGCAAGTCCTGTGAGTTCGCCATAGGCCAGCCGGCCGGCCCTGGTCAGTTCCAGATGTTCCAACCGGCGGTCGTCTTCGTCCTCGCTGCGCTTCAGCCAGCGCCGCTCCTCAAGCGCCGAGACGGCGCGGCTGACCTTGGTCTTGTGCATGGCCGAATGGGTGCCGACTTCCGTCGCCGTCATCGCACGGGCCGAGCTTCCAAGCGCCGCCAGCGTGCGCCACTCGGGGCGCGTCAACTGATAGCGCGCCTTGTATTCGGCTGCGAAGCGCACGGCGACGAACTCGGCGGCGCGGTTCAGTCGGTAGGGCAGGAATGCGTTGAGCTCGAAGCCATCGGCCGCCATCTGTGGCATCCTTGATAGTTACAAAATCGATAGTTACGATTGCAACTAATAGGGCGGCAGCGCGCCACCGTCCATTCGGATTTGGGGCGGCGCCCATATGTATAGAACGTGCCGTGGACTTCCGGGATCAGCCGTGATCCTCGATGGGCAGGCACCAGAGGAGGAGGTTGAGGTCATGTTGGACAAGGCACAGAAGCAGGCGGGCGCCGGGTCGACTGCTGATCAGTCGCTTGATTACATGCCGGGGTTCGGCAACGATTTCGAGACCGAAAGCCTGCCGGGCGCCTTGCCGCAGGGCCAGAACAGTCCGCAGAAATGCGCCTACGGTCTTTATGCCGAACAGCTCTCCGGTTCGCCCTTCACCGCGCCGCGCGGCACCAATGAGCGCTCCTGGCTCTACCGTATTCGCCCGAGCGTGCGTCACACCGGGCGGTTCCAGAAAATCGACTATCCGTACTGGAAGACCGGGCCGCATGTGGCCGATCATTCGCTGGCTCTTGGCCAGTTGCGCTGGGGGCCGCTGCCGGCGCCGTCGGAAAAATTGAACTTCCTCGAAGGCATCCGCACCATGACGACGGCCGGCGACGCGCTGACGCAGGGCGGCATGGCAGCCCACGCCTATGCCTTCAACGCCGATATGGTCGACGACTATTTCTTCAACGCCGACGGCGAGCTTTTGATCGTGCCGGAATGCGGCGCCATCCAGGTGTTCACCGAACTCGGCAAGATGGATGTCGAGCCTTCGGAGATCTGCCTGGTGCCGCGCGGCACCATGTTCAAGGTGACCAGGCTTGGCGACGAAAAGGTCTGGCGCGGTTACATCTGCGAAAACTACGGCGCCAAGTTCACACTGCCGGATCGCGGTCCGATCGGCGCCAACTGCCTTGCCAATCCGCGCGACTTCAAGACGCCGGTAGCTGCATATGAAGAAAAGGAAACGCCCTGCCGCGTGCATGTGAAGTGGTGCGGCGCCTTCCACGTCACCGAGATCGGCCATTCGCCACTCGACGTCATCGCCTGGCATGGCAATTACGCGCCCTATAAATACGATCTCAGGACCTTTTCGCCTGTTGGAGCGATCCTGTTCGATCATCCTGATCCGTCGATCTTCACCGTGCTCACCGCGCCGTCGGGCGAGGAGGGAACGGCGAATGTCGATTTCGTCATCTTCCCGCCGCGCTGGCTGGTGGCCGAACACACCTTCCGGCCGCCCTGGTATCACCGCAACATCATGAGCGAGTTCATGGGCCTGATCTATGGTCGCTATGATGCCAAGGAGGAGGGCTTCGTGCCCGGCGGCATGAGCCTGCACAACATGATGCTGGCCCACGGGCCGGACGCATCAGGTTACGACAAGGCGACAAACAGCGAGTTGAAACCGGTGAAGCTCGATCATACGATGGCCTTCATGTTCGAAACCCGCTTTCCGCAGCAATTGACCCGCTTCGCCGCCGAACTGGAGACGTTGCAGGACAACTACATCGATTGCTGGACCGATCTGAAAAAGCGCTTCAACGGCACGCCGGAAGGCGACTGGTCTTGAGAGCACGCCTGGTTCTGCTCGGCAGCAAGGGTGGCCCGGCAATCCGTCCGGGCGGCCCTTCGCCGACCTCGTCCTTGCTTGAAATCGGCGGCCGCACTGTGGTTGTCGACTGCGGCCTCGGCGTCACCCGCGGCCTCACCGATGCCGGCGTCAGCCTCAAAGCGCTGGATTTGATCTTCATCACCCATCTGCATTCCGATCACGTGCTCGAGCTCGGGCCCTTGATCCACACCGCTTGGACCGCCGGTCTCGCAACGACCGTGCGCGTCTTCGGCCCGCCGGGAACCCGCGACTACTGGCACGGCTTTCTGCAGGCGATGAAATTCGACATCGTTATCCGCGTCATCGACGAGGGCCGGCCCGATCTGCGCCAACTCGTCGACATCGTCGAATTTGCCGAGGGCCCGGTCCTGGCCGAAGGCGACCTGGCGGTGTCGGCGCTGCGCGTCGATCATCCGCCGGTGACCGATTGCTTCGCGCTGCGGTTCGACCATGCGGAGGCGAGCGTGGTATTTTCGGCCGACACGGCCTATTTCCCGCCGCTCGCCGATTTCGCTGATCGTGCCGACATTCTGGTGCATGAGGCAATGCTGACAGAGGGCGTCGATCGGCTGGTGGCGCGCACCGGCAACGGCGCGCGGCTGAAGGAGCACCTGCTGGCAAGCCACAGTTTTGCCGGAGAGGCCGGTGCGATTGCCACGGCGGCCGGCGTCGGGCGGTTGGTGCTGCATCATCTCATCCCGGCCGACGATCCTGAAATCACGCACGCTCATTGGACGGCTGCCACGCGCAAAAGCTGGACCGGTGCCTTGACGATCGCGTCTGACGGCCTTGTTGTGGAACTTGCGGACGAATCGTCTGCGTAGAGGGAGGATTGCATGAAACTGGCGACACTCAAGGATGGCTCGCGTGACGGAAAACTCGCGGTCGTCTCCCGCGATCTCACCCGCTGCTCGGAGGTCGGGCACATTGCCCGCACGCTGCAGGCCGCACTCGACGACTGGGCACATACAGGGCCGCGGCTCGAGCGCGTTGCCGAAGGCATCGAAACCGGTGCGCAGCCAACGGTCCGCTTCCACGAGCACGATGCGCTTTCGCCGTTGCCGCGCGCCTATCAGTGGGCGGACGGTTCAGCCTACGTCAATCACGTCGAGCTGGTGCGAAAAGCCCGCAACGCCGAGATGCCGGCGAGCTTCTGGACCGATCCGCTGATCTACCAGGGCGGCTCGGACAGCTTCATTGCGCCGCGCGATCCGATCCTGATGGCGGATGAAAGCTGGGGCGTCGACATGGAAGGCGAGATCGCCGTCGTCGTCGACGACGTGGCGATGGGTGCCTCGATCGAAGAGGCGCGCGCCGCCATTCGGCTGGTGATGCTGGTCAACGACGTGTCGCTGCGCGGTCTTATCCCGGCCGAACTCGCCAAGGGTTTCGGTTTCTATCAGTCGAAGCCGTCGTCTGCCTTCTCGCCGGTCGCCGTCACGCCGGATGAATTGGGCGACGCCTGGGATGGCGGCAAGCTGCATCTGCCGCTTCATGTCGACCTCAACGGCAAGCCTTTCGGCCGCGCGGACGCCGGCGTCGACATGACCTTCGATTTCGGCCAACTGATTGCGCACGCGGCCAAGACGCGGCCGCTTGCATCGGGCACGATCATCGGTTCGGGCACCGTCTCCAACAAGCTCGACCGTGGTCCCGGAAAACCGGTCTCCGAAGGTGGCGCCGGCTACTCCTGCATTGCCGAGCTGCGCATGATCGAGACCATCGTTGGCGGCGCGCCCAAGACGCACTTCCTGCGCTTCGGCGACATCGTGCGCATCGAGATGAAGGACAAGGCGGGCCATTCGATCTTCGGTGCGATCGAGCAGTCGGTCGGGCCTTACGAAAAGGCCTGATTGTGGGCAGCGCACGCGACGAGGATAGCAGCATGGCCGAGACCGATCTCTATGACTATTGGCGGTCCTCGGCGAGCTACCGTGTCCGCATCGCGCTGAACAGTCTCGGCGAGACCTATCGATCGGTGCCGGTGGACCTGCTTGCCAGGGGCCATCGGCAAGCGGAACATCTCGACCGCAATCCGCAGGGGCTCTTGCCCGTGCTCGACATCGATGGCGAGCGGTTCACGCAATCGCTCGCCATCATCGAGTATCTGGCGGAAACGCGGGAAGCGGCCGGCTTCCTGCCTGATGATGCGGTGGGGCGGCAGCGCGTGCGCGCGCTGTCCTACGCGATCGCGATGGACATCCATCCCGTCTGCAATCTCGGCGTCGTATCCTTCGTCATGGCCAATGCTGCAGACGGCGAGGCCGCGCGCCGCGACTGGATGCGCAAGTTCATCGGCGAGGGCTTGGCGGCGTTCGAGCGCCTGCTCGACCACCCGTCAACCGGGAGCTTCTGCCACGGCGACAGCCCCGGCATGGCCGATTTCTGCCTGGTGCCGCAGGTCTACAATGCCCGTCGCTGGGACGTCGATCTTTCCGCCTGCCCGAAACTTGTCGCCATCGACCAGCGCTGCGCCGAGATCGACGCGTTTGCCCGCGCCCATCCCGATCGCACCCCGCGCTAGCCAATCCAGGCGCCATTCACAAAGCCGCACCGGTGCCGGCTGGCCGGTTCCGTCCAGCCGATGTCGCGAATGGATCGACAGCCGGGCGAAGGCCGCGCTAGTTTTCGCGGTGACTGGCCGTATAAGGGGGGCCGGAAAAACCTCTGGAGCGAGAGACAGATACCGATGAAAAGCTATGTGCTGACCGTCACCTGCAAGTCCACCCGCGGCATCGTTGCCGCCATTACCGGTTATCTCGCGGAAAAAGGCTGTTATATCACCGACAGTTCGCAGTTCGACGACCTGCAGACGGGCCTGTTCTTCATGCGCCTGACCTTCATCAGCCAGGACGGCGTCAAGCTCGACGAGCTGAAGGAAGGCTTTGCGCCTGTTGTCAAGCGGTTCGACATGACCTGCGAGATCCGCGACAGCGAAGAGCGCATGAAAGTGCTGCTGATGGTGTCGCGTTTCGGCCATTGCCTCAACGACCTGCTCTACCGCTGGAAGATCGGCGCCTTGCCGATCGATATCGTCGGCGTCATCTCCAACCACTTCGATTACCAGAAGGTGGTCGTCAACCACGACATCCCCTTCCACCACATCAAGGTGACCAAGGAGAACAAGCCGCAGGCCGAAGCACGCATGCTGGAGATCGTCGAGCAGACGGACGCCGATCTGGTCGTGCTCGCCCGCTACATGCAGGTTCTGTCCGACCAACTCTGCAAGAAGATGTCCGGCCGGATCATCAATATCCACCATTCCTTCCTGCCGTCGTTCAAGGGCGCGAACCCCTACAAGCAGGCCTATGAGCGCGGCGTGAAGCTGATCGGTGCGACGGCGCACTATGTCACCGCGGATCTCGACGAGGGTCCGATCATCGAGCAGGACATCGCCCGCATCACCCATGCCCAGAGCGCCGAGGACTATGTCTCGATCGGCCGCGACGTCGAAAGTCAGGTGCTGGCGCGCGCCGTACACGCCCATATCCATCATCGCTGCTTCATCAACGGCAACCGCGTCGTCGTCTTCCCGGCGAGCCCCGGCAGCTATGCTTCCGAGCGCATGGGCTGATTGCCGGCCGGCAGCCCGACCTGCCATCGCCGGGCGTTGTCCCGGCGGTGGAACACGTGAAAATCCGATCCGGTCGCTGGCGCCAACAAGTCGCGTTGCACTGCACAATCGCTGCGCTATAGTCGCTTCCAACCGCGAGAGAGGCGGTGCAGGAGGAAGACATGGACAAGCTTGACCCGGTCGTCATCGTTTCGGCGGCACGCACACCGATGGGCGCCTTTCAGGGCGGCCTCAAGGATTTGACGGCGCCGGAGATCGGCGCCATCGCGCTGAAGGCGGCGCTTGCGCGCGCCGGCCTCGATGCCGTCGACGAAGTGCTGATGGGCAATGTACTGCCCGCGGGCGTCGGCCAGAACCCGGCGCGCCAGGCGGCACTCGGCGCCGGCCTCGGCATGGAAACGCCGTCGACCACGATTTCGAAAGTTTGCGGTTCGGGCATGAAGGCGCTGATGCTCGGCCATGACACGCTGCTTTCCGGCGGCGCCACGGCGCTTGCGGTCGGCGGCATGGAGTCGATGACCAATGCGCCCTATCTACTGCCCAAGGCACGCGGCGGTTTTCGCCTCGGCCACGGCGAAGTCAAGGATCACATGTTCCTCGACGGTCTCGAGGATGCCTATTCCGGTCGGCTGATGGGCACCTATGCCGAAGATACGGCCGAGCACTACCAGTTCTCCCGCGAGGATCAGGATGCCTTTGCCCTGCGTTCGCTGGAACGCGCCGTGAAGGCATTGGAGGATGGTTCGTTTGCCGAGGAGACGGTTGCGATCAACGGCGCCGGCAAGCGACAGACCGTAACGCTTGACCACGATGAGCAGCCCGGAAAGGCGGACCCGGCAAAAATCCCGAAGCTGAAGCCGGCGTTCCGTGAAAACGGCAGCGTGACGGCCGCCAACTCCTCCTCGATCTCAGACGGTGCGGCAGCGCTCATCCTGATGCGCGCAAGCGAGGCGGAGAAGCGTGGGCTGACGCCGCTTGCGATCGTTGCCGGCCATGCCGGTCATGCGCAGGAGCCAGCCTGGTTCACCACCGCGCCGATCGGAGCCATTGAGAAGCTGCTGTCAAAGCTCGATTGGGAAAAGAACAGCGTCGGGCTCTATGAAATCAACGAAGCCTTCGCCGTGGTTGCCATGGCTGCGGTCCGCGACCTCGGCCTTTCCGACGACATCGTCAACATCCACGGCGGCGCCTGCGCGCTCGGCCACCCGATCGGCGCTTCCGGCGCCCGGATCATCGTGACGCTTCTGCACGCGATGCGCGCCAAGGGCGTCAGGCGCGGCATCGCCTCCCTCTGCATCGGCGGCGGCGAGGCGACGGCGGTGGGGCTGGAGTTGTTGCAGTAAGGGGGGCATTGTCGCCGCCCTCATTCCTGTGCTTGTCACAGGAATCCAGCAGCGCCGCGTCTGCGGCGCTGAAGGGCTTCTTTCCTCCGAAGAGCTGAATGCGCGATGACGATTCATTCACGGCGCCGACGCGCCGTAGCTGGATTCCTGTGACAAGCACAGGGATGAGGTGAGAGGAGATCGTCTCTCGCCGTTCAGATATGCAGCGCGTGGCCCAAAGCCTTGAGGGCCGCCTCCTGGAACGCTTCCGATTGCGTTGGGTGAGCATGGATCGTGCCGGCGATGTCTTCTAGGCGCGCGCCCATCTCAATCGCAAGTCCGAAGCTTGCCGAAAGCTCGGACACGCCGTGGCCAACGGCCTGGATGCCGAGGACCAGATGGTTGTCGGCGCGCGCGACGACGCGCACGAAACCGTCCTCCGACAGCGTCGTCATGGCGCGGCCGTTCGCCTGGAAGGGAAACTGGCCGATCTTGATCTCGATGCCGCTGGCACGGGCTTCTTCCGGCGATAGTCCTGATGTCACGATCTCCGGGTCGGTGAAGCAGACGGCGGGAATGCAGCGCTTGTCCCAGGCGCGTTTGTTGCCGGCGACGATCTCCGCGACCATTTCCCCTTGCGCCATGGCGCGGTGGGCCAGCATCGGCTCGCCGGTGACGTCGCCGATCGCATAGATGCCGCGCATCGACGTGCGGCACTGGTCGTCGATGCGGATGAATTTTCCGGCGCGGTCGAGATCGATTTCTTCAAGCCCAAAACCTTCGGTCACGGGTTTGCGGCCGACCGTCACCAGAACCTTTTCCGCCGGTACCTCGATCGGCCGACCATTGTGCTCGGCAAGCAGGCTCTTGCCGTCGGCGGAGAGCCCCTTGGCAACTGTCTGGGTGAACACTTCGATGCCGAGTTCGCCGAGCCGCTTGGCAATCGGCTTCGACAGATCGGCGTCATATTGCGGCAGGATGCGCGTCTGCGCCTCGAGCACGGTGACGTGAGCGCCGAGCTTGGCAAAGGCGGTGCCGAGTTCCAGTCCGATGTAACCGCCACCGATGACGGCAACGCTGGCCGGCACGCTTTTCAACGACAGCGCCTCGGTCGACGAAATGATCGAGCCGCCGAACGGCATGTCGGGAAGCTCGATCGGCGCCGAGCCGGTGGCAATCACGATCGCGTCGGCGCGAATGCGCTGCAGGCCGATCTCGGTCTCGACATCGACCGTCTTGCCGTCGACGAAACGGGCGACGCCGATGACGGCCTTAACGCCTGCCTTCTTCAGAAGGCCGGTGACACCGCCGTTCAGCCGGCCGACGATGCCGTCCTTCCAGGCAACGGTGCGGGCGAGATCGATCGTCGGGTTGGCGAGCGACAGGCCGAGCGGACTGCGGCCGGAGGCAGCCGAGCGCAACTTATGGAATTCGTCGGCGGCGTGGATGAGCGCCTTGGACGGGATGCAGCCGACATTGAGGCAGGTACCGCCGGCCTTCGCCTTCTCGACGATGACGGTGTCGACGCCGAGCTGGCCAGCGCGGATGGCGCAGATGTAGCCGCCGGGGCCGGCACCGATGACGAGCAGCTTGCAGGAAATTTCCTTCATGATCGCCTCATGCCTCCACGAAAATCAGCGCTGGCGTTTCGAGCAGAGCCTTCAGCCGCTGCACGAAGGTGGCCGCATCCCAGCCATCGATGACGCGATGGTCGAAGCTCGACGACAGGTTCATGATCTTGCGCGGTACGAATTGCGCACCGTCCCAGACCGGGCGAACCGCCAGCTTGTTGACGCCAACGATCGCGACCTCGGGGTGGTTGATAACAGGGGTCGTGACGATGCCGCCGAGTGCGCCGAGCGAGGAGATGGTGATGGTCGAGCCGGTGAGCTCGTCGCGGGTCGCGGTGCCAGTACGGGCCGCTTCCGCCAGCCGGTTGAGCTCGACGGCGCAATCCCAGATGCCGCGCGCTTCGGCGTGGCGCACGACCGGCACGGTCAGGCCCGCCGGCGTCTGCGTGGCGATGCCGATATGTACCGCGTGGTGACGGTTGATGATGCCGGCGCCATCGTCGAAGGTGGAGTTCACACCCGGCAGATCGGCGATCGCCCGCACAAGCGCGCGCATCAGATAGGGCAGGATCGTCAGCTTCGGCTGATCCGGCTTGCGATCGCGGTTCATCATGGTGCGCAGGTCTTCGAGTGCTGTCATGTCGACCTCCTCCACATAGGTGATGTGGGGGATGCGCGAGGTCGACAGCGTCATCTTCTCGGCGATGCGGCGGCGTAGACCGGTCACCTTGATCTCGTCGATGGCGGTCTTGCGCACGAGCCCGGCAGGGACTGCCACCGGCTGCGCGCCACGGGCAAGAAACTGGTCGAGATCATCATGGGTGATGCGCCCGGCAGGCCCGGTGCCGGTCACCTGGCGCAGGTCGACTCCGCTTTCGCGGGCGCGCAGGCGCACGGCGGGGGAGGCCAGTGCCTTCTCCAGGCGCTCGGATGAAACATGCACGCCGTTCTTGGCCGGGGCCGCCGTCTTCGCCTCGACCTTTGCCGGTTGGCTCGGTGTTGCGGCCGGGGCTTCGGTCTTCGGCACCGGTTTTTCCTCCGCCTTGGCCGCTGGCTTTTCTTCGGCCGCAAGAGCCTCCGTGCCTTCGCCGGCGATTTCGATGCGAACGAGAGGGGCCTTGACCGCCACCGTGTCGCCGATCTCGGCACCGAGCCAGAGCACCGTGCCGTTGACCGGTGAGGGGATCTCGACCGTCGCCTTGTCGGTCATGACGGCGGCGAGGATCATGTCCTCGCGCACGGGATCACCGGGTTTCACATGCCATTCGACCAGTTCGGCCTCGGCCACGCCTTCGCCGACATCCGGCATCTTGATTACGAATTCGCCCATGCTCAGGCCTCCATCACTTCGACGAGCGCGCGTCCGACGCGCGCCGGGCCGGGGAAATAGTCCCACTCCTGGGCATGCGGGTAGGGTGTGTCCCAGCCGGCGACGCGCACGACGGGGGCTTCCAGATGGTAGAAGCAATACTCCTGGACGAGGGAGGCGATTTCGCCGCCGAAGCCCGATGTCAGCGTCGCCTCATGCACGACGACGCAGCGGCCGGTCTTTTCGACCGACTGGACGATGGCGTCGAGATCGAGCGGCAGCAGGCTGCGCAGGTCGATCACCTCGGCGTCGATGCCGGTTTCTTCCACTGCTGCCAGCGCCACATGCACCATGGTGCCATAGGCGACGACGGTGACGGCCGAGCCCTTGCGACGCACTTCCGCCTTGCCGATCGGGATCGTGTAATGCCCCTCCGGCACCTCGCCGAGATCGTGTTTCGACCAGGGGATGACGGGCCGGTCGTGATGGCCGTCGAAGGGACCGTTATAGAGCCGCTTCGGCTCCAGGAACATCACCGGATCGGGGTCTTCGATCGAGGCGATCAGCAGGCCCTTGGCGTCATAGGGATTGGACGGCACCACGACCTTGAGGCCGCAGACATGGGTGAACAGCGCTTCCGGGCTCTGGCTGTGCGTCTGGCCGCCGAAGATGCCGCCGCCGGTCGGCATGCGCAGCACGATCGGGCAGGTGAAGTCGCCGTTGGAGCGATAGCGGATGCGGGCTGCTTCCTGGGTGATCTGGTCGTAGGCGGGGTACATGTAGTCGGCAAACTGGATCTCGACGCAGGGTTTCAGCCCGTAGGCCGCCATGCCGATTGCCGTGCCGACGATGCCGCTTTCGCTGATCGGCGCGTCGAAGCAGCGGGTCTTGCCATATTTCGCCTGAAGCCCTTGCGTGCAGCGGAAGACGCCGCCGAAGTAACCGACGTCCTCGCCGAAGACGACGACATTGTCATCGCGCCCCATGGAGACGTCCATGGCGCTGCGCACGGCCTCGATCATTGTCATTCTGGCCATATCAGTATCCTGCCTTCTGGCGCTGGCGGCGAATATGTGGCGGCATCTCGGCGTAGACGCCTTCGAAGATGTCGCGCACCGATGGCTTGCCGCCGGCATGCAAGGTGCCGTGGCCTTCTGCCTGCTTTTGCGCCTGGATCACCGCGTCGACGATCTCGGCTTCCGCCTGGGTGTGGCGCTCTTCCGACCAGGCGCCACGCAGGATCAGGTGCTTTTTCAGCCGGAGGACCGGGTCGCCGAGTGGCCAGGCTTCCGATTCCGTCTTCGGCCGGTAGGCGCTCGGATCGTCGGAGGTGGAATGTGCTCCGACCCGGTAGGTGACATATTCGATCACCGTCGGGCCGAGGTTGCGCCGGGCGCGCTCCGCCGCCCATTTGGCGACCGCATAGACGGCGAGATAGTCGTTGCCGTCGACGCGCAGTGCCGGGATGCCGAAGCCGAGGCCGCGGGCGGCAAAGGTGCCGGAGCCGCCGCGGGCGATGCCCTGGAAGGTCGAGATCGCCCACTGATTGTTGACGATGTTGAGGATAACAGGCGCCTTGTAGGTGGAGGCGAAGACGAGCGCTGAGTGGAAGTCGGATTCCGCCGTCGAGCCGTCGCCGATCCAAGCGGCCGCGATCTTGGTGTCGTTCTTGATCGCCGAGGCCATGGCCCAGCCGACAGCCTGGACATATTGCGTGGCGAGGTTGCCGGAGATGGTGAAGAAGCCATGTTCCTTGGAGGAATACATGATCGGCAACTGGCGGCCGCGCAACGGATCGCTCTCGTTCGAGAAGATCTGGTTCATCATCTCGACCATCGGGTATTCGTCGGCGATCAATAGGCCCGCCTGGCGATAGGTCGGGAAGTTCATGTCGCCCTTGTTCAGCGCCTTGCGGAAGGCGCAGCTGACCGCCTCTTCGCCCAGATGCTGCATGTAGAACGAGGTCTTGCCCTGCCGCTGCGCCATGACCATGCGCGCATCGAAGGCGCGCAGCGTCATCATGTGCTTGAGGCCGGCCAAGAGTTCGTCGTCCGACAACAGCCCGGCCCAGGGGCCGACCGCCTCACCGTCGCGGTTGAGTACGCGGATGATCGAATAGGCGAGGTCGCGGATCTCTTCCGGGGCGACATCGATTTCCGGCCTCGGAACGGAGCCCGCCTTCGGAATCTTGACGTTGGAAAAGTCCGGCTCGCCACCCGGCCGGACGGCCGGTTCGGGGACATGCAGGCTAAGTCGATCGGGATCGCTCATGCGGTTTCCGGCCTCCCTCCGGAGTGCGCGACGCGCACCAGTCAGCATCGGGGAAAACGGGATGTCGCCGCATGGCAAAAGTGGGCGGGACCACCTGCGGGCTCCTCCGCCCCAGATCGTCACGCCTTCCTCCTCAGCCCGTTCTCCCGACGGGAATGCACACAGACTGCCATGAGTTCAGGGGCTTATGAAGGCCTTTCGGCCGCCCGGGCTGCTTGCAGCAGAAGAAAGACAGATTCCTGCCATCGCCATGCCAGCGGCAGATGCGGCTGCGATTCCAGGTCCGGCTCACGCGTAATTTTCTTGCGCGACCACTTGCCGTTCGGATGATCAAACCGGCGGAGCGATGGTGATCGGGGTGCCGTCGGAGAAACGTGAGAGGCGAAAAGGTGTGGGGTCGACGATCGGTTTTTGACCGGTAACGAGGTCGGCGACCAGATGTCCGGCCCCTGGGCCGATGCCGAAGCCATGGCCGGAAAATCCTGCGGCGACGACCAGGCCGGGCAGGCTTTCGACCGTAGAAATCACCGGCACGGCGTCGGGCGTGACGTCGATCAGGCCGGCCCAGACCTGCTGTACGCGAGCGTCGCGGAGGGACGGCAATGCCTTTTTTGCTTCATCGAATGCGCGCAGCGCGGAATGCTGATCGGGTTGCGGATCCAGCACCCGGTGCCGCTCGAAGGCGCCTGGGCGGTTGAGTGGAACGGAACCGATCTCGAAGAGTTCGCGCCAGCTCTGGGCACTGAGGCCGACCTGGACGGAATCGCCCTCGGCCTTCCGCGCCGGTTGGAAATCGCGGAAAAAGGCGACACTATCAGGCACAACGGGGTGCAGATTGGCGCCACCGTCGGCAATCGTGTAGCCGCCGTCGAGGCGTTTGCGATAGGCGTAGCTGCCCGTCGCGCCCGCGCCCTCGGGGCCGCCCGATACCGCACTGGTCCGGAGCACTGTGTTGCGCACTTTCAGTTGCGGCAGCCGGATGCCGAGCCCCTTGAGGAAGAGGCGTGACCAGGCGCCCCCGGCCACGACCACGGTCGCGGTTTCGATCCGGCCCTTCTCGGTGACGACGGCACTGATCCGGCCGGCCGTCCTCTCGACACCGCGGACGGCACAGCCGGACAGAACGCGGGCGCCGGCGCGCCTGGCTCCGGCAACGATTGCCGGTACCGCCTTTTGCGGTTCGGCCCTGCCGTCGCTCGGCGTGTGCAGCGCGCCCCAGTCGCGGATGCCTGCGCCCGGCATCAGGTCTTGTGTTTCTTCGGCCCCGATCTGCCGGCTGTCGACGCCATAGGGTCTTGCCATGGCAAGCCACGCATCGCGGTTGGCGATATCGGCATCGTTTTCGGAGATGTAGAGGATGCCGCTGCGGCGAAAGCCGGTTTCGCCTGCAACGCGGGCATCGAGCGTATCCCAGATCTTCAGCGCTTCGATCGCCAGCGGTATCTCCCGTTCGTCACGGCCCATGACGCGCACCCAACCCCAGTTGCGGCTCGACTGTTCCGCTCCGGGCACACCCTTTTCGCAGAGCACAACATCGATGCCGCGTTCGGCGAGAAACAGTGCGGTGCTGGCACCGATGATGCCGCCACCGACGATGACGACATCGGCTTTCGCCGGTTGGATCTGATCGGTTTCGACGGCATCGAGAGGGGGACCGGGCATGAGGGCAAGCTTTCAGGCGGGGTTTTGCGGACGCGCCATCGGTACATGCCGGCATCGCCAGATCAAGGCCCGGATTCTAGCCTTTCTGCACCCTTGATGTTTTGCCCGGTTCGGCCGATGTGAAATCGGCCGGGCCTGGCTTCAGACCGACTTTCGATTTGGCGCGCAAACTTCTATGTTTCGCGCATGAGTGACCGACCCGACGACCTTCGCCCTATTCTGCGCATCGACTTTCCGCCAGGGGACCGACTTGGGCGCGGCAAGATCATGCTTTTGGAACTCATCCGCGAGACCGGATCGATCTCGGCTGCCGGCCGCGCTATGGACATGTCCTACCGCCGGGCGTGGCTTTTGGTCGATGCGCTGAACCGGATGTTCCGGGAACCGTCGGTCGAAAGCCAGCGTGGCGGCAAACAGGGTGGTGGTGCGATGCTGACACCGTTCGGCGAAACGCTGATCCGCCGTTATCGCGAAATGGAGGCGAAGGCGAAGGCCGCCATCGCCGATGATCTCGCCTGGCTGGAGGCCGTCCGCGATCGGGAGCAGGCGAGTGCGCCTGTCAGTGATCGATCGCCACGGACTTGATGATCGCGTGGACCGGCTTGCCCTGATAAAGCTGGAGCGCATCGCGTGAAAAGGTGGTGATGCGGGCGGCGATCGTCGCGCTTCCGCAGTCCACCCGCACATCGACACTGCCGTTTTCGCCCACTGTCAGGTCGACGATCGTTCCCTCCAGCACGTTTAGAGCGCTGATGCCTTCAGGACGAACCGTCGCCAGCATGACGTCGCGTGCGGCAATATGCAGGCGCAGCGCGTGCCCCGGCGCCACGTCGATCCTTTGCACCCGGATCAGCCGGTCGCCGACCCGGACGGTTGTCAGATCGTGGGTGGCGTCGTGCATCTCGACCACGCCTTCGAGCAACACGCCCGCTTCGCGCCGGCCGGTTGCCAGTGCCGCCGCCGGCGCGCTCAACACTTCGGCGGCGGCGCCCGATGCCTTTACGCGGCCGTTCTCCAGCACGACGACCCGTTGCGCCAGGCGCGCGACCTCACTCACGGAGTGGCTGACATAGACGATCGGCACGCCCGCATCGTCGCGCAATCGCTCGAGATAAGGCAGGATCTCGGCCTTACGCGCATCGTCGAGCGCGGCAAGCGGCTCGTCCATGAGCAGCAGGCGGGGGGCGGCAAGCAAAGCGCGGCCGATGGCGACGCGCTGCCGCTCGCCGCCCGAGAGCGCCGAGGGGTTGCGCTCGAGCAGATGGCCGATGCCGAGCATGTCGACGACACGCGCCATGTCGGCCGCCTTTCCTGACCTGCCGGCAAACCAGCGGCCATAGGCAAGGTTGCTGCCGACGCTTAAGTGCGGGAACAGCCGAGCTTCCTGGAAGACATAGCCGAAGCGGCGGCGATGCACCGGCGTGAAGATCCGTCGTTCGCTGTCGGCGATGATGTCGCCGTCCAGCACCACGCGGCCGCTTTCCGGCTTCATCAGTCCGGCGATGATGTTGATCAGCGAGGTCTTGCCCGAGCCCGAGCGGCCGAACAGCGCGGTGACGCCGCCGTCGGAGGTGAAGGTGGCGTCGACGGAGAAATCCCCGAGCCGATGGCGGGCTTCAACGAGAAGGCTCATGCGGCAACCGTTCGCTTGGCGGCGGCGTTTGCCAGCAGCTCCGAGAGCATCAGCGCCGCCATGGAGATGATCACCGAGATGATCGTCAGGCGCATGGCGCCGGCATCGCCGCCCGGCACCTGGGTGAAGGTGTAGATCGCAGACGACAGCGTCTGCGTTTCGCCGGGGATGTTGGAGACGAAGGTGATGGTCGCGCCGAATTCGCCCATCGCCTTGGCGAAAGCGAGGATCATGCCGGCGATGATGCCTGGCAGGATCAAGGGCAGCGTGATGGTGAAGAACACCCAGACCGGCCCGGCGCCGAGCGTGGTTGCGGCATCCTCGAGCTTGCGGTCGACCGCCTCGATCGACAGCCGGATACTGCGAACCATCAAGGGGAAGGCCATGACGGCGCAGGCGAGTGCCGCGCCGGTCCAGCGGAAGGAAAAGACGAGGCCGAAATTCTCGGCGAGAAAGGCGCCGATCGGTCCGCGACGGCCGAACAGCAGCAGCAGCAGGAAGCCGGTGACGACGGGGGGCAGGATCAGGGGCATGTGAACGAGGCCGTTTAGCGCCGTCTTGCCCCAGAAGCGTCCGCGGGCAAGCAGCATGGCGACCCCAAGCGCAAACGGCAGGCTGCAGACCATCGCAACCGTCGCCACGCGCAGGCTCAGCAGGATCGCCGTCCATTCCGCCTCGCTCAACTCCAACCAATCCAAAGTCATCCCACTCCCGGTCGAAATGCCCAGCGCCGCGCGATGTCCGCGCGGCGCTGGAGAAAGATAGATGCTTCGCCCGTTTCTGGACAGGCGCCGCACGCGCTATTTCAGGATAGTAAAGCCCTGCTTTTCGAAGAGCGGCGCTGCCTTGTCGGACTTGATGAAGTCGACATAGGCGGTCGCGTCGGCGTTCTTGCTGTCCGTGGTGACTGCGATCGGATAGATGATCGGCGGATGGCTGTCCTCGGGGAAGGTTCCGACGATCTTGACGCCCGGATCGGCTGCAGCGTCGGTCTGGTAGACAATGCCATAGGGCGCTTCCCCGCGCGAAACGAGCAGCAGTGCGGCGCGCACGCTCTCGGCGCCCGCAACCTTCTGTTCGACGCTCGACCAGACGCCGAGCTTTTCAAGCGCTGCCTTGCCGTATTTGCCGGCCGGCACGGAATCGACTGCACCCATCGCCAGGCGACCGTCACCGAGTAGCGTTGCCAGATCGAAGCCCTGCTTGATGTCGACCGGCTGCGCGTCTGTCTTGCCCGAGATGAGAACGATGCTGTTGCCGAGCAGGTTGGCACGGGTGTCGTCCTTGATCAGCTTCTTCTCGGCCAGATAGTCCATCCAGGCGAGGTCGGCGGAGATGAAGACGTCAGCCGGTGCGCCCTGTTCCACCTGCTTGGCGAGCGCGGAGCTGGCCGCATAGGAGACGGTCGTTTCCTTGCCGCTTTCTTTCTGCCATTCGGCATTGATCGCATCGAGCGCGTTCTTCAGGCTCGCGGCAGCAAAAACGGTTACCTTGTCCTCGGCCATGGCGGCGCTTGGCGCGAAGGTCGCGCCGGCCCAGGCGACGCCAAGGGCGAGCACCAGCCCCTTCAGCCATTGTCTGCGTTGCATCATCAGTCTTGCCTCCATCAAGTTCGTGATATTTTTCAGGATATAACGATATCTCATCCTGATTAGCGTTGTATCCATTGAAATACAATGCTGCTCGAAAGCGCTAGTAAAAGCCGTGAAACAAGCGGCTCGTCGCGCGGTTAGCGCTTGCGGCTGCGGGTGATCGCTCTAAATTCCGGGGCGGCAAGCGGATGAAACGGACCGGAGGCGTGATGGAAACGGCAGTGAAGCTCGAAGAAAGCTGGAAGGCGGCGTTGGAGCGCGAATTTTCCAGCGCGTATATGGGCGAACTCAAGCAGTTCCTGGTCGGCGCGCGCAGCGAAGGACGGCAGATCTTTCCGCGGGGACCTGAATATTTTCGGGCGCTCGATCTGACGCCGCTCGACAAGGTGCGCGTCGTCATCCTGGGGCAAGACCCGTACCACGGTGACGGCCAGGCGCACGGGCTCTGCTTCAGCGTGCGTCCGGGCGTCAGAACGCCACCTTCGCTCGTCAACATCTACAAGGAACTGAACGCCGACCTCGGTATTCCACCGGCTCGTCACGGCTTTCTCGAAAGTTGGGCGAAACAAGGCGTGTTGCTGCTCAACAGCGTGCTGACGGTCGAGCGCGGGCAGGCGGCTTCACATCAAGGGCGGGGCTGGGAGCGCTTCACCGACGCGATCATCCGCGCCGTCAACGAGGCCGATCACCCGGTGGTGTTTCTGCTGTGGGGTTCCTACGCGCAGAAGAAAGCCGCCTTCGTCGACCGCTCGCGCCATCTCGTTTTGCGGGCGCCGCATCCCTCGCCGCTCTCGGCGCATTCCGGCTTTCTCGGTTGCCGGCACTTTTCCCAGGCCAATGCCTTCCTCGCCTCGAAAGGCTTTGAGCCGATCGACTGGACGCTGCCGGAAAATCCGGAGGCACCTTAAGCGCGCGCGCCAAGCAATGACGCCGACGGCTGGGAGCGTGTCGCGGGCGGGTCTTGTGTCTCAATCGGCAATCCGCCAAAGACACTGCAACACTTTGATCTGCTGCAGATAACAAAGGCGAGGACCGCGTGCGAAAACTTCTGATCATCGGCATCGGCTCCGGCAACCCCGAGCATATGACTGTACAGGCGATCAATGCGCTCAACCGCGCCGACGTGCTGTTCATCCCGACCAAGGGTGAGAAAAAGACCGAGCTTGCGGAGGTGCGCCGCGAGATCTGCGCGCGCTACGTCACGCGCGCCGACAGCCGCACGGTCGAATTCGCTGTGCCGGTCCGCCGCACCGAGGGCGTCAGCTATGATGGCAGCGTCGACGACTGGCATGCCCGCATCGCCGAAATCTACGAGCGCCTGATCGATGGCGAACTGACCGAAGACGGAACCGGCGCCTTTCTCGTCTGGGGCGACCCAATGCTCTATGACAGCACCATCCGCATCGTCGAACGGGTGAAGGCGCGTGGCAAAGTCGCGTTCGACTATGACGTTCTTCCCGGCATCACCAGCCTGCAGGCGCTTTGCGCCAGCCACCGCATTCCGCTGAACCTTGTCGGCAAACCGGTCGAGATCACCACCGGGCGCCGCCTGTCCGAAAGTTTTCCGAAGCGCAGCCAGACGTCGGTCGTCATGCTCGATGGCGAGCAGGCATTCCAGCGGATCGACGATCCGGACGCCGAGATCTACTGGGGCGCCTATCTCGGAACGCCAGACGAAATCGTCATCTCCGGCCGCTTGGCCGACGTCAAGGACGAGATCCTGGCGACCCGCGCAAGGGAACGCCAGCGCATGGGGTGGATCATGGATATCTACCTCTTGCGCAAGGGTGCCGATTTCGAGGAATAGCCGCTGTTGTGCCTGCTTTCTCCAGGCTTTTCCCGTCGTCTTTGATCTCTCTCAACGTCGGTGGCTGTGCTATAGCGTCTGGTGAAAAAAAAGCCCAACGAGAGGGCGACCGCTGGGAGCGACCGAGACAAGACTATGAGCAGTTGCGCCGTGCCGACATCGCAAACAATGGATGCCGCCGCCTCTATGCGCCGGGGTGCGTGCCCGTCGCTTGCAGCACCGATGCCGACCGGCGATGGCCTGCTGGTGCGGCTGCGGCCGCTCGACGGCAGCCTGACGCTTTCCCAGTTCTCTGATGTCGCTGAGGCCGCCCGGCAGTTCGGCAATGGCATCCTGGAAATTACCGCGCGCGGCAATCTGCAGGTCCGCAGGCTGACGGCATCGACCGTTCCCGGCCTTGCCCAAGCGATCGGCGAAGCGGCGATCGTGGTCCCCGATGGAGTTGCCATCGAGACGCCACCGCTTGCCGGCATCGATCCCGAAGAGATCATCGACCCACGGATCCTCGCTGCCGTGCTGCGCAAAGAGATCGCCGCACGAGGCGCTGCACTGCGGCTGGCGCCGAAGCTCGCCATCATCGTCGATGGCGGCGGCCGGTTCCACCTCGGCGATACGGTTGCCGATCTCCGTCTGCAGGCTGTCGGGCGCGGCGGGGACGTCTGGTGGAACCTATCGCTTGCGGGAACCGCTGCAACGGCGAAGCCCATTTGCGCGCTTCGAACCGAGGCGGTCGTGCCGATCGTTATCCGGATTCTTGCAGCGCTGACCGACATCGGGCCGGCTGCGCGTGGCCGGGATCTCGAGATCGATGCGGTGCAGATGCTCTGTCCGGTGGGCGCCGACTTTGTCGAGATCGTTCCGGCTCCGATGTCGGTGTCTCCGGTCGTCGGTATCCACGATCTCGGCTCGACTGGTGCTGTCCTTGGCCTTGGGCTCGCCTTCGCCCAAATCGACGCTATCAGCCTCATCGCCCTTCTGCGGCAAGCCGCGGAGCTTGGGGCGCGAGAAATCCGGCTTGCGCCCGGCCACAGTTTCTTCATGCTGGGTCTGGAGCCGGAAGCGGCCGAAATCGTCCAGCGGCTGGCGCTGGCGCAGGGCTTTCGTATTGCAGCGGATGACCCGCGAAACCACATTGCCACCTGCGCCGGCAGCACCGGCTGCGCTTCCGCATGGATGGACACCAAGGCGATGGCGCGGCTATGGGTGGAAACGGCGCCGGATCTGCTCGACGGCTCGCTGACGGTGCACCTCTCCGGTTGCGTCAAGGGCTGCGCCCGTCCGAAGGCGTCGGCGTTGACGCTGGTGGGTGCGCCATCAGGATATGCGCTTGTCGTAAATGGGGCGGCGAAGGATGGCGCGAATGCCTACACCGATGAAAATGGAATGAAATCCGCGCTGGAACGGCTGGCTGGCCTGGTGCGGGAAAACAAAGACGCTGGCGAATCGGCGCGGTCCTGTCTTACACGGCTGGGTGCCGCGCGCGTCTCGGCTGCGTTCGAACAGGGATAGAAATGCCTGAGTATGATTACATCCGGGATGGCAACGCCATCTATGAGCGTTCCTTCGCCATCATTCGGGCAGAAGCCGACCTTTCCGCCTTCTCCGAGGAGGAAGCCGATCTCGCGGTGCGCATGGTTCATGCCTGCGGCCTCGTCGAGGCGTCGAAGCAATTCGTGTTCTCTCCCGATTTCGTCACCGCTGCCCGCGGCGCCCTGAAGAACGGCGCGCCGATCCTCTGCGACGCCGAGATGGTGGCGCGGGGCGTAACGCGGGCGCGCCTGCCTGCAGGCAACGAGGTGATCTGTACGCTTCGCGATCCGCGCACCGCGGAACTGGCAGCCGAGATCGGCAATACCCGGTCGGCTGCGGCACTGAAGCTCTGGGGTGAGCACATGGCTGGTGCGGTCGTCGCGATCGGCAACGCGCCGACGGCGCTCTTCTATCTGCTCGAAATGCTGCGCGATGGCGCGCCGAAGCCGGCTGCGATCATCGGCATGCCGGTCGGTTTCGTAGGTGCTGCGGAATCGAAGGATGCGCTTGCCGAGAATTCCTATGGCGTGCCCTTCGCCATCGTGCGCGGTCGCCTCGGCGGCAGCGCCATGACGGCTGCAGCACTCAATTCGCTAGCGAGGCCGGGCCTGTGAGCGGGGCAGGCATGGGCCGGTTGATCGGCGTCGGCACAGGCCCCGGCGATCCGGAGCTGCTGACGGTCAAGGCCGTCAAGGCGCTGGGCGAGGCGGATGTGCTTGCCTATTTCGCCAAGGCAGGCCGCAGCGGCAATGGCCGCGCTGTTGTCGAGGGGCTGTTGAAGCCCGGTCTCATCGAATTGCCGCTCTACTATCCCGTGACCACCGAGATCGACAAGGACGACGGCGCCTACAAGAGCCAGATCACCGATTTCTACAACGCTTCTGCTGACGCAGTCGCCAGGCATCTCGAGGTCGGGCGGACCGTTGCGGTGCTGAGCGAGGGCGATCCGCTGTTCTATGGTTCCTACATGCATCTGCATGTGCGGCTTGCCGGGCGCTTCCCGGTCGAAGTCATCCCCGGTATCACCGCCATGTCCGGCTGCTGGTCGCTTGCCGGCTTGCCGCTGGTCCAGGGCGACGACGTCCTGTCGGTCCTGCCGGGCACCATGGCGGAAGGTGAGCTTGGACGACGCCTTGCCGATACCGAGGCCGCCGTCATCATGAAGGTCGGGCGCAACCTGCCGAAAATCCGCCGGGCGCTTGCCGCCTCCGGCCGGCTCGACCAGGCCGTCTATGTCGAGCGTGGCACGATGAAGAACGCGGCGATGACGGCACTTGCCGAAAAGCCCGATGACGAGGCGCCATACTTCTCGCTCGTGCTCGTTCCCGGGTGGAAGGACAGGCCATGACCGGCACGCTCTATGTCGTCGGCACGGGCCCCGGCAATGCCGAGCAGATGACGCCGGAGACGGCGCAGGCGGTCTCAAACGCGCAGGAATTCTTCGGCTACATCCCCTATCTCGATCGCCTCAACCTCAGGCCCGACCAGATGCGCATCGCGTCGGACAATCGCGAGGAGCTTGATCGCGCACAGGCGGCACTGACGCGCGCTGCTGCCGGCGCCAAGGTCTGCATGGTATCGGGCGGCGACCCCGGCGTCTTTGCCATGGCGGCTGCTGTCTGCGAAGCGATTGACAAGGGACCGGCGGAATGGAAGTCCGTCGATCTCGTGGTGACGCCCGGCGTCACCGCGATGCTGGCGGTTGCCGCGCGCATCGGCGCGCCGCTTGGCCATGATTTCTGCGCCATCTCGCTGTCCGACAACCTGAAGCCCTGGGAGGTCATCACCAAGCGGCTGAAGCTCACGGCGGAAGCCGGGCTGGTGATCGCGCTCTACAATCCGATCAGCAAGGCACGGCCCTGGCAGCTCGGCGAGGCCTTCGAAATCCTGCGCGGCGTGCTGCCGGCAACAGTGCCGGTGATCTTCGGTCGCGCCGCCGGCCGGCCGGATGAGCGCATCGCCGTCATGCCGCTCGGCGAGGCCGACGCCAGCCGCGCCGACATGGCGACATGCGTCATCATCGGTTCGTCGGAAACGCGCATCGTTGCGCGCGAAGGCAAGCCGGATCTGGTCTATACGCCGCGTTTCTATGCGGGAGACAGCCATTGATCGATGCGTTCGAGCGCGGCATCGCAGTCGCTCACCGACAGCACGTCGGTGGGCTTGCGGCGCTCGACCATGATCACCGCGATCCCCAGCCTGCGCGCAGCCGCGATCTTTCCATAAGTTGCGGCTCCGCCACTGTTCTTGGCGACGATGACGTCGATGCGATGAGCCCTAAGCAGATCGATCTCGTCCGTTTCGGCAAATGGGCCGGTGGCAAGGATCGCCGTCGCGTCCGGCAGTTTCAGGGGCGGGGTCACCGGGTCGACGCTGCGGATGACGTAGCTGTGCTGCGGCGCAGTCTCGAAATGAAAGGCCTCCTGCCGGCCGATGGCGAGAAAGACACGGCGCGGGGCGTCGCCAAGGGCCACGACCGCCTCCGCAACGGTGCCGACGCCGGTCCAGTTGTCGCCGGCTTCCGCTTGCCACTGCGGGCGCTGCAGGGCGAGCAGGCGCACCCGCGCAGCCTTTACCGCCGCGGCGGCGTTTTGGGAAATCCGGGCGGCGAAGGGGTGTGTCGCGTCGACGACCAGCGCGATCTGTTCGGCGTTGAGGAAGGCTGCGAGCCCCTCGGCGCCGCCAAAACCGCCGATGCGGGTCTTGACTGGCTGCGGGCGCGGATCGGCCGTACGGCCGGCAAGCGAGATCATGGTGTTGTAACGCATGTCACCGGCAAGGCGGGATGCCAGTTCGCGGGCCTCGGTCGTCCCGCCAAGAATGAGAATGCGAGGTTTTTCCATGGCTGAGGTGTCGAACAGCGATCCGGCCATCGTCTCCCCCTGGTTGACCATCATCGGCATAGGCGAGGATGGTGTAGCCGGTCTCGGCGACGAGGCCAAGCGGCTGATTGCCGCTGCGCCGGTCGTCTATGGCGGTGCCCGCCACATGGAGCTGACGCACTCGCTGATAAAGGGCGAGGGCCGCGTCTGGCAAAGCCCGTTCGGCCGCTCGGTCGAGGAGATCGTTGCGCGTCGCGGCAGCCCGGTGGTCGTGCTCGCCTCAGGTGATCCCTTCTTCTTCGGCGTCGGCGCCACGCTTGCGCGCCGCGTCGCCGCGCCTGAGATCCGCACGCTTCCGGCACCGTCCTCCTTCAGCCTTGCCGCCTCACGTCTCGGCTGGGCACTGCAGGAGGCAACGCTCGTTTCGCTGCACGGCCGGCCGATCGATCTAGTGCGGCCACACCTGCAGCCCGGCAACAGGGTGCTCGCTCTGACCTCGGATGGGGCGGGACCGAAGGCGCTCGCCGAGCTGCTCGCAACAAGCGGTTTCGGTCAGTCCAGGCTTACGGTTCTGGAGGCCCTTGGCGGCGCCGGCGAACGCGTGACGACGCAGATTGCCTCGCGCTTCATGCTGGGTCTGGTCCATCCGCTCAACGTCTGCGCCATCGAGGTGGCCGCTGATCAGGGCGGACGGGTGCTGCCGCTTTCGGCCGGGCGCGACGACACGCTGTTCGAACATGACGGCCAGATCACCAAGCGGGAGGTGCGGGCGCTGACCCTTTCGGCGCTGGCGCCGCGCAAGGGCGAGCTGCTCTGGGATATCGGCGCCGGTTCCGGCTCGATCGGCATCGAATGGATGCTGGCCGATCCGGCCATGCGGGCGATCGCCATCGAGGCCTCGCCGGAGCGCGCGGCGCGTGTCGGCCGCAATGCCGAGGCATTCGGCGTGCCCGGCCTTACCGTCGTCGAAGGCAAGGCGCCGGCGGCTCTCTCAGGCCTGTCGCGTCCCGATGCAATCTTTATCGGCGGTGGCGGCAGCGAGCCTGGCGTCATGGACGCAGCCGTTGCGGCGCTTGGCAGCGGCGGCCGGCTTGTCGCCAACGCGGTTACGACGGAAATGGAAGCGGTGCTGCTTCAACGCCACGCGCGGCTCGGCGGATCGCTGATCCGCATCGACATCGCCCGCGCCTCGCCGGTCGGCGGCATGACGGGATGGCGCCCGGCGATGCCGGTGACGCAATGGTCCTGGACCAAGGCCTAGAGCATGTCGCGCAAAAGTGTACCGCGGTTTTGCGACAACGGCACGCGAAAGAACATTCGCGCAAAAGGGCGGAGCGTTTTACGTCCGACTTGCGCAATTATGAGATGGCGTGGATCCACGATGCTGTGTGCAAAGGGGACGCTCCAAAACATTCGGAGAGACACATGACGGTACACTTCATCGGCGCCGGTCCGGGAGCGGCGGACCTGATCACGGTTCGCGGCCGCGATCTGATCGGGCGCTGCCCGGTCTGCCTTTATGCCGGCTCGATCGTCTCGCCGGAACTGCTGCAATATTGTCCGCCCGGCGCCCGCATCGTCGATACCGCGCCGATGTCGCTCGACGAGATCGAGGCGGAATATGTGCGCGCGGCGGAAGTCGGCGAGGATGTCGCCCGGCTTCATTCCGGGGACCTCTCGGTCTGGAGCGCGGTTGCCGAGCAGATCCGCCGGCTGGAAAAGCACGGCATCGGCTATACCATGACCCCCGGCGTGCCGGCCTTTGCCGCCGCGGCCGCGACGCTCGGTCGCGAGCTGACCATTCCGGCGGTCGCCCAGAGCCTGGTGCTGACGCGGGTTTCCGGTCGTGCCTCGCCGATGCCCAACACCGAGACGCTTGCCGGCTTCGGCGCCACCGGCTCGACCCTTGCCATCCATCTCGCCATCCATGCGCTCGACCAGGTCGTTGCGGAACTGACACCGCTCTATGGCGCCGAATGCCCGGTGGCGATCGTCGTCAAGGCGTCGTGGCCGGATGAACGGGTGGTGCGTGGCACGCTTGGCACCATCGCCGCCAAGGTGGCCGAGGAGCCGATCGAGCGCACCGCGCTGATCTTCGTCGGTCTGGGACTGGAAGCGTCGGATTTCCGCGAAAGCTCGCTCTACGATCCCGCCTATCAGCGCCGCTTCCGCGGGCGCGAGTAGGCCTACTCTGCGCTCTCTTCGGGCAGCGGCTTCTGTTTCAACGGAACGCCGCGGCGTTGCTCGACGCGGTCGCGATAAAGTGCTGCCTGGCCGAGCAGCATCAGCGTCACCGGCGTGGTCATGATGACGAAGACGATGATCAGCACTTCGTGGAACACCCAGCGGCTCTGCAGCACGGCAAAACAGATGATCGAGGCGGTGCAGATGAGGATGACGCCGCCGCTGGTGGCAAGGGTCGGCGCATGCAGGCGGGTGTAGAAATCCGGCAACCTCAGCAGGCCGAGCGAGCCGATCAGCGCAATCGCCGCGCCGAGAAGAACGAGCCCGCAGACGACAATGGCGGCCCAGGTCGGAAGGTCGGTCAGATGGCTCATTCGATCAACTCCCCGCGCATCAGGAACTTGCCGAAGGCGATCGACGAGACGAAGCCGATCAGCGCGACGATCAGCGCCGATTCGAAATAAAGGCTGTTGGCGGTGCGGATGCCGAAGGATAGCAGCATCAGCATGGCGTTGATGTAGAGCGTATCGAGGCCGAGGATGCGATCCTGCGCCCGCGGTCCCTTGACCATGCGGTAGAGCGCGAAGGCCATGGCAAGCCCGATCATGATCTGCGCGATCAGGATCGACCAGATGATTGCAAGCTCAGTCATCCGAACATCTCCTTCAAACCTGCCTCATAGCGCTTCACCGTCTGCAGCCAGATCTCCTCGTTTTCCATGTCGAGCACGTGGAAGAGCAGCGACTTCCGGCGGCGGTCGTATTCGAGCCACGCGGTGCCCGGCGTCGCCGTCATGATGCAGGCGAGCAGAGCAAGCGCGTTTTCGTCTTCGAGATCGAGGTCGACCGTCAGGAAGCCCGAGTTCGGCGCCCGCCGTCCGGCGCGCAGGATCACTAGCATGACGGCAATGTTGGAGCGGATGACGTCGACGACGACGCTGGCGCCGAAGCGCAGCGTGCGCAGGATCCGGCGCGGATGCGAGTGGGCGGGATTGAGCTTCAGCGTCACCCAGCCGAGCGCGACGCTCAATATCGTGCCCATGACGATCGTGCCGGGGGCGACCGACTGGTTGAGAAGCAGCCAGATGATGAGCAGGCCGACAGACAGCAGCGGGTAGGGGAACCAGGTGCGCATCGGTTACTGCCCTCCCGCACGTGGCGCCCTGAGGACGCGCTGGGTGTAGCCCGACGGGTCGAGCAGGGAATCGGCCGTTGCCTGCATGTAGTGCATCGTCGGCCCGGCCTGCAGGCTCAGGAAGATGCAGGCGCCGAGCAGCACGACGACGGGGGCAATCTCGATGACGAAGACGCGCGGCACGGTGTTTTCGATCGAGGCCCAGAAGGTGCGGATGCCGACGCGGTTCATGGCGATCATGGCGGAGAGGCCGGACAGGATCAGCAATGTGACGTAAGTCCAGTCGGCGGCAGAAATCGCCGGCGCGGCCTCGGGGCCGGAAAGGCCGAAGAGGCCGCTCAGGATCGCGAATTTGGCGACGAAACCCGAGAGCGGCGGCAGGCCGGCGAGCAGCAGCGCGCAGAGGCAGAAGCAGAGGCCGAGCACGGCCATGGTGCCGGGAATGGCGGCACCCGCTTCATCGACTTCCTCGTCCTCGTCGGCATCGCCATAGGCTTCCATCGTCACCGCCAGAACGTCGGCGCCGGCATCGCGGCCGCGCTCCACCAGTTCGATCAACAGGAAGAAGGCCGAGATCGTCAGCGTCGAACTGACGAGGTAGAACAGTGCACCGGCAATCATGCTGGAATGCCCGAGGCCGATCGCCGCCATCAGCGTGCCCGAAGAGACGAGCACCGAATAGGCGGCAAGCCGGGCCATCGCCTGCGAGGCGAGTACGCCGATGGCGCCGAAGGCGATGGTCAGCATGCCGCCGACCACCAGCAGAGTCTGGCCGAAGCCGGCGGACACCCCGGCATTGGCGCCAAAGACGAGCAGCGACAGCCGCAGGATGACGTAGATGCCGACTTTGGTCAGCACCGCAAAGACGGCCGCAACCGGTGGCGTTGCCGCCGAATAGGCGGTGGGCAACCAGAAGCTCAACGGCCACATGCCGGCCTTGACCAGAAAGGCGACGCCGAGCACGCCGGCGCCAACTTCGACCATCTGGCGGTTCTCTGGCGAGATGGTCGCAAGCTTGACCGCGAGGTCGGCCATGTTGAGCGTGCCGGTCGCGCCATAGATCAGGCTGACACCGATCAGGAACAGCGACGAGGCGGCAAGGTTGATCGCGACATAATGCAGGCCGGCCTTGACGCGCAGCGGGCCCGAGCCGTGCAGCAGCAGGCCGTAGGAGGCCGCGAGCATGATTTCGAAGAAGACGAAGAGATTGAACAGATCCCCCGTCAGGAAGGCACCGTTGAGCCCGGCGATCAGCAGCTGGAACAGCGAGTGGAAGTGATGGCCGGCGGTGTGCCAGCGGGCGATCGAATAGACCTGGGCGGCGAGCGCCAGGCCGCTCGTCAGGCAGAGCATCAGCGCGGAGAGCCGGTCGAGCACCAGTACGATGCCGAACGGCGCCGGCCAGTTGCCGAGCTGGTAGACGCTTGTGCCCGCAAGAAAGCCTTCCGTCGAGGCGCTAGCGCGCATCAGCACCATCGAGAGCACGAAGAGGGCGAGCGTCGAGACGAAGCCCATCACGCCCTTGGCCATGCGGTTGCGCTCGTCGATCGGGATCATCGCCGCGCCGACCATCAGCGGCAAGAGGATCGGCAGGATCATCAGGTGGTGCAGCCAATCAGTCACTGCGCTGCTCCCTTCCATCGACATGGTCGGTGCCGGTGAAGCCGCGCGAGGCGAGCAGTACGACGAGGAAGAGCGCCGTCATGGCAAAGCCGATGACGATCGCGGTCAGCACCAGCGCCTGCGGCACAGGATCGGTGTAGCGCGAGAGATCGCCGACGCCGCCGGGCTCGAGAATGGGGGGCGCATTCACGCGCAGCCGACCCATGCTGAAGATGAAGAGATTGACGGCATAGGAGAGCAGCGACAGGCCGATGATCACCTGGTAGGTGCGTGGGCGGAGCAGGAGATAGACGCCCGAGGCGGTGAGGACGCCGATGGCGGCAGACAGGATGATCTCCATTACTTCGCCTCCTTTCCGGCGCGAAGGACGGCACGGGCATGGGCACGCGGAGCGCGGATCGACTGGTGCGCAAGCGCGATCAGGATGAGCACGGTTGCCCCGACCACCAGCGAGAAGACGCCGAGGTCGAAGAGGATTGCGCTTGCCAGCGGGAATTTGCCGACGATCGGCAGGGTGACATATTGCGCGTGCGAGGTCAGGAACGGATAGCCGAACAGCCACGAACCGATGCCGGTTGCCGCCGCGACGATGATGCCGATGCTCATCCAGCGCAGCGGGTGGATGCGCAGCCGCTCCTCGACCCAGCGGGTGCCGCCCGACATGTATTGCAGGATGAAGCCGATCGACATGGCGATGCCGGCCGCAAAGCCGCCGCCCGGCAGGTCGTGGCCGCGCAGGAAGAGATAGGCGGCCAGCATGCCGCTGACCGGGAACATCCAGCGCATGATGACAGATGGAACGAACAGATATTCGGCGACGCTGTCGCCCTTTGCGCGATCGGGATGATCGTCGTCGAAGGCATTTTGGACCTGCTGCTGTACCGGCGCCTCAAGGCTGTCTGCCTGAGGACGGAAGCGCAGCAACAGTGCAAAGACGGTCAGGGCCACGATCGCCAGCACGGCGATTTCGCCGAGCGTGTCGAAGCCGCGGAAGTCGACGAGGATGACGTTGACGACATTGGTGCCGCCGCCTTCCTTGTGGGCACGCTCGAGGAAATAGCTGGCGATGGTTTCGGGCATTGGGCGGGTCATCACGGTGTAGGCGATCAGCGCCACGCCGCCGCCTGCGACAATGGCCAGCAGAAAGTCGCGCAGGCGCCGCAGACGGACGCGCAGCGACAGCAATTCTGATTCCTGCGTGTCCTCGATGCGCTTGGGCAGCCAGCGCAGGCCGAGCAGGATCAGCACAGTCGTGACGATCTCGACGAGGAGCTGGGTAACCGCAAGATCGGGGGCCGACAGCCAGACGAAGGTGATGCAGGTGACGAGACCGGCGCCGCCGAGAAGCACGAGTGCCGCCAGCCGGTGGAACTTTGCCTGGTAGGCGGCCCCAACCGCGCAGGCGATGCCGATCGCCCAGAGCAGGGCGAAGGCCGGATCGATGCCGCGCACCAGAAGCGGCGGCAGTTCGAAATGATTGAGCAGCAGCGGCAGGGCGCCGGCGACGATCGCGACGAAGACCAGGAACCGCATCTGCGGCTGCAGTCGGCGCGTGCCGAGCCTCTGTTCGAGCCAGCGCGCCCACTTCCACGACAGGGTCACCAGTACCCGCTCGAAGATGCGCTGGCCGTGCAGCAGGCGGAAGACCGGCGGCCCTTCGGTGCTGGTCGCCAGATAGTTCCCCATCAGGAAATAGAGGCCGATGCCACCGAGAAGCGCCACGAAGCTCATTATCAGCGGCAGGTTCCAGCCGTGCCAGACCGAAAGGTTGTACTGCGGGGTGCTGGCACCGAGGATAGACACGACGGCTGTGTGCAGGAACGGGCCGATGGTGATGGCCGGGATAATGCCGACGACGAGGCAGGCCAGCACCAGGAACTCGATCGGCGCCCGCATCCAGCGCGGCGGCTCATGCGGGATCTTGGGCAGATCGCTCGGCGTCGGGCCGAAGAAGACGCTGTGGATGAAGCGCAGCGAATAGGTCACCGCGAACATGCCGGCGAGCGTGGCGACATAGGGCGTCATCGTATCGAGCAAATTGGCCTGGTGCGTCTCGATCGCTTCGGCGAAGAACATTTCCTTGGAGATGAAACCGTTCAACAGCGGCACGCCGGCCATCGCGGCGCTGGCGACCATGGCGAGCATTGCGGTTCCCGGCATGTAGCGTATGAGCCCGCCGAGCTTGCGCATGTCGCGCGTTCCGGTCTCATGGTCGATGATGCCGGCCGCCATGAACAGTGATGCCTTGAAGGTCGCGTGATTGACGATGTGGAAGACGGCGGCGACCGCCGCGAGCGGACTTCCGAGGCTGAGCAGCACCGTGATCAGGCCCAGGTGGCTGATGGTCGAATAGGCCAGAAGCCCCTTCAGATCCTGCTGGAAGATGGCGAAGTAAGCGCCGAGCAGTAGTGTCGTCAGGCCGGCGAGCCCGACGATCCAGAACCAGGCCTCGGTGCCGGCCATCACAGGCCAGAACCGGACGAGCAGGAACACGCCTGCCTTCACCATCGTCGCCGAATGCAGATAGGCGGAGACGGGGGTTGGTGCTGCCATCGCGTGCGGCAGCCAGAAATGGAACGGGAACTGCGCGCTCTTGGTCAAGGCCCCGAGCAGGATCAGGACCAGCATCGTGACATAGAGTGGGTGGTTGCGGATCGTATCGCCGGAGGCAAGCACGACGTCGAGGTCGTAGCTGCCGACGACGCGGCCCATGATCAAAAGCCCGACAAGCATGCAGAGCCCGCCCATGCCGGTCATCGTCAGCGCCATGCGCGCACCGTCGCGGGCGTGGGCATTGTGGTGCCAATAGCCGATCAGCAGGAAGGAGACGATGCTCGTCAGCTCCCAGAAGACCGCAAGCAGGATCAGATTGCCGGAGAGAACGACGCCCAGCATCGACCCCATGAAGGCGAGAAACAGGGCAAAGAAGCGCGGTACCGGATCCTCTGCCGCCATGTAGTAGCGGGCGTAGAGCACGACGAGCACGCCGATTGCGGTCACCAGCACCGTGAACAACCAGGCAAAGCCGTCCATTCTCAAGGTGAAGTTGAGGCCGAGCTCGGGCATCCAGGCAAGTTCATAGCGAAGAACGCCGCCGGAGGTGACGAAGGGGTAGAGGCAAACCGCAACGAGGAAGCAGAGCAGCGCGATCGCGCCTGCGAACCAGGCCGTTGCGCCGCGTTGATCGGACGGAAAGAAGATTGCAATGAGGCTCCCCGCAAACGGGGCTAGGATGAAGACAGAAAGCAATTTCCCCGCGTATTCGATCGTATCGTTCCCTTCTCTTGGGCATATTGGAGATTGGGTGCCGAAGCCCCTCAAGGACCATCGCTGACGCAACGGTCGCAGACGACGCCGTCATGGTCCGCATAGCGGTAACAGCCGTATGTTTTTATGACGATTTTCCCGGGGGCTGCCAAGCCTCGATGGCGGGAAAAATGTGAGATCGCGTCATTTTTGGCCAGCTCGAGCGCGCGCCGAACTGTCGCAGCCGACCGAAGGTGGCGTCAGGCGGCCTGCCACCTACGCTCGAAAACAAAGGTCGCAAGATCGTTGGCGCTCATCGGCCGGGCAAAGGCATAGCCCTGAAGGCCGTGGCAGCCGAGCTCCTGCAGAATGCGGGCGTGCTCGAGCGTTTCGACGCCCTCGGCGATCACCTCGATGCCGAGCGAGGTGCCGATATCGATGATCGATTCGACGAGGCGCCTTTCGGCCGGCGAGTTCAGGATCGGCAAAATCAGCTGGCGATCGATTTTCAGGCGCCGCGGGGTCAGCTTCAGCAGGCTGAGGATGGAGGCATAGCCGGTGCCGAAATCGTCGATCTCGATATCGATGCCGAGTTCCTTGATCCGGCGAATGTTGGACAGCACCGTGACGTCGCTCTCGTCGAAGGAGATCGATTCCAGCAACTCGAAGGACAGGCGGCCGCGCGGGATCTGCAGCTGTTCGAGACGGCCGATCAGCCCCTCGTCGTGCAGGCGGGCATAGGAGAGGTTGACCGAGATCTTCGGGATGTGGATGCCATTGGCCTCCCAGCGATAGATCTGGAACAGCGCCTGCTCCAGGATCGCCTGGTCGATGGAGGCGACGACGTTGATGTCTTCGGCGGTCTTGAGAAAGGTGTGGGGACCCAGCAATCCCTTGGTCGGGTGGTCCCAACGTGCAAGCGCCTCGACGCCGATGACCTCAAGCGTGTTCGGGCAGAACTGCGGCTGGAAATGCGCGATGAATTCCTTGTGTTCCAGACCGCGAAGGATCTCGTCGGCGGTCTGCTTGGTCTTGAACACGGCAGTCTTCAGGTCGCCGGTGAAGGTCTCGTGCCGATTGCGGCCGCGGCGCTTGGCCTCGTAAAGGGCGATGTCGGCATTGACGAGGATCTGCGCCAGGTCGTCGGTCGGCTTGGTCTGCGCCGCGATGCCGATGCTGACGCCAATGCGGCATTCCTGGTCCTTGTAGCGAACCGGAACGCTCATTGCCTCGATGATGCATGACGCCAGCCGGGCGTCGGGCTCGGCGCTGTCCTCCGGGCGGACGAGGACGAATTCGTCGCCGCCGATGGAGCGACAAAGTCCTTCTCCTTGGCGTTGGTGCGCAGCAGTTCGGCTGCATGCCGCAGGATTTCGTCACCGGCCGCATGCCCCAGCGTGTCGTTGATCTGTTTGAAGCGATCGAGATCCATATGAAAGATGCTGAGCCTTGCCTCCGCTTCGAAGTGATGGCTTCTGTCTGCGAGTACCTGGTCGAGGAAGCGCCGGTTCGGCAGGCCGGTCAGCGGATCGTGCAGGGCATTGAACTCCATGCGGTAGCGCGCGGCCTCCAGTTCGGCGCTGTGCGCCTCGGCCTGGCGCTTGGCTTCCGACAGGGTTGCGCGGGTCTTGATGTCGGCGGTCACGTCCCAGTTGACGCCGACGATCTTCTTGCGCCCATCGGCGCCGTCATAGGTCGAGCCGATGGCGCGGATATGCCGGATGGTGTCATCCGGTAGCCGGATTCGAAACTCGGAATTGTAGGCGCTGCCCGCCGCAAGGGCTTCGGCGAACTCCTCTTCCGCGCGGTCAATGTCGTCGGGATGCAAGGTCGTCTTCCAGTCGTCATAGGCCTTGCGCACCGATCCGGTCTTTCCGTAGAGCTCCTTCATCCGCTCGTCCCAGAGCAGCTTGCCGCTGGCGATGTCGAGTTCCCAGATGCCGATCTGCGAGCTGTCGAGCGCGATCTTCAGGCGGTGCGACAGTTCCTGCAATTGCGCCTTGCTGTGCCTGAGGGCGCGAATATTGTTCTGCCGCTCGCTCATCAGCCGGCCCGTCAGCAGCATCGGCAGGATGATCATCAGGCCGCCGGCAACGATCAGCGCGCGGATGAACCAGGCATTGCGGGGCGTGTGCGGCCAGCCGCCTTTGGGAACGGCGGCGATGTGCCAGGAGCCGCCGGGAAGCAGGACGGTCATATCAACCGGCGCCTGACCAAAAACCTTGGGGTCGCCGAAGAAGGCCGTTCCACTGCTGCCCGTCCCGTCGCGGCCGGTCATCGCGATATCAATGCCCAGCTTGGAAGAGAGGAGACCGCTGTCATTGTAGAGACGATCGACATCGATGACGGCAGAGACGATGCCCCAGAAGCGATTGCTGCCTCCGCCGGCATCGATCGATACCGGGAAGCGGCCAATCAGTCCGCGCCCGCCCTGCACGAGATCCACCGGGCCGGCGAGAACCATCTTGCCGGTGTCCCTTACCTTCATGACGGCGGCGCGCTGGGCATCGTTCTTGCGGTAATCGAGCCCGATCGCCCTTTCATTGCCCTGCAAGGGATAGGCCATGCGCACGATGAGGTTCGGCGCCGCGGCGATGCTGCGCAGCTGCGAGCGCTCTGTGAAGATGCTGCGCGAAAGAGCTGCAAAACGCTCCTGGTCCATACCCGGTTCGGTCACGATGGTGCCGATCAGGCCCCGTACGAGCTGGATATTGCCGTTGATGCTGGCCTCGAGTTTGGAGCGGATCGGGTTGAGCTCGTCGGCGACTTGAGATCGCATGCGGGCTTCGGAGACCACCTGGTTCTGATTGTCCGCAAGAATGCCGGCCGCGAGAACAACGAAAGAGGCGATGATCGCGGGAAGGTAGTTCGGCGTCAGAACTCTGGAAAGTTTCTTCTTCCCGAGGTGGAAGATATGTCTGGCAAGCACAAGATCACCCCGGCGGTGTGCGAATGATACGAAACGACCGGGATGATCCCAAATTGGTATTAACAATTGTGTTTTAGTTCCGGCTTTTATGCTTGCCGGGAGGTCATTTTGCCGTCTTCCGCTCGGGCAGTTTCTTGCGCTTGGTTTCCGCAAGTTCTTCAAGCTCGCTTTCGGTCATGGATTTTTCCATTTCGCGTGACGCGCCCTTGAGTTCGGATTTCTTCATGTCTCCGCGTTTGGCGGCAAGGGCTGCACCGGCCGCCTTTTGCTGTGCCTTGGATTTTGCAGGCATGTCGCATCTCCTTGCGTGCGTTCGAATAGCTCAAACGCCGATCGATCGCGCCGGTTCCGCGCTTTACAGCGCCGTGCGTCAAATAAGACGCGCGAAGGACGCTGTAACGCTTTAAATTTGCTACATAATTTTATCCTTAAACCGGATCCGATTTAAGGAATTATGCAGTCGATCACGATCTGCCATCGATCATCGCCTGCAAGGTCTCCAGCCGGTCGGCCTCATGCGGGAGCTTGTCCTGACGCAGCCGTGCAATACGGGGAAAGCGCATGGCAACGCCCGACTTGTGCCGGGTCGACCGGTTCAGCCCCTCGAAGGCGACCTCGACGACGAAGCCGAAATCGGGTTCGGCCCGCACGGCCCGGACCGGGCCGAAGCGCTCGATGGTATTATCCCGGACGAAGCGGTCGAGAATTTCCAGTTCGGCATCGGTAAAGCCGAAATAGGCCTTGCCCACCGGCACCAGCGTTTCCGTGCCGTCGATCTTAGTCCAGACGCCGAAGGTGAAATCGGAATAGTAGCTGGAGCGCTTGCCGTGGCCGCGCTGCGCATACATCAGCACCGCATCGACGTTAAAGGGCGCGCGCTTCCATTTGAACCAGGGACCCTTGGCGCGGCCGGCGGTATAGGGCGAATCCAGCCGCTTCAGCATGATGCCTTCGATGACGGGATCGGGCGGATCGGATCGGAGCTGGTCGAGTTCCTCCCAGGAGGAAAACGGCACGAGCGGGGACAGGTCGAAATGCTGCGGCGAGGCCCGTTCGACAAGGTCGCTCAATATCGCCCGTCGTGCCAGGAAACCCTCCGCCCGAACGTCGGTTTCGCCCGCAAAGAGCACGTCGTAGGCGCGGATGAAGGCGGGGTATTCGTCCAGCATCTTGCGGCTGACGGACTTGCGGTTCAGCCGTTGCTGCAGGTCAGAAAAGGTCCGGGTGGCACGGTTGGTGCGGGCGGTGCCTCCGACCAGCAGTTCGCCGTCGATGATGCCGGAAAAGTCGGCCGCCTCCAGCACATCAGGGAAGGCACCGGAGATTTCGTCGCCGCTGCGCGAGTAGAGCCGTGTGGTCCCACCGATATTGGCGAGCTGCACGCGGATGCCGTCCCACTTCCATTCGGCGGCAAAATCCTTCGGGTCGAGCCCGTCGAGGTCGCCTTCGCCGACAGGAGTGGCAAGCATCACCGAATGGAAGACGGCGGGCGTCGAAAGCACCGGCCTTTCCGCCTCTCCCGCCAGCCATTGGAAGAGCGGCAGATAGGGCGGAGCGAGCCCGTGCCAGAGAGTTTCGATTTCGCTGACGTCCTTTCCACCCATCTCGGCCAGAGCCTGCTTTGCGAGCTTGGCGGAGACGCCGATGCGCAGGCCGCCGGTCACGAGTTTCAGGAAGGCGAAGCGCGCCGATGTGTCGAGCCGGTCGAGCATGTCGCGAACGACACTGCGCACATTGGCGCGGCCGGTCGCCTGCAGCTTTTCGATCGCGTCGCCGAGCGGAATGTCGTCGGGCACCACGCCTGCAGGCGGCTCCCAGACCAGCGACACGGTCTCGGCAAGGTCACCGACATAATCGTAGGAATAGCGGAACAGCACCTCGTCCATGCGTTCGAGCAGAAGGTCACGGATCATCGCCGGCTTGACGGTTGCAAGCGAGAGCGTGCCGGCGATCGCGGCGAGCGCATAGCCGCGGCTCGGATCAGATGTAGTGCGGAAATAATCCGCCAGCAGCCGGATCTTGGCGTTGCGCTGCGGGGTGAGCACGAGGCGGTCGAGCAGTTCGGCGAAGGCCTTCATCGCTCACTCTCCCTCGTCGTCATAGCCGACGAGATGCAGCGGTCGCGCGGCGATGCCTTCGAGCTCGCACCAGCGCACCAGCGCCTCCTCGCGGCCATGGGTAACCCAGACTTCCGCCGGGCCGATCTCACGGATCGTTTGCGTCAGTTCTGGCCAGTCGCAGTGGTCGGAGATCACCAGCGGCAGCTCGACGCCGCGCTGCTTGGCCCGTTGCCGGATCATCATCCAGCCTGAAGCGAAGATCGCCAGGGGATCGACGAAGCGCCGCGCCCAGCGGTCGGCGAAGGCTGCGGGCGGGCCGATGACGACGGTGCCGGAAAAATCCTGCTTCTCGTCGGCGGCAAGCGTCGCCGGGCGGATTTCACCGAGATCTATGCCTTCGCCACGATAATAATCACAGAGCTTCTGCAAGGCGCCGTGGATGTAGATCGGCTGGTCGTAGCCCTGCTCGCGCAGAAGGGCGATCACCCTCTGCGCCTTGCCGAGCGCATAGGCGCCGACCACATGGGTGCGCTCGGGAAACTGCTTCAGCGACGTCAGCAGCTTCTGCATCTCGGTGCGGTCGTCCGGGTGGTGGAAGACCGGCAGGCCGAAGGTGGCCTCGGTGATGAAGACGTCGCATGGAACCGGTTCGAACGACAGGCAGGTCGGGTCGCGGCGTCGTTTGTAATCGCCCGAGACGACGATGCGCGTGCCCTTCGCCATCACCGAAATCTGCGCCGAGCCGAGCACATGGCCTGCGGGGTGAAAACGCACCTCGACGCCGTTGACGACCATCGTCTCGCCCAGGGCAACGGCCTGGCTCGTGCCGCAGAAACCGTCGCCATAGCGGATGCGCATGATATCGAGCGTTTCGCGGGTGGCGAGCACCTGACCGTGGCCGGCGCGAGCGTGGTCGGAATGGCCATGGGTGATCAGGGCGCGATCGACCGGCTGCACCGGGTCGATGTAGAAATCCCCGATCTCGCAATAGAGACCTTTCGGGGCTGGATAGAGCAGGGCGTCCGGTTTCATGGCCATAAAGATAGCCGGCGAACGCATGTCCGCCAGCTATCGCAGCAAAGTTTTTCGAACGGTTGGACAAGCCGGTCCGTTCGGGGTGACATCAGTCGTGCAGCGCCAGCGTGTCGCCGATCAACTTCAGGGTTTTCGCTGCATCGATGTCGATGCAAGCTTTCTGGCTCGGCAGGTTGTCCCACGGGCTCGGCGGGAACAGCCGGCTGTCGGGCTTCTGGATCGTCTGGCCATCGGCAAGGCCGCCGCAGACGACGCGGATGACGCCGCTGCGCACCTTGAACAGGTCCGGCGCCACGACATAGGCACAGGCGCAGCTGTCATGCACCACCATACCGTCAGGCACATGCTGCTCGTAGAAGGTGATGTAGAACTGCGAGATGTCGGAGAGCAGCTGTGCCGGCGCTCCGCCGCGTGCGGCGATGTCGGCGAGCATGGCCTTGGTCATCACCGTCTTGGTGGTGACATCGAGACCGACGACCGTAACCGGCCACGGCGCCGTCATGACGACGTCGGCTGCCTCGGGGTCGCCATGGATATTGGCTTCGGCGGCCGGCGTGATGTTGCCGTTGACGTCGAAGGCGCCGCCCATGATCACCACTTCGCGCACCAGCGGCGCAAAATCCGGATCTTCGCGCAGTGCCAGCGCCAGGTTGGTCATGCGACCGACGGCAATCAGCGTCACTTCGCCGGGATTGGCGCGGACGGTGTCGATGATGAAGCGGTGCGCCGGGCGGGGATCGACGGGCCGGTCGATGGTCTCGGGCACGTCGATGTTGCCGAGGCCGTCATCGCCATGAATAAAGGTCGGCCAGCCGACATGCGGCCGATCCGGATTGAAGGTCTTGTCGAGACCTTTTGCGACCGGTGCCTTAATGCCCCACTCGCGCTTCAGGAACAGCGCATTGCGCGTCGTCGTTTCGACCGAGGCGTTGCCGAAGACCGTCGTAATGCCGATGAGGTCGATATCCGGGTGGCGGTGGAGGAAGAGGAGGGCCATCGCATCGTCGATGCCCGGATCCGTATCAAAGATAACCTTGTGCATGTGTTCTTCTTTTCTTTTTCTTGCGTTTGACGGGTCGCAATGGAGGCAAGATGCCTGCGAAAGTCAATCACCCTTCGATCCCTATCGAACACGCCCGATGTCGAAGCTGAAGATGTCTTTTGGGCGAGCTCCTCTGTTCTTCCCGTTCGTCTATGGCGCGCGGCGCTTAAACTTTCTGAAAGGTGCAGCGCCTATCCTTGCAAGGCGCCTTCGGGCTTTTGTTACAGTTCCTGAAATGACAGCGGAGCCATTCTCGTGAAGGCTATTCTCGGCAACTTGCGCCCATCGAAGAGGCTGGTCGTCATCCTCGCCGCGGCGTTCGGCGTGTCGGCTGCCTCAGGTGCTGCCGCCGTCTATGTCGGCCGCGACGCATTGATGGAGCGGATTTCCAAGCCCGCCACCTCCGGCCTCGAATGCACCCTGGTCAGAACCATCAAGCTCGGCCATCACGGTCAGCGCTGGGTCCGCATGCACATCAAGACGGATCGTGCCGACGGCGAAGCGCGCATGCGCACGGCGCTTCGCGTGGTCGGTGCTCTCTCCAAGACGGAAAATGCCGAGCTTTACCAGGTGGTCGTTCTCGATGCGGCCGGACCGGAAGAGCGCGCCCAGGTTCGGGGTGCGGCGATCGGCGCGCAAGTTCTCTTTGCACCGGGCCCGCAGAGCGTGCCCGGTATGGATGAACCGTTCCGCGCGTCCTACAATGACGGCACGGCAAACTCGGCCGGCTTCTTTCATGGCAACACCATCGATCTTTCCGTGGGTGACATCCGCGGCATGATGGCCGGCATGGACGATCGGTCGCCCTGCATCGATCCGAATGCTGTCGCCGTCGAGGGCGAGGCGGCACCGGACGCCACGGCGCAAGAGCACAAGGTCGAGAGCGCCGAAGCGCCTGCAGGCCACTGAAGCGCCGTTCTCGCGCAGCGCGCTGTCACTCCATCATTGAAAATGAAAAAAGCCCGCCGCAATCGCGCCGGGCTTTGTCTTGTGCCGTTATGACTTTGATCAGTCGGCCTTGTTGCGGCGCGCCGGGAACAGGATGATGTCGCGGATCGACGGCGCGTTGGTCAAAAGCATGATCAGGCGGTCGACGCCGATGCCGAGGCCGCCTGCCGGCGGCATGCCCTGGTCGATGGCATCAAGGAACTCGTCATCGAGCTGCTTTGCCTTTTCGCCGCGGGCATGGGCCTGCTCCAGCTGCTCGACCATGCGGGCGCGCTGCTCTTCCGGATCGTTGAGCTCCGAGAAGGCGTTGCCGAGTTCCCAGGTGTTGCAATAGGTCTCGAAACGCTCGACGAGGCGCGGCTCGCCCGGCACTTCCTTGGCGAAAGGCGAGATGTCCTTCGGGAAATGCGTGACGTGGGCCGGCTGGATCAGCGTCGGCTCGACCTTTTCTTCGAAGATGAAGGCGAGGCACTCGCCCCAGGTCCAGTCCTTCTCGACTTCGAACCCGGCAGCCTTGGCGGCCGCACGGGCTTCCTCGTCGGTCTTCATCGCCAGGAAGTCGATACCGGTCGCTTCCTTGACGGCATCCGGCATCGGCACGCGGCGGAACGGACCCTTGAAGGAGATTTCCTTGTCGCCGAACATGAATTCGGTCGAGCCGTGGATCGACAGAGCGAGCTTGGTAAACAGCCGCTCGACGAGGTCCATGATGTCCTCGTAGTCGGCATAGGCCCAGTAGCATTCCATCATGGTGAATTCGGGATTGTGCCGGGTCGAGACGCCTTCGTTGCGGAAGTTGCGGTTGATCTCGAACACCTTGTCGGTCAGGCCAGATACCAGCGTGCGCTTCAGATACAGTTCCGGCGCAATGCGCAGGAACATGTCGAGCTTCAGCGTGTTGTGGTGAGTCTTGAACGGCTCGGCCGTCGCACCGCCATAGACCGAATGCAGCATCGGCGTTTCGACTTCCATGAAGCCGTCGTCTTCCATGAAGCGGCGGATGCCGGAAACGATCTTGCTGCGCTGCTGGAAGCGCAGCTTCGATTCCTCGTTGGTCATGATGTCGAGGTGGCGCTTGCGGTAGCGCAGCTCGATATCCGACAAGCCATGCCATTTTTCGGGCATCGGCAGCAGCGACTTCGTCAGCATGGTGATCGTCTGCGCGTTGATCGTCAGTTCGCCGCGCTTGGTGCGGCGCACGACGCCGGTGACACCGATGATGTCGCCGATGTCGATCATCGGCAGCAGTGCGCGTGCGTCTTCAGGCGTGGTGTCCTTGTGGCTGAAGATCTGGATCTTGCCGGAGGCATCATGGATATCCATGAACATGCCGGAGTTGCGCGACGAGTAGACGCGGCCGGCGACGGTGACGACGTCCTGCGTCTCGGTGTCCAGCTCCAGGTTCTCGTACTTCGCCGCAAGTTCGGCATTGGTCATCGTGCGGTGGAAATGCGCCGGATAGACGTCGCCGATCTGTTCGCGGAGCAGCTTCAGCTTCTGCGCGCGCACTTCCGTCACATCGGAGGAGAGGGCTGTTGTTTCGGTCTTGTCGTTCATCGTCCTGTCCTTACTTTCCGCTGCCGGCCATCGAGGCGGCGACCTGGCCTGCAATCTTCAACCGCTGGCGCACGACCGAGCGGCCGAGCAGTTCCATGCTGTCGAAGAGCGGCAGCGACCGCGACGAACCGGAAACCGCCACGAACAGCGGTGCCAGCACGACCTTGAGCTTCTTGCCCATGCGGTCGGCGATCGCGCGTAGTTCCGCTTCGATCGTTTCCTTGTTCCATTCGAGGATCTTTTCCAGATCCGGCTGTACCGTGTTGAAGATCTCGACCAGTTCTTCCGGGCTCGACTTGATCTTGGCGAAGGCCGCCGGCTCGAGGCCGAGGTCGGACTTCAACAGGAAGTCGGCAAGGGCCGGCAGTTCGCCGAGCTTGGAGATGCGCGACTGCGACAGCTTCAGGCCCTGCTTCAGGCGATCGTTCTCGGACGCCCAGGCAAGCACCCGGCCGAGGAATTCGTCGTCGCTCAGCTTCTCGCGGATCCAGCGGCCGTTCAGCCAGTCGAGCTTCTGGATGTCGAAGATCGCGCCCGACTTCGACAGGTTGTCGGGGTCGAACTTTTCGGCAAGCTCGGCCATCGTCATCAGTTCCTCGCCTTCGGCGATCTGGATGAAGAACAGGCCGAGGAAATTCATCAGCGCTTCCGGCAGGTAGCCGAGCGCCGAGTAGTAGGAGATCGACGTCGGGTTCTTGCGCTTCGACAGCTTCGATTTGTCGGCATTGCGCATCAGCGACAGGTGCATGAACACCGGCGGCGTCAGGCCGAGATACTGATAGATCAGGATGTGCTTCGGCACGGAGGCCAGCCACTCCTCGCCGCGCGCGACGTGGGTGATCTTCATCAGGTAGTCGTCGACGACGTTCGCCATGTGGTAGGTCGGCATGCCGTCGGCCTTGAGCAGCACCTGCATGTCGACCGAATCCCACGGGATCTCGACGTCGCCATAGACGCCGTCGGTGAACTTGCAGGAGCCCTCGGTCGGGATCTTCATGCGCACGACATGCGGCTCGCCGGCATCGACGCGGCGGGTCACTTCTTCGGCTGTCAGGCTCAGGCAGTGGCCGTCATATTTCGGCTGCTTGCCGGCGGCGCGCTGGCCCTCGCGCATCTGTTCGAGCCGTTCCGGTGTGCAGAAACAGCGGAAGCCGTGGCCGTTGTTCTCGATCTGGCGAACGTAGTCGAGATAGATGTCCTTGCGGTCGCTCTGGCGGTAGGGGCCATAGGGGCCGCCGACGTCAGGGCCTTCCGACCATTCGAGCCCGCACCATTTCAGCGCATCCAGAACCTTCTGCTCAAACTCCGGCGTCGAGCGTGTGGCGTCGGTATCCTCGATACGAAGGATGAAGGTGCCGCCGTGCTTCTTTGCGAAGAGATAGTTGAACAGTGCGATATAGGCGGTGCCGACATGCGGCTCGCCGGTGGGGGAGGGTGCGATGCGTACCCGAACTGCTGAATCTGCCATGGTCTTTGCCCGTTTGACGTGCTTCTCGCCCCTTGCCGGAAGACAAGTCCGGCCGCCGGGCGCGCATTTTATGGGAAGGAAAGGCCCGTAGGGGTGCCGCACCAGCGGTATCGGCGGGCTATTCCAGTCGGCTCGCGTGAGACCATAGAACATGGAGCATGTCAACGGAAAGTGGATCACGCCGGTTTTTGTTGACACTGCCGATGGCTGGTTATATTGAACCGTGAGGTTATTTAACTGAAAGGTTTTTTAGGAAATGCCGGAAGATCGCCTGTCGACCACGCTCTCAGCCCTTGCCGACCCCACGCGCCGGGCGATTCTCGCCCGGCTCTCTCTCGGCGAGGCTTCTGTCGGCGAACTGGCGGAGCCGTTCGAGATGAGCCTGCCGGCGGTTTCAAAACATCTGAAAGTTCTCGAGCGCGCCGGGCTGATCAGCCGCGGCCGCGAGGCGCAATGGCGCCCCTGCCGGCTCGAAGCGGCACCCTTGCGCGACGTCAACAGCTGGCTCGACAGCTACCGCCGCTTCTGGGAAGAGAAGTTTGATCGTCTCGACGCCTATCTGCAGGAGTTGCAGAAGGTGGATCCGGACGCCGGGAAAAACTGATCTCAGCGATCTTGCTGGCGCAGCTTGGCTGCGCTACACATCCCGTGTCGAAAAAGGCAGGACCGGATATGGTAAGCCCGGTCCCTTCGTCACCGTACGAGCGGTTGCGAAGCTCTGCTCGAACCTGATCGTTCGAACCCGCGGCGTGGTTCCGATGCATCCGCATCGGTCCGCGGCGGGGTGTATCCAGATCAGACGCAGTCCGCCGCGTTTCTCAAAACACGGAGACTGCATATGCGACTGAACCATCTCGACCTTCACAGCCCCGTCGTTACCGAAACGGCGACATTCTTCATCGAACATCTTGGCTTCACGCTTGTCGAAACGCGCGGCAAGGATGCCTTTTATCGCCTGGCAGACGATGCCGGCATGGTGCTGGTGATCAGCCCGCCGATCGCCAAGCTTGGCGGTGGCGACCAGGTCAGCCTCGGTCTTCAGACCTACCATATCGGCTTCCTGCTGCCCGAGCGATTGGCAGTCGAGGATGCCTATCGGCGCATCCTGCCGAGCGGCATCCGCATCACCGAACCGGAAGAGCGGCATGGCGCCTATGTCTTCTATATGGTCATACCCGGCAACATCCTCGTGGAGATTGGGCAACGTCCCGACGCCTGAAGCAACCGGAACGATTTACCGGATGAGGCGTTATCCGTTCGAGAGGCGCGGGCTGTGCCAATCGGACATGACGAAGGCGGAGAACACGGGAATTTTTCCGATTTCTTCCCGTGGCCAACGAAACGGCAGTCGAGCGCCACTGCATGTTTCCTTAAATGCTATTCGATATAAGGATCAAAACATGCAGCAATTCAAAGCGCGACAGCGACCTTTGCGCGTCTCGTAAGACGCGCGGCGCTGTAGCGTTCTCACAAACGCCCGCAGCAAGATGGCCTGCATCCCCTGTGATGCAGGTCTTTTTTCGGCGCAACGAAAAGGCGGGGCTGGTGGCCCCGCCTTTCCAGTTTTGTTCGTGGCAACGCCTCAGTGTAGCTTGCCGGCGGCCTTCTTTCGCAGCCGCGCATTGCGCGCCACCATGTTGAGAACCTCCACCAGCGCCGAGAAGGCCATGGCGGCGTAGATGTAGCCCTTCGGCACGTGCAGGCCCATGCCTTCGGCGATCAGCGTCGTGCCGATCATCAAGAGGAAGGCGAGCGCCAGCATGACGATCGTCGGGTTCTTCTCGATGAAGTTGGCAAGCGGCGTCGCGGCAACGAGCATCACGGTGACGGCGGCTAGGACGGCGACGACCATGATCGGCAGATGCGGCGTCATGCCGACGGCGGTAATGATGCTGTCGACCGAGAAGACGAGGTCGAGCAGCAGGATCTGGCCGATCGCCGCGCCGAAGCTGTTGATCGCCGAAGAAGCGATGAAGTCTTCGCCGTGGTCGCTCGGATCGACGCTATGGTGGATTTCCTTGGTCGCCTTCCAGACGAGGAAAAGACCGCCGGCGATCAGGATCATGTCCTTCCACGAGAAGCCGTGTCCGAAGACCTCGAACACCGGCGTGGTCAGCTTGACGATCCAGGCGACGGTGCCGAGCAGGGCGAGGCGCATGACGAGCGCCAGGGTAATGCCGATGCGGCGGGCCCTCTCGCGGTGTTCGGCCGGCAGCTTGTTGGTGAGGATGGAGATGAAGATCAGGTTGTCGATGCCGAGAACCACCTCCATGACAACCAGTGTTATGAGGGCGACCCAGGCGGCTGGGTCCTGGGCAAGCGACATTATCCCCTGCATCGGCGATCTTTCCTTTTTCGGTGGCGCGTCGTCGCGCAAGAATCGCGGCAGTATTTAAGCAACATTGCGAAAGTGACAAGCGCCGCCGGCCATTTGCGGCGGCGCTTTACCGTTTACGCTTGGATCGGAATCCACATTTCGACCACCCCCATGCCCGAATGCGGGTCGAAACGATCATCATAACGCTCGATGAGATCAGGCGTTTGGCCATGCTGAAGACCGGACTCCGGCAGCCAGGTGCCGAAGATATGGTGCGCCGTCGTGGCGATCGACGAGATATGGCCGCGGTGCAGGAACACGGCGTAACGCTGCTTCGGCAGCTTCATGGTGGTAAAGCCGGCGGGCAGGGCGCCGGCGTCGTCGACTTCTGCTGCCGCCATATAGCGAAATGTCCCGGCTTCGCCATCGCTCTGGCTGCAGACGCCGTAGGCGACGTTGCCCTTCTGTCCGGGGATGTTGCCGAAGTGGGAATTGAAGCGCTGCCACAGCGAGGGAATGCCTTCGGTGCGGCCATAGGCGTAGGTTTCGGCAAGGCCGGCCAAAAGCAAAGGCGGGCTGTCTTCGAAGCGCGGTGGGTCCAGTTTGAGGAGGCGGGTGTCGTCCATTCTGATAGGCTCCGTCAGTGCGATGTTGCTGAGGTGCCCTTGCTTGCGCACGGTCTCCGGCGTGACGCCGAACTGCTCGCGAAAGGCACGGGTGAAAGCCTCGTGCGAGCCGTAGCCCGCTTCGAGGGCCACCGCGAGAATGCTGGACGAGCCGTCGGCAAGGTTTCGTGCGGCGCCGCTCAGCCGCCGCGCACGGATATAGGCGCTGATGGAGCGACCGGTCACCAGTCCGAAGACGCGCGACAGGTGAAAGCGCGAAAGGCCGGCAGCCTCGGCGATCTCCTCCAGCGATATATCCCTGGCGAAATGGCTCTCGATGAACCAGATCGCCCTTCCGATAGCACTCATGTTCACTCCCGTGGCAGACAGCCCATGCTCATAGGGTCTTGCCGCAAGGCGTGCTTGATCGCAATTGCTGGATTGAAGGCTAGCCCGAACGAATGAGCCCCTTGGCTTGGCTCAGTCCGTCTTCTTCTTCGGTCCATAGGCGGCCATGAAGACGCGGACGGCCGCGGCAACCGTGCCCTCGATCTGCTCTCGCGGCGGCGCCGAGCACATTCCGCCGAACAGGCGGTGCTTGAACAGCCCGGCCTGGGCCATCTCGATGAACTGCCTGGCCGCTACTTCCGTGTTGTCGATGTCGAGCGTGCCTGTTGGAACCTGCCGGTCGAGATAGGTCTTGAGGACCGTATAGCCGTTTTCGGGCGCCTCGCTGAAGAAGCGTTCCGCCAGATGCGGCATCCGGTCGATCACGCCGATCACCATGCGCATGGAGCGGATCGTGGCCTCGGAGGTGATGCTGCTCGTCAGGGTGACGCCGAAATCGTAGAGCGCCTCCTCGACGTCTTCGTGGTCGTTGAGTGCATGCTTGGCGGTCTGGATCACCAGGGTCTTGCCCTGGATGATCAGCGCCTTGAACAGGTCTTCCTTGTTTTCGAAGTAGACGTAGAGCGTGCCCTTCGAGACGCCGGCCTCGCGGGTGATATCGTTCATGCTGGCGGCGTCGAAGCCCTGGCTCATGAAGACCCGCCGCGCGCCCTCGAGAATCTGTTGGCGCTTGGCAGGGTCTTCACCCGCCGCATGGCGTCCGCTGCCGGGACCAAGCTGGTCGTCCGCGCCGTTATCAGGCCGGAAGGTCTCGTTTTGCTCGGTCTTTGCTGGTTCCATGATTGCCGTCTGCACCCGTCCCGTTCGCATTAATTCTCGTCCATCGAACTACCCGGTTCGATTCCCTCTTGATATGCGACGTCAAAGCGACTAAGTCAAGCTTCGATCGAACCGAACGGTTCAGTTCAGTCACCCCTCATTAACCAGGCCGGTATCCATGTCCGCATCCAAAACGTCCAGCGCCGCTCGCGTTCGCCCTGTCGGCGAGGATTTTGAAGTTCCGCAGACCCATGAGGCCGAGCCCGAGGCCAAGGGGGCGACTGCCGAGGCGCCGGCAGCGGTGCAAGAGCCTGCTGTCGAGGCCGCTTCGAAAAAGAAGAAGCGCAGCCCGATCTTGCCGGTTCTCGGCCTTGTCGCGCTCGCTGGCGCCGGCTGGTATGGCTATGACTGGTGGACCAATGGCCGCTTCATGGTTTCGACTGATGACGCCTATATCGAAGGCGACATTGCCACGATCTCTCCGAAAGTGTCGGGCTATGTCGCCAAGGTCGACGTCGTCGCCAACCAGAAGGTGAAGGCCGGCGATCCCATGGTCACGCTCGATGACGGCGACTACCGTATCGCGGCCGAGCAGACCGAAGCCCAGATCGCCACCCAGAAGCTGGCGCTCAGCCGTTTCGACGCGCAGATCGCAGGGGCGATGGCGAGCCTTGCCCAGGCCGAAGCCCAGAAGAACGCTCTCGAAGCAACGGTGCGCGGCGCCGAACTCGCGCAGAAGCGCGCGAGCGACCTCCAGTCCAAGGACGTCGGCACCGTTGCTTCGCGCGACAATGCCGACGTGGCTCTGGATCAGGCTCGGGCGAACCTTGCCGGCGCCGATGCCAACATCGCGGCTGCGAACGCCAACATCACCGTGCTGCAGGCGCAGCGCTCAGAGGCGGAAAGCCAGATCCGCTCGCTCGAACTTGCCCGTGACAAGGCCAACCGCGACCTCGGCTTCACCGTCTTGAAGGCGCCCTATGACGGCGTCATCGGCAACGTCGCCGTCCAGGTCGGTGACCTCGTTTCCGCTGGCCAGCGACTGGCCGCGCTCGTGCCTGTCGACCAGCTCTATATCGACGCCAACTTCAAGGAGACGCAGATCGCCCATCTGGTCCCCGGCTCGAAGGTCAAGGTCCATATCGACGCCTATGACGAGCACGCGGTCGAAGGCACGGTTGCCTCGATCGCGCCGGCATCCGGCTCGGTGTTCTCGCTGCTGCCGGCGGAAAACGCCACCGGCAACTTCACCAAGGTGATCCAGCGTGTGCCGGTGCGCATCACGCTGCCGGCCGATGTGCTGGCGGAAGGCCATCTGCGGGCGGGCTTGAGCGTCGTCGTCGATGTCGACACGCGCACGGCGCCCGACGAGACCAAGGTCGCCGCCACGAAGTAATCGGGCCTGACGCGCCGGCGTGTTCTTTTGAACGCGCCGATGCGCCTTTACACGCAGGGAGTGGCTCAGATGGCCGCAACGGCAACAGCAGGCTCGGTGGCGGCAGCCGCACCGAAGGTCGAAGAACATATGGACCCGAGAAGGCTGATCGCCTTCTTCGCCATGGTCGTCGGCATGTTCATGGCGATCCTCGACATCCAGATCGTTTCGGCATCGCTTGCCGAAATCCAGGCCGGCCTGTCGGCCGGCTCCGACGAAATCGGCTGGGTGCAGACCTCCTACCTCATTGCCGAAGTCATCATGATCCCGCTTTCGGGCACGCTGGCGCGTATCGTCTCGACGCGGGTATTGTTTTCGGTATCGGCTGCGGGTTTCACCGCGGCAAGCGCGCTCGCCGCCACAGCCACCAATATCGACCAGATGATCGTCTACCGGGCGATCCAGGGCTTCATCGGTGGCGGCATGATTCCGTCAGTCTTTGCGGCTGCCTTCACCATTTTTCCGCCGTCGAAGCGCAACATCGTTTCGCCGATCATCGGTCTGATCGCCACGCTCGCGCCGACCATCGGCCCGACCGTCGGCGGCTACCTCAGCCACGCCTTCTCCTGGCACTGGCTGTTCCTGGTCAATGTCATTCCCGGCATCATCGTTGCGACGCTGACCTGGACCTTCATCGATTTCGACAAGCCGGAGCTTGGTCTGTTCAAGAAGTTCGACTGGTGGGGGCTCGCCTCGATGGCGATCTTCCTCGGCTCGCTCGAATATGTCCTGGAAGAAGGCAACGCCAACGACTGGTTCAACGACGAGCATATCGTCATGGGTGCCGTCGCCACCGTGATCGCCGCGGTGATTTTCTTCTACCGGGCCTTCAAGGTGGAATTCCCGGTGGTCGACCTCAGGGCGTTTTCAAACCGAAATTTCGCCTTCGGTTCGATGTTCTCCTTTGTCATGGGCATCGGGCTCTATGGTCTCACCTATCTCTACCCGCTCTATCTCGGGCGCATCCGCGGCTACGATTCACTGATGATCGGCGAGACGATGTTTGTCTCGGGTCTAGCCATGTTCTTCACGGCGCCGGTCGCCGGCTTCCTGTCGGGCAAACTCGATCCGCGCGTGCTGATGACCATCGGCTTTGCCAGCTTTGCCAGCGGCACCTGGATCATGGGACATCTGACGGCTGACTGGGACTTCTACGAGCTGTTCATTCCGCAGATCCTGCGCGGCGTCGGGCTGATGCTGTGCATGGTGCCGATCAACAACATCGCGCTCGGCACCATGCCGCCGGCACGCATGCGCGGCGCATCCGGCCTCTTCAACCTGACGCGCAACCTTGGCGGCGCTGTTGGCCTGGCGGTGATCAACACCATCCTGACCCAGCGCCAGGATCTGCACTATGCCCGGCTCTCCGAACACATCCAGTGGGGCAACCCCGAGGCGATGGAGCGGTTCAACAACATGGCCGCCACCTTCAACGCCCATGGTCTCGATGGTGCTTCGATCGCCATCAAGCAGCTTGCGGCGATGGCCCAGAAGCAGGCGATGATCCTGTCGTTCGGCGATATCTTCGTCATCCTGACCGTGCTGTTCCTGTCGCTGATCCTGGGTGTGATGATGATCAAGAAACCGCAGGGCGTCGGACCCAGCGGCGGCGGGCACTAGGCCCACGCGCGGTTTACGCCGTCTTCGTGTTGCGGCACAATCCGGCCGGAAAGCAACGTCCGGCCGAACCCTGATCGACGATCCGGCACCTGGCCGGGTTGGAAACGGGGCCGTTCATGCGGGCATACCAACACTTCGGCATCTCCAGGCGCTCCTTCCTTGCCGCCGCCGCCGGCATCGGCGCGACACTGTTGGCCACGCCCATGCGCGCAGCCGGACGCCCGCCCATCGATGCTACCTTCCTGTTTTCGAACGATATCCACGCCTGCCTCGTCTCGACCGAGGGCCTTGCGCCGAACTGTGCGGCCGAAGGCAAGACCGACGCGAATCTGCTTCGCCACGTGGCAGCGCTCAATGCCCTGCCGGCGATGCACTGGCCGGAAACCGTCGGCGGTCAGTCAAGCGGGCTCGGCAGCACCGGCCGGCGGATCGGCCGGCCGCTCGGTCTTGTGCTCGGTGGCGACGTGACCGATGACGGCGGCGGACAGGTGCGCCAGCCGCGTGAGGGACGGCAGCTGCAGCAGTTTTCGAGCCGCTATCAGGAAGGACCGGGTGCCGACCGCGTGCACTTCCCCGTCTATGTCGGGCTCGGCAACCATGACCTCGACCAGGACGGGCCGCCGCCGCATGTCGACTGGTATCGCCGCGAACTGCGCGACTATGTCGAGCTCAATCATCGGCAGTCGGTGTTCTACAAGCCTCCGGTGCCGGTGACGAACTACGACCCGCTGTCGGATTGCTATTCCTGGGATTGGGGCGGGCTGCATCTCGTTCAGCTCCAACGCTTCGGTGGCGACGTCAGCAAGGGTGCGGTGGATGCGCTGCCGTGGCTGAAGCAGGATCTGGCAACCTATGCCGCTGACGGCCGACCGGTGATCCTGTTCCAGCACTATGGCTGGGATGCCTTCTCGACGGAGGTCTGGGACGCTGCCGCCAGGACCTTCGACGACCAGGGCAATGGCCCGCCGCATTGGTGGAGTCCTGGCGAGCGGCAGGCGCTCGTTGATGCCGTCAAGGGCTATAATGTCATCGGTCTCTTTCACGGCCATCAGCACGAAACCGCGATGATCTATCGCCGCGAAGGGCTGGATCTGTTCAAGCCGAAGGCGGCCTATATGGGCGGTTTCGCGCTCGTGCGCGTGACCGACGGCTTCATGGATGTGGTGCTTGCCGAGGCCGGGAAGGGCCACGGCGAGGTCACTTTCACGCAAGCATTCAGCAAGCGTTTTTAGCCAGCGAAAACAGCGGCCGGTCTTTCCTTGCGTGTTTTTGATTTACGTACATCAAAAATTCCTCTAAGGCAGTTTGCGGGAGGAAATGATGCGCCCTACAGTCCACGACATCGCTGCAGAAGCAGGCGTCAGCCTTGCGACCGTCGACCGGGTTTTGAACAATCGCCCGGGTGTGCGGACGGTCACGCGCGACAAGGTCGAGCGCGCGATCGCGACGCTCGGTTATATCAGGGACGTGGCGGCGGCCAACCTTGCCAAGAGCCGCAGCTATCCGCTGATCTTCATTTTGCCCGAAGGCGAAAACGCCTTCATGCGCGGGCTCGAGGCCGAGGTCCAGTCCGCAATGGCCCGCTCCGCCGTCGAGCGGACCGATGTCAGCATCCTCTCCGTTCCCGCCTTCGATGCATCGGCGCTGGCCGATGCGCTCGACGAAGCGCGCCGACGCGGACCGGCCGGCGTTGCCGTCGTTGCCGTCGAAGCGCCTGAAGTGGTTGCGGCCGTTGGGCGGCTTCGCGAGGACGGCATTGCCGTCGTCACCCTCGTGTCCGACCTGACCGGCTCCGAGCGCGAGCATTTCGCCGGCGTCGACAATATTGCCGCCGGACGCACGGCCGGCAGTCTGATGCGGCGTTTTGTCGGCGGCCGCGACGGGCCCGTTGCCATCGTCGCCGGATCGATGCTGGTGCGAGACCATCGGGATCGGCTTGAGGGTTTCAGCGCTGCCGTCAATGAAGGTGCCGCCAAGCGGCAGCTTTTGCCCGTGGTCGAGGGCCACGATGACCCGTCGGAAGTCGAAAATCTGGTGCAGGATCTGCTCGCCGCGCATCCGAACCTTACCGGCATCTACAGCCTCGGCGCCGGCAACCGCGGCCTGATCGCGGCGCTGGAGAAGGCCGGACGTCAGTCCGAGATCTGCGCGATCGCGCACGAATTGACGCCGTACAGTCGTGCTGCACTCGTTTCGGGTACCATCGATGCGCTGCTCAACCAGGATGCCGGTCACGAGGTGCGCAGCGCCATTCGCGTGCTGAAGGCCCGCGCCGATGGGCTCTCGATGATAGAGGCGCAGGAACGCATCCGCATCGACATTTTCCTCAAAGACAACCTGCCGGTCGAACCGGTGTAATGCTTTGAATTTACACAATTCCTGACGGAAAACCGTTGCACGCTTTCCCCGGAATTGCCCAATGGAGGCACGCATGTATCTTGGACTGGATCTCGGCACGTCGGGCGTCAAGGCGATGCTGATGGATGGCGATCAGCGTATTGTCGGTTCGGCATCCGGCGCACTCGACGTCTCGCGGCCGCATCCCGGTTGGTCGGAGCAGGACCCGGCCGCTTGGATCAGGGCTACCGAGGAGGCGATATCAGGCCTGAAGGCGGCACATCCTTCAGCCCTTGCCGCCGTGCGCGGCATCGGCCTTTCCGGCCAGATGCATGGCGCGACGCTGCTTGACGCCGACGACAAGGTGCTGCGGCCCTGCATCCTCTGGAACGACACCCGCAGTTTTCGCGAGGCAGCGGCGCTCGATGCCGAGCCGCAATTCCGCGCCATCACCGGCAACATCGTCTTCCCCGGATTCACCGCGCCGAAACTCGCATGGGTGCGTGAAAACGAGCCGGATCTCTTTGCCAAGGTGCGGTGGGTGCTGTTGCCGAAGGACTATCTGCGCCTGTGGCTGACGGGTGAGCATATGTCCGAGATGTCGGATTCGGCCGGCACGGCTTGGCTCGATACGGCCAAGCGCCGCTGGTCAGAAAGCCTGCTTTCGGCCACCGGCATGGAGGAACGGCAGATGCCGGATCTCGTCGAAGGCACGGATCGGGCGGGCGGGCTCCGGCCCGAGCTGGCGTCACGCTGGGGCATGGATGCCGGCGTCGTCGTTGCCGGGGGGGCGGGCGACAATGCGGCGTCTGCCTGCGGTATGGGCACCGTCGGCGAAGGCCATGCTTTCGTTTCATTGGGCACGTCGGGTGTGCTGTTTGCCGCCAATGCAAGCTACCTGCCCAATCCGGAAAGCGCCGTTCACGCCTTCTGCCACGCTCTGCCGAATACCTGGCATCAGATGGGTGTCATTCTGTCGGCGACCGATGCGCTCAACTGGTATTCCGGAATCGCCGGTCGCAGCGCCGCCGACCTCAGCACCGAGCTCGGCGATACGCTGAAGGCGCCAAGCGGCGTGACCTTCCTTCCCTATCTCTCCGGCGAGCGCACGCCCCACAATGATGCAACGATCCGCGGCGCATTTGCCGGGCTCGGCCACGAGAGCAGCCGGGTAGTGCTGACGCAGGCGGTCATGGAAGGCGTTTCCTTCGCCATCCGTGACAGCCTCGAAGCTTTGCGTGCCGCCGGCACGACGCTTTCGCGGGTGACGGCGATCGGTGGTGGATCGCGTTCGCGCTACTGGCTGAAGTCGATCGCGACCGCGCTCGACCTGCCGGTCGATCTGCCTGCTGATGGCGATTTCGGCGCCGCCTTCGGTGCTGCGCGTCTCGGCCTGATCGCGGCGACCGGCGCCGACCCAGTCGCGATTTGCCATGCACCGAAAACGGCGGAAACGATCGCGCCCGAAGCGGCTTTTGTGGCGGCCTACGACGAAGCCTACCAGAGCTATCGGCGTCTCTATCCCGCCATCAAGGGCGCGACGACGTGACCGCACCGCGCCCCTCCATGGCTGTTTTCGATCGACCGGGCCTATTGCGCCGGCACCTTGTCGATAAAGCCGGTGACCTGTTTCAGCCGGCCGTTCTCGATGAGGCCGACGTCGGTGCCCTCGATCACGGATTCGTCGCCATCTGGGCCAAGCGCCCAGGAGAAGCGGATCGTGTCGGCAAAGCCGTCCGGCGTGCCCTTGAGCGTGAAGCGAAAACCAGGAAACTGGCCCTGAACGCCGGCGATCAAGCCGCCGATGCCCGCATGCCCGTCACCCTGCATGATCGGGTCGCGATAGGCGACGTCGACGGTAAAGGCCGCTTCGATCAACACGCTGCGGCTGCCGACCTCTGCGTTCCAGGCGGCGATGTAGGCCTCGGCGATCCGGTTGAAATCGTTCATCTGACTATTCCTTTGGCTTGGCGTTTCGATGCCGCAGGTATCGCCGCACGAGGGAATGAAACCAATTACCTTCCACGTAATGACCGGGCGTTTTGCAGTCGCGGCGCCGGCACACCAGCCTTGAGAGGAGCCAGACCGTGAGCACGGGATTTTTCGGCGATATCGCTAAGATCAAGTATGAGGGACCGGAGAGCAGCAATCCGCTCGCCTTCCGCCACTACAACAAGGACGAGGTCGTTTTCGGCAAGCGCATGGAAGATCACCTGCGCTTCGCGGTCGCCTATTGGCACACCTTCGTCTGGCCGGGCGGAGACCCCTTTGGCGGCCAGACGTTCGAGCGCCCATGGTTCAAGGACACGATGGATGCGGCCAAGCTGAAGGCGGATGTTGCGTTCGAATTCTTCCAGCTGCTCGGCGTTCCCTACTACTGCTTCCACGATGCCGACGTGCGCCCCGAGGGCCGGAACTTCGTCGAAAACACCAAGAACCTCAACGAGATCGTCGACTATTTCGCAAAGAAGCAGGCCGACACCGGCGTCAAGCTGCTCTGGGGCACCGCCAATCTCTTCTCCAATCGCCGCTATATGTCGGGTGCCGCCACCAATCCGGATCCGGATGTGTTTGCCTTTGCAGCCGCGACGGTAAAGACCTGCCTAGATGCCACCCAGCGTCTCGGCGGTGAGAACTACGTGCTGTGGGGCGGGCGCGAAGGTTACGAGACGCTGCTCAACACCGACCTTTCGCGAGAACTCGACCAGCTCGGCCGCTTCGTCAATCTGGTGGTCGACTACAAGCACAAGATCGGCTTCAAGGGCGCGATCCTGATCGAGCCGAAGCCGCAGGAGCCGACCAAGCACCAGTATGACTATGACGTCGCCACGGTCTACGGCTTCCTCAAGAGGTACGGTCTGGAGAAGGAAGTCCAGGTCAATATCGAGCAGGGCCATGCGATCCTCGCCGGCCATTCCTTCGAGCACGAACTGGCTCTTGCCAATGCGCTTGGCATCTTCGGTTCGATCGACATGAACCGCAACGACTACCAGTCGGGTTGGGATACGGACCAGTTCCCCAACAACGTGCCGGAAATGGCGCTCGCCTACTATCAGGTGCTGGCAGGCGGCGGTTTCAAGTCGGGCGGCACCAACTTCGACGCGAAGCTGCGGCGCCAGTCGCTCGACCCCGAGGACCTCTTGATCGGCCATATCGGCGGCATGGATTGCTGCGCCCGCGGCATCAAGGCGGCCGCCCAGATGATCGAAGACAAGGCGCTGTCGGCTCCGCTTGATCAGCGCTACGCCGGTTGGCAGGTGCCGGAAGCCAAGAAGATGCTCGAGGGTGGCTTCTCGCTGGAAGAGATCGAAGCTTGGGTGCTGAAGTCCGACCTCAACCCGCAACCGAAGTCCGGCAAGCAGGAGCTGCTGGAGAATGTCGTCAACCGCTACGTCTGAGCGGCTGCGATCAACGCTGATTGAAGAACCGGCCGCCGCTGCGGCCGGTTTTTTTACTGGTGCCTCGTCGTGCCGGTGAGGCGCACCGCAGTCAGTTTCCGGATTGGCATTTCGGCGCCTGTGAACGCAGGAGGACGCCTCCCGAAATTCTCGTCCCAACCGGTTGCTCCATACAGAAAATCTGCTAGCTTCGGCGCCTGCAACGTTTCAGGTGCTTCAGCTGCAGCGAAAATGAAGCTTTCGTCCGCTTCTTCCTGTCGTTGGCTGAACCGGCCGGCTCTGCCGGTAGCCATATCATCAGGAGGATGTTTGCGATGAAAACGATTAAGGGCCCCGGTCTGTTTCTTGCGCAGTTTGCCGGGGATGCGGCGCCGTTCAACTCGTTTGCGGCGATCACCAAGTGGGCTGCCGANGCCTGCAACGTTTCAGGTGCTTCAGCTGCAGCGAAAATGAAGCTTTCGTCCGCTTCTTCCTGTCGTTGGCTGAACCGGCCGGCTCTGCCGGTAGCCATATCATCAGGAGGATGTTTGCGATGAAAACGATTAAGGGCCCCGGTCTGTTTCTTGCGCAGTTTGCCGGGGATGCGGCGCCGTTCAACTCGTTTGCGGCGATCACCAAGTGGGCTGCCGATTGCGGCTACAAGGGCGTGCAGGTGCCGACCTGGGATACCAGGCTGATCGATTTGCAGCAGGCGGCRACGTCAAAGGCCTATTGCGACGAGCTTGCCGGCATTGCCCGCGACAACGGCGTCGAGATCACCGAGCTGTCGACCCATCTGCAGGGCCAGYTGGTYGCCACCCATCCGGCCTATGACGAGGTGTTCGACGGTTTTGCCGTGCCRGAAGTGCGCGGCAATCCTGGGGCACGGCAGCAATGGGCGGTCGAGCAGGTGAAGMTGGCGCTGACGGCGTCGAAGAACCTCGGGCTTAATGCGATGGCGAGCTTYTCCGGCGCGCTTGCCTGGCCGTTCGTCTATCCCTGGCCGCAGCGGCCGGCCGGCCTGGTCGAGACCGCCTTCGACGAACTGGCGCGGCGCTGGAAACCGATCCTCGACCATGCCGAGGATTGCGGCGTCGACATCTGCTACGAGATCCATCCGGGCGAGGACCTGCACGACGGCATCACCTTCGAGATGTTTTTAGAGCGCACCGGCAACCATGGCCGCGCCAACATGCTCTACGACCCCTCGCACTATGTGCTGCAGTGCCTCGACTATCTCGACAACATCGACATCTACAAGGATCGCATCCGGATGTTCCACGTCAAGGATGCCGAGTTCAACCCGACCGG
>NZ_LMCO01000034.1:277444-346621 GCF_001424825.1 Ensifer sp. Root31 | reverse complement strand
CTTTGCCGACGGCGGTACCGACGAGGCCGCCAACCGGCGCCTGCTGGGGATTTGAGGCACGGTATAGAGCCAACGGTGGCGCCTGCCCGGCGATGGCCGCAGTGCGCSCCCGGCCGTAGCCCCTCACCCTAACCCTCTCCCGCAAGCGGGGAGAGGGGACGTGCCACACGGTGCTGCCGAGCGAGAGGAAACGCCGTCGCGATCGCCCTTCTGCCAGCTGCTGGAGGAGGGGATGTGAGCTGACGCTGGCGCTGCTGCCTTGGCTGGCGGTGCGAGGGTGCCGCATATTCCTTCTCCCCGCCCGGCGGGGAGAAGGTGCCGGCAGGCGGATGAGGGGCAGCCGCACGACGATGACAACGAGACGATAGAGCAGGTTCAGAACAGGGAGACAAAACGATGGCAATCGAGGGAACGAGCGAGAAGCGCGAGCGGCGGATCCGGCTCGGCATGGTCGGCGGCGGCTCGGGCGCCTTCATCGGCGCGGTGCACCGCATCGCCGCCCGGCTCGACGATCACTACGAGCTGGTGGCCGGCGCGCTGTCGTCGACGCCGGACAAGGCCGAAAGCTCCGGCCGCGAGCTCGGGCTTGATCCGTTAAGGGTCTATTCCGACTTCAAGCAAATGGCGATCCGCGAGGCCAAGCTGAAGGACGGCATCGAGGCGGTGGCGATCGTCACCCCCAACCATGTGCACTATGCCGCCGCCAAGGAATTCCTGAAGCGCGGCATCCATTTGATCTGCGACAAGCCGCTGACCTCGACGCTTTCGGATGCGAAGAAGCTGAAGAAGGCGGCCGACGACAGCGATGCGCTGTTCGTGCTCACCCACAACTACACCGGCTATCCGATGGTGCGCCAGGCGCGCGCGATGGTCGAAAATGGCGACATCGGCGCTATCCGGCTGGTGCAGATGGAATAYCCGCAGGACTGGCTGACGGAGAATATCGAGCAGTCGGGCCAGAAACAGGCGGCCTGGCGCACCGATCCGGCCCGCTCCGGCGCCGGCGGCTCGACCGGCGACATCGGCACCCATGCCTATAATCTCGGCGCCTTCGTCTCCGGGCTGGAACTNCTGGCGCACCGATCCGGCCCGCTCCGGCGCCGGCGGCTCGACCGGCGACATCGGCACCCATGCCTATAATCTCGGCGCCTTCGTCTCCGGGCTGGAACTGGAAGAACTTGCCGCCGATCTCGACAGCTTCGTCGAAGGTCGTCAGCTCGACGACAATGCCCATGTGATGATGCGCTTCAAGGCCAAGGACGGTGAGCGCGCCAAGGGGCTGCTCTGGTGCAGCCAGGTGGCGCCCGGCCACGAGAACGGCCTGATGGTGCGCCTCTACGGCACCAAGGGTGGGCTCGAATGGACGCAGAAGGACCCGAACTATCTCTGGTACACGCCGTTCGGCGAGCCGAAGCGGCTGCTCACCCGGGCTGNTCTACGGCACCAAGGGTGGGCTCGAATGGACGCAGAAGGACCCGAACTATCTCTGGTACACGCCGTTCGGCGAGCCGAAGCGGCTGCTCACCCGGGCTGGTGCCGGCTCCGGCCCGGCCGCCGCTCGCGTCAGCCGCATTCCTTCTGGCCACCCCGAAGGTTATCTCGAAGGGTTTGCCAATATCTACACCGAAGCGGCCCGGGCGATCTTCGCCAAACGCAAGGGTGAGACCATCGATGCCGCCGTCACCTATCCGACAATCGACGACGGTATGAAGGGCATGGCCTTCGTCGATGCCTGCGTCCAGTCGTCAAAACGAAATGGCGCCTGGGTAAAGGTGTAGCCGGAAAGCATGCCGGGGGGCTAGAGCGTTTCCGGTTTGGGCGGCGTCACAGAAACGCTCTATCTCCTTGTTTTTACGCATTTCCTGACGGAAAACTGCTTCGTTTCCTGGAAATGCTCTAAGTACTTCCGGATGGCGGAAGGCAATCGGCCGCGCTCGACGTTTGCGCGCATACCCTTTCCGGGTTGATGCCGAAGCACCCCGCAGCAGGTTTGCCTCAAGCTGCGGGGCCGGTTCCAAGCCTACTTTTATCTGTTGCATCCCGGCGTGGTCGGTCGCGTCGGGTCGCATCCGCTCGCCGTCGCAGCACGGTTGGTTCTCGCAGCCGAACTGCCGAGGTGCTCGGCGTAATTGTCGCGGGTGTTCTGATCGACGACGGCGACTGGTGCGGCCAGAACCAGACCGGCCGCGTTGCCGACGGCCGCGGCCGTTCCGGTCGTTGCCACCAGGATCTGGTCGCCGAGACCGACCCGGCTGTCTGTCAGCGTCTGGCCGTCGGAGATGCGCGAACCGATGAGGCGAACGATTTCGGGCGATTCCGCGAACTTGCCGTGATTGAGGCTGTCGCCGGCCTTGATCTTCGTCAGGTCGATCACCGTGATCTTGTTGTCCTCGAGTTCCTTCTTGTACGGCGCCTGCTCCGGATCAATCGCTCCAAGCCGGGAAACGTCGCCCCAGACCCGGCGCGAGACTGCCAGAGCTCGATCGTCGCGGGATACGAACAGCGTGAAGTTCGGGTGCTTCTCGCCCATGTCGGCGATCTGCTGGCGGAAGACATCGACGTCGACATCGGGTGCCGCCAGCATGACGTTCTTGAACTTTGCGGGCAGTTCGCCATTGCGGATTGCCATCTGGCGCAACGCCTCAAGCGCCAGCCAGTTGCCCATCGAGTGCGCGAGGATCGAGACCTCCTTCACTTCCGGGTCGCGGTAGAGGTACTGGAACAGGTTTTCGAGCGCATTGCGCGTGTAGTTGGTGCTTTCGCGATCGTAGCCGTAGGCAAGCAGGCTGCCGCGAGACGGCCACGTGATCAGAATGGGGGCGCTGTGGACGCCGGAATCATGGACGATCTGGGCAAAACGATAGACAGAGTCTTCGAAGCGGTTGTTGAAGCCGTGAACGAAGACGAAAACGCTCTTGTCAGGACTTTTGCGCACACTCGCGCTCAGCCATGATTTGGCGCCGGCCATGTCCAGATCGTCCGCCTTCAGCGTCGCAAAATCCGTTGCCGGATTGGGCGGCAGCTTTTTCGGCCAGGCGACCTCGCCAGCCTTGCGCACGGTGTCTGACGGAATGGAAACGGTCATGTCGACGAAGGTGGGCGCCAGGGCGCGCTCGCCGCTATACATTTCTCCGGGATTTTCCGACCGGCTGCGCGTCGTCGTGATCAGCATGTTGACCCGGCTTGAATCCGGGGCTGTATCTGCGACCGGCGTCAGCACGCCCTTCGGATGCCCGCCGCATGCGGCCAGCACAAACACAAGCATGGCAACCATTGCGCCGCTGCGAATTCGCTCGAGAGGCGCATTGAATCTCACGCCGCCAGTATTCCTGCTCATTCATCCCCCTGTCAAAGCGCAGTGCAAGCAGTCCCCGGCCGGCTTCCTGTCTTATGCCGCGGATGCTAATGCACGGAGCAGTTACAAAGCAATAGCGCGCGCTGACTTTCGGGCGAGCCTAGTCCGGTATCGACGAAGGGCTTGCGAGCGTTTGGCAGGGCCTGACCAGGGCGTCGGGACCGTTCGTCGCACCGGTCAGGTGGATCTATGGTCGTATTCCGGCGATCCTGCTGATCACCTCAGTAAAGCCCCAATCACCGGCTACCCATCGATCGTCATTCTCAGGCTCATCTGGCTTCTCACTGCGGCGGTGACCGCAGGTCCGCCGACGCGCCCGTTTATCGATCCCTCAATAGCAATTCGGTCCCTGCTCGCGGGCAGGACGGCGCGAATACGGAGCGAGGTTCTTATGCGCGGAATTCCCGACGAGATGCTTGCCGCCTTGAGCAAGGAGGAAATCGGCATGCTTTGGCGTGTTTTTGAGACTGTCTGTATCGAGTACGACATTCCGAGAGATGGCGAGCAGATCCAGCATCTCGCCCGATTTCTCATGCGCGAGTTTCGCCGTCCGCTGGACGAAGAAGCGCTGCTTGTCGCAGCAAAGACTTTCTACCGTCACCACGACGGTGGATTCGCAAAGTCGGCCTGAGGCCGCAAGCCTATAGGCGTCGTCTCGACGTTCCATCACCGGGTACCCGGGACGCAGTCGCTCAGAAGACAACCACGGGAGAAAACCATGAAGCCATCTGTTGGAAGCTTTGGATATCAGTTCAGGCTGCTCGATTTCACGATCCGATCATCCCTGGCGATCGTGCTCGGTGTCGTCGGCTGTGTCACCTTCTACGGTGCCTTCTGGTAACGGGCTGTCCCGAGGGCCGCGCTCAGAGCAGCACCCCGAGGACAACAGCGGCGATGGCTGAGGTCAATATGCCGTTGAGCGCCATGGCAAGGCCCGAGAACGTCCCGGCAATTTCGTTGACCTGGAAAGCCCGTGCCGTGCCGATGCCGTGCGACGTCAGGCCGGCCGCAAACCCGCGCGCGGCATAATTCCGGATCCGCAGAAGGTTCATCAGCGGCGTGACGATAATTGCCCCGAACACGCCGGTGAAGATGACGAGAAGCGCTGTCAGGGCCGGGTCGCCGCCGAGTTGCTGCGAGATGCCGACGGCGATGCCGGCCGTTGCCGACTTCGGCGCCAGAGATATCGCCACACTGTCAGGTGCGCCGAGCAGGATGGCGACACCCGTGGCGCAAACGATCGCCGTCAGGCTGCCCGCGACAAGCGCGACGACGACGGGCACGAGGTTCTGCCGGATCAGTGTCCGGTTCCGGTAAAGGGGAACAGCAAGCGCCACCGTCGCAGGTCCCAGTGCAAAATGCACGAACTGCGCCCCGTCGAAATAGGTTGAATAGGATGTCCCGGTGGCAGTCAGTATCGAGATCACCAGGACGACGGCGATCAGCACAGGATTGACGATAGGGTTGAAACCGCTGAGCGCCGCAAGCCGCTGAGCGGCGATATAGGCGCCGATCGTCACGGTCAGCCACGTGAGCGGGCTGGTCGAGAGATAGACCCAAAGCTCGAACACGCGACCGCTAGTGTCCATCGCCAGCCCCTCCTGCGCCCGACATCCTGCTCGCGAACAGGAAAGCTCCCACCGTCACCATCAAAGTCATAAGGGTCGACACCACGACGGCGATGACGATCGTGCCGGCATATTCGTAGATCAGCCGGTAGTTCTGCATCACCCCAACGCCAAGGGGCACGAACAGCACGCCGAGGTTCTTGAGCAGAGCGTCGGCCACGCCGCTGACCCGGGTGTGGGCGGTGCCATCTTCCGACCCGGCTCTCCTGTCGGCAAACCAGAGATAGGCAAGCAGGAGCACGATACCGAGTGCGGGAGCCGGCATGCTCAGGTCGAGGGTCCTGACAACGATCTCGCCGATCAGTTGACAGAGCAGTATGACAAACAGTCCTTCCATCGCCATCTCCCGCATGATCAGTGGTGATCTCCCCACGGCGTATTCCGCAACACAGCCGCATCCATGGATGCTTCGTAGCCGAAATCCTTCGGCCACGCCTACAGCATATTTTGCGCGATGGCCCAAAGCGCGTTGCTGCTCTAAGCTCTTGTTCTTTCGCATGTCGGGGTCGCAAAACCGCGGCACACTTTTGCGCGACATGCGTTAGTGGTGCGGAACCTCGTTGCCATCGCGGTCATAGAGCTTCCCGTCGCGATAGTGGTCACCGTCACGCAGAGCGGAAATATCCTGATACCGGATGATGCGTTCCGTGCCGGCCACGAATACGGACTGCTGATCGGAATTGCCGGCCTTGAAATGATTGAACAGCAGGTTCAGCGAGATCGCCATGATCGCGGAAGAACTGATGCCCGAGTGGAAGATGGTTTCGAACCAGGCCGGAAAGTGATCGTAGAAATGTGGTGCCGCGATCGGGATCATGCCGAAGCCGATCGAGGTGGCGACGATGACCAGGTTCATGTTGTTGTGATAATCGACCTTGGAGAGCGAGCGGATGCCGCTCGCCGCCACCGTGCCGAACAGCACGATACCGGCGCCACCGAGCACGGCCGGCGGAACAGCTGCGATCACCCGCCCCATGACAGGAAGAATGCCGAGCGTCACCAGAATGAGGCCGCCGGTTGCAACGGCATAGCGGCTCTTGATGCCGGTCACGGCCACAAGACCGACGTTCTGGGCAAAGGCGCTCTGCGTGAACGAGCCAAGGATCGGGGCGAACAGGCTCGAGATCATGTCGGCGCGCAGGCCATCGCCCAGTCGCTTGGAATCGACCTTGGTGCCGATGATTTCGCCGACGGCCAGGATGTCTGCCGACGTCTCGACCAGGATGACCAGGAGAACGATGAACATCGAGACGATCGCCGCGGCCGTGAAGACCGGCGCCCCGAAATGGAAGGGCGAGGGGAAGGCTAGGATCGGACCTTCGGCGACCTTGGAAAAATCGGTCATCCCGAAAGCAAGCGCGATCAGCGTGCCGATGACCATCGCAAGCAGGATCGACAGGCGCGATATACTGGAGCTGCCGACCTTGCTGAGCAGCAGGACGGTGAGCAAAGTGACCGCCGCCAGGCCGATGTTGCTGACGCTGCCGAAGTCGGGCGCGTTGGGATTGCCACCCATGGCCCAGCGGGCCGCGACCGGCATCAGGGTCAAGCCGATTGTGGTAATAACGATGCCGGTGACCAGCGGCGGGAAGAACCGCGTGATGCGCGAGAAGATCGGTGTGATCGCCAGGCCGACGAGTGACGCCACCATCACGGCGCCCATCACCGCCGGCAATCCGCCACCTTCGCGGCTGGTGACGATCGCCACCATGGTAGCGACGCCGGCGAACGAAACGCCTTGAACCAGCGGGAGCTGACAGCCGAAGAACGGAATGCCGATCGTCTGCAGGATAGTCGCCAGGCCGCCGGCAAACAGCGACGCGGTGATCAGCAGGCCAATGTCGGCTGGCGACAAGCCGGCCGCCTGGCCGATGATCAGTGGGACGGCGACGATGCCGCCATACATGGTGAGCACGTGCTGGAGACCATAGACGAGGTTTGCGCCTGCGCCCAGGCGCTTGTCTTCCGGCCGCTCAATCGTTTGTTCGATGTGATCGTTTCGATGCGAAACATCCATGCGTCTCCTCCCAGATGCGTGTGCTGTATAATCTTCGCGTCTCCTCAAACGCGCAGCCCGAATTATAGGCCGAGATCTTGGGCACCATTGCATGCGGGTGATTTGAAGTTGTTTTCGGTTTGGCAGCGGTAATCCGTGCGTCCGGAAACGGACATCGCGATAGGTCAAGCGCCGCCGCTATCGCGACGCTGCCTGGACCACCGTGACGGCGATCATGTGGAAGACGTCATCGGCCGTGCAGCCACGCGAAAGGTCGTTGGCGGGCTTGGCCAGCCCCTGAAGCACCGGGCCGATGGCGGTCGCGCCGCCGATGCGCTGGGCGATCTTGTAGCCGATATTGGCGGCATCGAGATTGGGGAAGACGAAGACATTTGCCTGACCGTGCAGCGCCGAATTGGGTGCCTTGGACGACGATACGGCCTCGACGAAGGCGCTGTCGAACTGCAGTTCGCCGTCGATCAGCAGGTCGGGATTGGCGGCGCGGGCAATGTGCGTCGCCTCGACCACCTTGGAGACGCGGTCGTGCGCGGCGCTGCCATTGGTGGAGAAGGAGAGCATCGCGACCTTGGGACGTTCGCCAAGCAGCGCCTGATAGGACCGAGCCGACATGCGGGCGATATCGGCGAGACCGGCAGCATCCGGGTCGACCACGAGGCCGCAGTCGGAAAAGAGGAAGGCGCCCTTCTTGGCGTGGTGCGGCTGGCACAACATCATCAGGAAGAAACTGGAGACGAGGCCGGCGTCAGGCGCACGGCCGATGATTTGCAGAGAGGTGCGCACCGTATCGGCCGTTGTTGCCACCGCTCCTCCGATGGTGCCGTCCGCCTCGTCTTCGCGAACCATCATGGCTGCGAAGACCAGCTCCTCTCGCACTGCCTTCTCGGCCATCTCTCGGTCGACGCCCTTGCTCCGGCGCAGGTCGTGATATCGCAACGCGAACTGCTGTGTCAGTGGCGACGTCGCCGGGTCTTCGATCCGGAAGGCAGGCGCATCGCCGCCGTGATCGCGCAGGCGCTCGGCGATGATCTCGTGCCGACCAATGAGCGTGATTTCGGCGAGACCTTCTGCGCGGGCGCGCATGGCCGCAGCGACCACCCGCGTGTCTTCGCCCTCGGCAAGCACGATGTGGCGCGGTGCCTGCTTGGCGGTTTCGATGATGCGGTCGAGTGGTTTCATTAGAGATGCCCCAGATAATGCATGCCGCCGAGAATGAAGAGGCCGAGGAAGATTGTTTCTGCGACGATGAGCGCGACTGCGTCGCCGCCGACATCGAGCACGCGCCGGAGCGACGTCTTCATGCCGACGGCGACGATGCCCGCCAAAAGCGCCCAGCGCGATGCCTCCATGCCGAGTTCGGCGACGGCGGCCGGCACCATCCCGCCGGAGTTCATGGCGGCAAGGATCAGGAAGGCGACCACAAAGCCGGGCAGCAAGGGCGGGCGCTTGCCGGCCTCCACGCCTTCCTGGGGGACGTTTCGAAGGGCGATGGAGAAGATGAGGACAACGGGTGCCAGCATCGTCACGCGGATAAGCTTGACGAGTGTTGCGGTCTCGCCGGCCTCCGGCGAGACCGAGAAGCCGGCGCCGACCACCTGGGCGACATCATGGATCGTGCCGCCGAAGAAGATGCCGGTGCCGCGCGCATCGAGCCCCAGCGACTGGGCGAGGATGGGATAGCCGATCATCGCCAGGGTGCTGAGGACGGTCACCGACAGCACGGTGAAGATCAGATTGCGCTCGGAAAACTCGTTCTTCGGCAGAACGGCTGCAATCGCCATCGCGGCGGAAGCACCGCAGATCGCGACCGCACCGCTGGTGAGAAGGGCGAGCCTCCAGCCTCTTCCAAGGATCTTGGCGGCCGCCAGCCCGAAGAGGATCGTTGCTGCAATCGCTGCCACCAGCAGGAGAATGGTGCCGCTCCCGAGCCCGATCAGAAGGTCGACGCTGATGCGCATGCCGAGCAGCGCAACGCCGATCCTGAGGATCTTTTTTGCTGAAAGCTCGATGCCGGCGACGCATCTGCCTTCCTCGGAGAGGAAGTGGAACGCGATGCCGAGCAGAAGCGCCATCAGCATGGCGGGCGCGCCATAATGATCCGACAGGAACTGCGCGGCCATGGCGACGGCGGCCGTCACCAGCAGACCAGGACCATAGGTCGACAGCGCCGAGGGCAGCCATTGGAACCGCCGCGTCGTTTCGGATACCGCATTCATGTTAAATTTCCCGTCTGAAAGCGCCAAATCTAAGGCCCATGCCCGGCGACATCAGCCGGGCATGGGTTGGATGTCAGATGTGCTGCTGCGGCCGCATGTCCGATCGCTGGATGCCCGCCACCTGCACCGGCTTCTTCATCGCGTCGCGGCGGAAGGGCTCGCCAAGTTCCTGGTTGAGGATGACCTCGACAAAGGTGGTCACGCCCTGTGACTGGTCGTCGAGCGCCTGCTGCAGGGCGGCCGTCAGGCCCGCCTGCGTATCGACCGTCACACCCTTGAGACCGCAGCCGTCGGCCACTTTCGCGTAGCTGAGGTTGGGATTGAGTTCGGTTCCGACAAAGTTGTTGTCGTACCAGAGCGTCGTGTTGCGCTTCTCGGCTCCCCACTGGAAGTTACGGAAGATCACCATGGTGATCGGCGGCCAGCCGGCGCGACCGATGGAGGTCATCTCGTTCATCGAGATGCCGAATGCGCCATCGCCGGCAAAGCCGATCACCGGCACATCAGGGCAACCGATCTTGGCGCCGACGATCGACGGGAAGCCGTAGCCACAGGGTCCGAACATGCCGGGCGCCAGGTATTTCCGGCCTTGTTCGAAGCTCGGATAGGCGTTGCCGATGGCGCAGTTGTTGCCGATGTCAGTGGAGATGATGGCGTCCTTGGGCAAGGCCGCCTGGATCGCACGCCATGCCTGGCGTGGCGACATGCGGTCGGATTCCCGCCGACGGGCCGAGGCATTCCATTCGGTGCCCGGATCGTCATCCTCGTGGTCCATCGACGACAGCTGCTGCAGCCAGGCCGAGCGGGTGGTGTGGATCAGTGCCTTGCGTTCCTCGCGGCCGATATCGCCGGCCGACGGCGACAGTTGATCGAGGATTTGGCTTGCCACCTGCTTGGCATCGCCGCAGATGCCGACCGTCACCTTCTTCGTCAGGCCGATGCGATCGGAGTTGATGTCGACCTGGATGATCGCGGCATTCTTCGGCCAATACTCGATGCCGTAGCCCGGAAGCGTCGAGAACGGATTGAGGCGGGTGCCGAGCGCCAGTACGACGTCGGCCTTGGCGATCAGTTCCATGGCAGCCTTGGAGCCGTTGTAGCCGAGCGGGCCTGCCGCGAGGCGATGGCCGCCGGGAAAGGCGTCGTTATGCTGGTATCCGCAGCAGACCGGGGCGTCGAGACGCTCAGCCAGCGCGATGGATTCGCCGATCGCGCCGCCAATGACCACGCCGGCGCCGTTGAGGATCACCGGGAATTTCGCTTCGGACAGCAATCTTGCTGCCTCTGAAATTGCCTGCTTGCCGCCGGAGGGGCGCTCCAGCCGAACGATGCTCGGCAGCTCGACGTCGATCACCTGTGTCCAGTAATCGCGCGGGATGTTGATCTGCGCCGGGGCGCAGCCGCGCCAGGCTTTCTCGATTACCCGGTTGAGGACTTCGGGAACGCGGCTCGCGTCGCGCACCTCTTCCTGGTAGCAGACCATTTCCTCAAACAGCGCCATCTGGTCGACTTCCTGGAAGCCGCCCTGGCCGATCGTCTTGTTTGCCGCCTGCGGCGTGACGAGAAGCATCGGCGTATGGTTCCAGTAGGCCGTCTTGACTGCTGTCACGAAGCCGGTGACGCCCGGTCCGTTCTGGGCGATTGCCATCGACATGTTGCCGGTGACCCGGGTGTATCCGTCGGCGATCAATGCCGCGTTGGTTTCATGGGCGCAGTCCCAGAAGGTGATGCCAGCTTTCGGGAAGAGGTCGGACACCGGCATCATCGCCGAGCCGATGATCCCGAAGGCGTGTTCGATGCCGTGCATCTGGAGGACTTTTACGAAAGCCTCTTCGGTCGTCATTTTCATTGTCTGTTTCCTTTCATGTTGGGTTGGGGGCCGACCGAGCGGCTAGAGGATTTCGTCCTTGAGGTAGTACCAGCGGTACATCCCCCACTGGCCGATGCGCCGGAACGGCGTCAGCAGCCCATGGCTGGGGAGAGGGGAGGTGAAGATCGGCAGGTCGAGGGCACCGCCCTTGCCGGCGACCATCTGCGCCATGCGCCGTCCGGCCTGGGCCGAGTACATGACGCCGTTGCCGCCATAGCCCATGGCGTAGAACAGCGCCTGTTGCGGATCCGGGCGGAAGATGCGCGGCATCATGTCGTGACTGACATCGACCCAGCCCCACCAGGAGTAGTCGACCTTGATGCCTGTCAGCACCGGGAACTTGCGGTAGAGGCCCGAGAGCAGACGGTCGAGATGTTTTGGGTTGACCGCGTCTTTGCCGGTGATCGCGCTGCGGCTGCCGATCTGCACGCGCCCGTCGGGCAACAGCCGGTAGTAGTGGCGAAGCGTGCGCGTGTCGGTAAGCGGAATATGCGTCTGGAAATTCAACGCCGACCGCTCTTCGTCGGTGAGTACGCGCGTGACGATCGAGTTGGAGAGGATCGGCATCAGCCGGTGCTTCGTCAGCGAATGCAGGCCGGGCGAGGTATAGCCGGCCGTCGCGAAACACACCGCCCTCGCCCGCACGATCCCGCCGGGGGTGCGAAGGTGGAAGACTCCGCCTTTCCGGTCGCAGCTGAGAACCGGGCTCGAGGTATGAACGCGGGCACCGAGCTTGCGCGCCAGGGTGAGATAGCCGAAGGCGAGCTTGGCCGCATGGATGCCCATGCCGTCGGGCTCGTAAAGCGCGCCCACCGCCTCGTTGTCGCGGACGAAGTCGCGATGGATTTCGTCGCGGCCGAGGATGCGGGTGCGGTAGCCGAAGACGTCGTTGAGGACGCGGGATTCGGCTTCCAGCGACGGCATCACCTTGTTGCGGTGGGCGATATAGAGATGCCCGCCATCCTGCGGGTCGCAGGCGATTTCCGGCGAGCGGATGAGGTCGCGGAAAAGATCGAAGGCTTCGCTGATCTCGACGTGAAGCTTCCTGGCGACATCCACGCCCCAGCGCTCGATCCATTGCGAGCGCTTGAGCCGGCCCGCCGAAATCTGCGCCTGACCGCCGTTGCGGGTGCTGCAGCCCCAGGCGACGCCGTTTGCCTCGAGCACCGTCGCCTTGATGCCATGCTCCTTGGCAAGATGGATGGCGCAGGAGAGGCCGGTGTATCCCGAGCCGACGATTGCGACGTCGACGTCGATATCCCCAAGCACGGGACCATCATCGGCGGGCGGCGGTCCGGCGGTTGCGATCCAGTAGGTCGGCGCATAATCCTTGCCGTCGCCGGGATTGGCGGCGCGATTGGGATCGTATGCCGGATCGAAGGGCTTGCTCGGCCGCAATGTTTTGACAAGCTGTTCCATGTCGGTTTCCTGGCCTGGCTGGAGCTCAGTAGCGGAAGGGGGCCGCAATCAGCGGCCGGTTCTTGCGAAAGGCCTGCTTGCGGACGATCTTGCCGTCACGGAGCGTGAAGAGGTCGCAGCCTTCGGCCTCGATGCGGCTGCCGTCGGCGTTCGTGCCGGAGAACGTCCATTCCGATACGGCCCGGTCTCCATGGGCGAAATGGCTGTGGTGGGCCCAGTGGGCGTCCGGCATCGTCTGCCACACGCTGCTGAATGCGGTCGCGATCTGCTCAGTGCCCTCGACCCGGGTGCCGTGCGCTTCGCTGCCGGCCACAGTGTTGAAGACGCAGTCTTCGGCGAAGAAGGACATGACTCCGTCGATGTCGTGCCGGTTGAAGGCGTCGAAGAGGTCGGATAGGTCGGTCGCGGTCATGGCTTGTGTTTCCTAAGCGTTTCAGGCGATGTTTTCGGGCATGGCTTCGCCGCGGCCGGGTGAACCGGCCGGATCGGCTTTGTTTGTGCGGTATGGGGTCCTGTTAGGACGGGGCGGCCATTAGCTCGGTGGCCGCGCCCCTGTTGAACGGTGCATCGTCACACCTTGCCCTTCCAGGGGATGAGCGCCTTCTCGAGACGCCGGATCAGGAGATCAAACGCAAAGGCGAAGACGCCGATGACGATGATGCCCATGATCACGGTGTCGCTGGCCAGGAACTCGGCGGCGTTGAGCACCATGAAACCGAGGCCCCGGTGGGCTGCGACCATTTCGGCCGCAACCAGCGTCGTCCAGCCGACGCCGATGCCGATGCGCATCCCGGTGAAGATCTCCGGCAGCGCCGCCTTGAGAATGACGTGGCTGATGACCTGGCGGCGGCTAGCGCCCATGGCATAGGCCGCATGGATCTGCTCGATCGAGACGGACCGCACACCGGCCCGGGCGGCGATCGCCATCGGCGCGAAGATCGCGAGGAAGATCAGGAACACCTTCGGAAATTCGCCGATGCCGAGCCAGATGATGATCAGTGGCAGGTAGGCGAGCGGCGGCAAGGGGCGGTAGAACTCGATGATCGGATCAAAGAGCCCGCGCATCACCCGGTTCACGCCCATGAGGATGCCGATCGGAACCGCGGTGACAAGGGCGAGCGCGAAGGCCCCGAGCACGCGACCGAGACTTGCCAGCGTATGCTGGGCGAGGGTCGAATTGGAGACGCCCTCTGTCAGCGCGATCACGAACTTGTCCCAGACCGCAAGCGGCGATGGCAAAAACAGCGGCCGTACCCATTGCATCTCGGTGACCAGCAGCCAGAGCGCCACCAGGGTCAGCGCTGTCAGCAGGCTGATATGTCCGCTCATGCCCTCGCCGGGGGCGCCGTAGATCCGGCCCGGCTTGACCGGCTTGGCTTTCGTCACGCGCTCAAGCATGGAGGAGCTCCGGGTTTCCGGACTGGCGTTCGTCGCCGTAGATGATGCTGAGGATCTGTTCACGCATGTCGATGAAGTCGCGACTGGATTTGATTGCACGGGCATTGCCTTCTTCCAGAAACCGTTTGTTGAAATCGAGCTCGTAGGTGTGGGTGATCCGTCCTGGTCGCGGCGACATGACGATCAGGCGCGACCCCAGGAACAACGCCTCCTCGACGCTGTGCGTGATGAAAAAGAACATCTTGTTGGTCAGCTGCCAGACTTTGAGCAGCAGTTCCTGGATGGTCTCGCGGGTCAGCGCATCGAGCGCCGCCATCGGCTCGTCCATCAAGAGCATCGACGGGTCGCAGCTCAGCGCCCTGGCTATGCCCACACGCTGCTGCATGCCGCCGGACAGGTGGTAGATCATGTGCCGGTGAAAATCCTGCAGGCCGACAAGAGCGAGGTTCTTGGAGGCGACCTCGTGGCGTTTCGCCTTGTCGACACCGCGCAGTTTCAGCCCGAATTCGGTGTTGTCGATGACATCGAGCCAGGGCAGCAACGCATGCTTCTGGAACACGACCCCACGGTCGGCACCGGGACCGGAGACGCGGCGGCTTCCAAGTGTGATTTCACCACCGCTCGGGGCCATGAAGCCCGCCATCAGATTGAGCAGCGTGGTCTTGCCGCAGCCCGAGGCACCGAGCGCGACGACGAAATCGCCGCTCTTGATTTCGAGGTTGACGCCCTTGAGCGCAATGACCGCCTCGTCCGAATAGAGACCAGGATAGGTCAGGCTCACATTGCTGACATTCAGAGTTTCCATTGTGCAGGCCTTTCGAGAAATGGCTGTTGAGTGGCGTTGGCGGCGCTCCTGACCGACCTTGCGATCAGGAGCGGGCGTCGGCTACTTCGAAGCTTCTTTCGCGTAGGCGCTGTTGACGTAGGGCGTGTAATCGTCGAGCGCCTTGTCGATTTGCTTCTGGTCGGCAAGGAATTTCGCGCTTTCCGACAGCGCGCGCACAGCACCGCCGCCGAGCCAGGTTTCGGACGCCTGCTCCTGCGCTGTCGGGAACGAGAGCAAGTTCAGCGCTTCGACGGTGCCGGCGCCATCGCCGCCGATGAGCTTGACGATGTTCTGGACCGGTGCGGAGTCTGCCGTCCAGCTTGCGCCGTTTGCCTTGTAGTCGGCGTAGGCTTCGGCCAGCACCTTGGTGAAGGCGGCCATGAACTTCGGATTTTCAGCTGCCCATTTCTTGTCGACCACCAGACCGTCGAAGGTCGGGACGCTCGCCGCGCCGATCGCTTCGGAGTCGGAAATCACCTTGCCGGTCTTCAGCAGTTCCGACAGGGCCGGAGGCCAGACATAGGCGGCATCGATATCGCCGCGCTGCCAGGCGGCCACGATCTGCGGTGGCTTCATGTTGAGGATGTTGACTTCGCGCGGATCGACCTTCCACACCTGCTCAAGCCCAACGAGAAGATGGAAGTGGGACGTCGAGACGAAGGGGACAGCGACGGAGCGGCCGACCAGATCTTCCGGCTTTTCGATACCCGAGCCTTCGCGGGCGACCAGCGCTTCAGACTTGCCGATGTTATCGAGGATCCAGAACAGCTCGAGATCAACGCCGCGCGTTGCCGCCGCGGTGGTGCCGGTGGAGCCGATGACGCCGATCGGCACGTTGCCCGATGCAAGCGCCGTCGAGATATCGCCGCCGGAGCTGAACTGCCGCCAGTCGACGAGATAGCCAGCCTCTTTCGCGGCGGCGTCGAAGCGACCGTCGGCGATGGCGGCGATGAACGGGCCGACGATCTGCTGGTAGCCGATGATCACATCGGTCTCGGCGCGGGCAAGACTGGAGGTCAGGAGGCCGGCCGCAATCGTGGCCGCCCCCGCCATGGTTTTCAAGGCGTTGGAATAGAACATTTGTTTCCCTCTGGTTCCGACCCCGTTTTCGGGGTCTGTCGACTGTTATGCCGATCTCATTTTCGACCATAAGGGATAAAGCAGCTTTCCGGTTTGCTTTATAGCCAGATTGAAAGTTAGATAAGTCCAGATTGACCGATAGGGGATCGGACGTGGCACGCATTTCTGTTCCGGAAACAATCTTCTTCATCGACCGGGCGAGCCGTACGAGCCTGCAGGCGCAGATCCGCGAGACGGTCGTCTCCGCCGTGCTGTCAGGGCGGCTGCCGCCCGGTGCCCTGCTGCCGTCGACGCGCAAGCTTGCGAGCTATCTCAACATTTCGCGCCTCACCGTCACGCTTGCCTATCAGGAGTTGGCGACCCAGGGCTATCTCGATGCGGCCGACCGCAGCAGCTACCGCGTTGCCGACAAGCCGCCGTTCAACGTGCTTGATGCGGACGTGGCGTCGCCGGGGGCGGATGCGGTGGATTGGTCGTCTAAGCTGCGCTCGACCTTTCGCGTTGCCAAGCAGATGCGTAAGCCGCTCGACTGGCGGCGGTATCCCTATCCTTTCCTCTATGGCCAGATGGACCCGTCGCTGTTCGATCTCACCGCCTGGCGCGACTGTGCCCGGCGCGCGCTGGCGCGCGAAGATTTCGAACTGATGGCAGGCGATTTCGCCGCGTCTGACGATGTGCAACTGGTCAACTACATCTGTTCGCGCACGCTGCCGGGGCGCGGCATCCGGGCCAATCCCGACGAGATCCTGGTGACGGTGGGAGCGCAGAATGCGCTCTGGATCGTCATTCAGCTGTTGCTGCGGCGCGGGTCCCATGCCGTGTGCGAAAACCCCTGCCACCCGGATATGAGCGCCTCGCTGCAACTGAGCGGCGCAAAGGTGACGGTGCTTGACGTCGATGACGGCGGGCTGCCGCCGGCCAACTTGCCTGAGCACGTCGACGCCGTGTTCGTGACGCCGAGCCATCATTCACCGACGGGTGCGACCATGCCGATGGATCGCCGCGTCGCACTGCTCGAAGCCGCCTCAAGCAGGGACTTCGTCATCATCGAGGACGATTACGAGTTCGAGATGAGCTTTCTCGCGCCACCGTCGCCGGCGCTGAAGGCCTTCGACAGGAGCGGGCGGGTCTTTTACATCGGCAGTTTCTCGAAGTCGCTTTTCCCCGGCCTGCGGCTTGGCTATCTCGTGGCACCGGCTCCCGTCATCCGGGAGGCGCGGGCGCTCCGTGCCCTGATGCTGCGCCATCCGCCCGGCCACCTCCAGCGCACCGCTGCCTATTTTCTGGCGCTCGGTCACTATGACGCCGTGCTTCACAGGATGCGGGAAGAGTACCACCTGCGCCATCGGGTAATGGCAGACGCGCTCAACGCCAACGGGCTTAAGATCGCCGGTTCGGCAGCGTTCGGCGGAACCTCCTTCTGGATCGAAGGCCCTGACGGTCTCGATGCGGACAGGCTGATGGCCGATCTGCGGGAAGACGGGGTTCTGATCGAAACCGGATCGCCGTTCTTTCCGAACGACGAGGAAAGCTGCCGCTTTTTCCGCATGGGATACTCGTCGATCGGCAGAGATCGCATAGCCGAAGGCGTGAAGCTGACGGCAAGCAGAATGGCGCAGTCTTGAAACCGGTCCTCACTTCTCGCCGTTGCGGCCACCCGGCGAACGGTTGCTATCCGTTCGACAGCAGGGCCAGGATTTCTGTGCGATTGAGTTTTTTCCCGGTGGCGACGTCGAAAATCCGGAGCGCGATCTTGTTGGCGGGCGGGTCCGATTGCGTGCAGTTGTTCTGCGTGCACCACTCCGCCAGCGCCTCACGCATCTCTACGACATCGGTTACAGGCGGATTGCGTGTGTCTGTCATGGCTGAACCTCAATTTCGGCCCAAGCTTAGGTTCTGTGCGGTAGCGCCACAACTCTGAGAAATCAGGGGGATTCGGCGGTTTTGCCCCCAGAAAGCGCTGGGCGTCATGCTTGGCGCGCAACGCTTTCAGCTGGGGCAACATCCCCCGTCTGGCGGATATGCGCTTCGATCAGGCGTTTGAGGCCGGCGACATCGCGGGTTTCGAGCGCATCGACCATCATATGATGCTCGCGTGCGGACCGCTCGACGCGGGCTCTTGTGCGCCACTGCGAGACCGGTGCCGAAGAGGTGCGTTGGCGGATTTCGGAAACGAGGTCCACAAGCTCGTGATTGCCTGACAGAAGCAGCAGTTCGCGGTGGAAGGCGAGGTTGGCCTCGTAATGCTCCAGCACCGTGCCGACCATGGTCATCTGGTCGAAATGGCTGGCGAGTTGGCGCAGCCTGGCGATGCTTTCGGGCGTGGCCCGTTCCACCATCAGATCGGCCACCGCTGTTTCGAGGATGACGCGGATATCGCTGACTTCCTGCGCACGCCGGCCGTCCGGCTGATAAACGTGATAGCCGCGATTGGGCACGTGCTCGACCAGCCGCTTCTGCGACAGGCGGTCGAGGGCCCGACGAACCTCCGGCCGGGTGCAATCGTATCGCTTTTCGAGATCGATTTGCTTGAGCCAGGTGCCGGCTGGCAGCACGCCGGTCAGAATATCCTCGAGAACGAGATCGGTGACGTCCCGCTCCTTGGCCGCAGTCTCGGTCACATCTTGCATTTCGGTCATGGACATTCCTGTTTGCTCAATTGTGAGCGGGCCGCGCGGGCTCGCCTTGTTCGCATAAGCGATCGTCTGTTTTTGCGTCTGCGATCGATACCGAAAATATCCATCGCCGCCCATTGCGCAATTTATTTTTGTATCCTAAATTGGCGCCAATTTTGGTAACTATCGCATATGGGACGCTGAATGCCAATGAAGAATACCGAACTCGTATGGTCGATCGTCGAGGAAAAGAGCCCGGAATTCTTCGAGCTTAGTGACCGCGTATGGGACAGTCCCGAAACCAACTACGAGGAGCTTCAGTCCGCGAGCGAGCATGCCCGCCTGCTTGAGGCGGAGGGGTTTCGCATCGAGCGCAATGTCGCCGGCCTGCCGACGGCGCTGATCGGCGAAGCGGGCGAAGGTGGTCCGGTGATCGCCATTCTCGGCGAGTTCGATGCGCTCCCTGGCTTGAGCCAGGTTGCCGGCCTTGCCGAAGAGCGACCAGTCGTGCCGGGCGGCAACGGCCACGGCTGCGGCCACAATCTGCTCGGCTCCGGCTCCATGCTCGCCGCTGCCGCGGTCAAGGATTACCTCAAGGCCAACGGCCTCAAAGGGCGCGTGCGCTATTACGGCTGCCCCGCCGAAGAGGGCGGTTCATCGAAGGGCTTCATGGTGCGGGCCGGCGCTTTCGACGATGTCGATATCGCCATCTCCTGGCATCCGGCCGCCTTTTCCGGCGTCAACAACCCGATCTCGCTTGCCTGCAACGAGATCAACTTCCACTTCTCCGGTCGCGCTTCCCACGCCTCGGCGACGCCGCATCTCGGCCGCAGCGCGCTCGATGCCGTCGAGCTGATGAATGTCGGCGTCAACTACATGCGCGAGCACATGCCGTCGAGCGCCCGCGTCCACTACGCCATCACCGATGCCGGTGGCGACGCGCCCAATGTCGTGCAGGCCCGTGCAACGGTGCGCTATCTCATCCGCGCCCGCACCTTGCCGGATCTGCTCGGCCTGATCGAGCGCGTCAAGAAGATCGCGCAAGGGGCAGCACTGATGACCGAGACGACCGTGCGCCACGAGGTGATCAGCGGCGATGCCAATCTCGTCGGCAATGCCCCGCTGGAAGCACGGCTCCACACCTGCCTCGAACATTTGGGTCCCGCCGCCTTCGATGCTGCCGACCTCGAAACGGCGCGAAAGTTTCAGGCGACCTATTCCCCCGACGATATCGCCGCGTCCTATGCACGCTTCGGCCTGGCGCCGCGCAAGGGGCAGCCGCTCTGCGACATGATCTACCCGCTCTATGGCGGCGACGGCAGCATCGTCGGCTCGACCGATGTCGGAACCGTAAGCTGGGTCGTCCCGACGGTTCAGATGCGCGGTGCGACCTATGCGATCGGCACGCCCGGCCATTCCTGGCAGTTGGTCGCGCAAGGAAAATTGCCGGCCGCGCACAAGGGCATGGCGCATGCGGCGAAAGCCATGGCGAGCCTTGCCATCGATCTGATGGCGGACCCAGAACTGGTGGCGGCCGCCAAGGCGGACCATCGCAGCCGTCTCGACGACACGCCTTTCGTCAATCCGATCCCCGATGACGTCAACCCGCCTCTTCCCTCGCGCGCGGCCGGGTCTGCGGAACTGGGAGTTCAAACCTTGTGACCCAGCCCGGTATCCTCGAACTCATCAGTTTCGGCCCCGGTGGCTGGGGGAACATCCTCCTTGCCGGTGCCATGATGACGATCCTGATCGCGCTGTCGGGCTATGCGACCGGTGCCGTCATCGGCGTACTCGGAGCCTGGGCCAAGGTGAGGGGCGGACCAGGGACGCGCCTCGCTGCCGACGTCTACACGACGGTGCTGCGCGGCATTCCCGATCTCTTGGTGATCTATCTGCTTTATTTCGGCGGCTCCGCTGCAATCTCCGCCGTCGGACATCTCTTCGGCGCTGAAGGCTTCATCGGCTTTCCCGGCTTCCTTGCCGGCATGCTTGCGGTCGGGATCACCTCGGGCGCGCAGCATACGGAGGTCTTTCGTGGTGCCTTCAGGGCGGTTCACCCCGGAGAGATAGAGGCGGCGATCGCCTGCGGCATGCCACGATGGCTCCGGTTCCGCCGCATCGTCGCGCCGCTGACCCTCAGGCATGCGCTGCCGGGCCTCGGCAACGTCTGGCAGGTGGTGCTCAAGGAGAGTGCGCTGGTCTCGATCACCGGCGTCGCCGAACTCTTGCGCCAGGCGCAGATTGCTGCCGGCTCCACCGGGCTGCCCTTTGATTTCTACCTGATTGCCGGCGGCATCTATCTCATGATCTCGACGGTATCGAGCACCGTCCTGCATCGGGCCGAGCGTCATTTCAGCCGCGGCGTGAGGAGAAGCTGATGGACTGGACCTTCCTTCAGGAAACCTTTGTCAGCCTCGTTTCGGCTGTTCCCATGACGCTGTTGCTGGCGGCAAACTCGATTGCCCTCGGCGCGATCCTGGCAGTCGGCATCGCTGTCGCCCGATTTTCGGCTACCGCCCCCTTGCGCTGGCTGGCGCAGGCCTATGTCTTCGTCTTTCGCGGCACGCCGCTGCTCGTGCAGATCTTCATCATCTACTACGGTCTCAGCCAGTTTCCGGCCATCCGACACAGCCTGCTTTGGCCCGTGCTCAGGGAGCCATACTGGTGTGCGGTCCTGGCGCTGGCGCTCAACACCGCTGCCTATGCCAGCGAGATTGTCCGCGGCGGCCTGCTTTCCGTGCCCTTTGGACAGGTGGAAGCGGCAAGGGCATGCGGCATGTCGCGCTTCATGATCTTCCGGCGCATCACGTTGCCGCTCGGCGTCAGGCAGGCGCTGCCCGGCTACGGCAACGAGATGATTTCGATGGTCAAGGCGACCTCACTCGCATCGATCATCACCCTGATGGAAGTGACCGGCGTTGCGGCGCGCATCATCTCGGAGAGCTACCGCGCGATCGAAGTGTTCGTCGTCGCCGGCGCCATCTATCTCACCATCAACTTCCTGCTCACCCGCCTGGTGCAGCTCGTCGAGTTCCGGCTGAGCCCGCATCTCAGGCAGCCGGTTGCGGTGCTGCCCGCCATCATCGAAGGAGAAGCGCATTGAGTTCGCCCGCGTCGTCCATTGCGCCCGTCGCCATCAGCGTTCGGGACATCCACAAGAGCTTCGGTCCGATCGAGGTCTTGAAAGGCATCTCGCTCGACGCGCGCGAAGGCGAGGTCGTCTCCATCCTCGGCTCGTCCGGTTCGGGAAAATCGACACTGCTTCGCTGCATCAATATGCTCGAAACGCCGGATCGTGGCGAGGTCACGGTCGCGGGCGAAACGATCGAGATGCTTGCTGCCGGCAACGGCAAGAGCCGTCCGAGGGATCGTGCCCAGGTGGATCGCATCCGCTCACGGCTCGGCATGGTGTTCCAGAGCTTTAATCTCTGGTCGCACAAGACGGTGCTGGAGAACGTCATCGAGGCGCCGATCCATGTGCAGAAGCGCCCTCGCGCCGAGTGCCTCGAAGAGGCTGAAGCCCTTCTCGCCAAGGTCGGGATCGCGGCCAAGCGCAATCATTATCCGGCGCACCTGTCCGGCGGCCAGCAGCAGCGCGCGGCAATCGCCCGCGCGCTGGCGATGCGTCCGGCCGTGATGCTGTTCGACGAGCCGACATCGGCGCTCGACCCGGAACTCGTCGGCGAGGTGCTGCGCGTCATGCGTGCGCTCGCCGAAGAGGGACGCACGATGCTGGTCGTGACCCATGAAATGGGGTTCGCCCGCGATGTCTCCAGCCGGGTCATTTTTCTTCACCAGGGTCAGATCGAGGAAGACGGTCGACCGGACGAGGTATTTGGCAACGCCAAATCCGAACGCTTCCGTCGGTTCATCAAGGCGTGAACCGGCGGCTCTAACCACTCAAAAAAGGGGAACTACCAATGAACCACACCAAATCGACAATGAAGGCCCTGTGCATCGCGACGATGATGTTCGCCGCCAATGGCGCGCATGCGGAAAACAAGACCTGGACACATGTGACGATCGCCACCGAAGGCGGCTTCAAGCCTTACAATTTCACCAAGCCCGACGGCACGCTTGACGGCTACGAGATCGAGCTCAGCAAATACCTCTGCACCCATATGAAGGTCGAGTGCGAGATCAGCGTCCAGAACTTTGACGGCATGATCCCGGCGCTGAATGCCGGCAAGTTCGATGCGATCATTTCCGGGATGTCGGCAACAGCCAAGCGCGAGCAGGTTATCGATTTCAGCGACTCCTACGGTTCGACCGGCCAGGCCTTCGCCACGCTGAAATCCGGTCCGCTCGCATCACTGCCTGAAAAGGGCGTGGTGTTTTCGCTCGCTTCGAACGAGGCAGGTGCTACCGCCGAGATCGAGAAGTTGAAGCCGCTGCTCGAAGGCAAGACGATTGGCGTCCAGATCGCCTCGACCGGTGCCGCCTTCGTTGACAAATATCTGAAGGGCGTCGTCGAGGTGCGCGAATACAAGACGACCGAAGAGCACGATCTCGATCTCGCGGCTGGCCGCGTCGACCTGGTAATGGCCTCGATGGCTTACCTGACGACGGCTTCCGAAAAGCCGGGCAATGAGGACATGACCACCACCGGTCCCCGGTTCCAGGGCGGCTTTCTCGGTCGCGGCAGTTCCGTCGGCCTGCGCAAGACGGATCCGGAGCTGAAGACACTGTTCAACGAGGCGATTGCTGCCGCTAAGGCGGACGGCACGATCAAGACGCTTTCGGAAAAGTGGTTCGGTTTCGACGTCACGCCGCGATAAACCACACGACGATTTCGCCTTTCACCGGACGCCGCCGCACATGATCGCGGCGGCGTCCGGATAGCGTGCGTGAGGGAAGCTTCGCTCCTCTGGCTTAGCTCGTCACATACATGGCCTGGCCCTGTGCCAGGTACTGAAACAGCTCGTAGCTCATCCAGATGTAACCGCCGCTGCCGTTCCATTGGCAGCCCCAATCCGGTCCGAAGCTGTTCTGGATGAGGATCGCCTGCTGCGCATCGTCGTAGCCGATGATCAGCATGCAGTGGCCGACAAGCTTGCCGTTGGCGCCCCGCACCTTGTCGAGCGGCCCCGTCAATGGCCCAGGACCGCTATAGCTCATGAAGCCGGAATTGAGGGCCGTGCCGTAGCACAGAGCACCACCATCAGCGATGATGGCCTTGATCGCGTCGAGATCCGATGTTTCGACGATGGCCCAACCGGGGATCTGGAAGCTGGTATCGGCGGTGGCGTCGGGGTCGTAGCTGGACCAAAGTTCGGGGCAGTTGGGGTAGTAGGGGGCCGTCGCCCAATTGGGCGTGCCGCCCTGCTGCAGGATGTTGAGGTAGGACGCCAGATTCGAGCCGCTGCACGTCTTCTGACCATCGTTGATCATGACCTCGATATAGATGTTGGCGGGGCTTGCCTGTTGCGACGCGCCCGACGGCGTCTGGCCGGATGCGGCGGCCGCCGTGTAGGTCGCAAGACCATAGGTAGACGCCCAGGCTGCACAGCTGCCGGGACTGCCGACATGCTGAGCCGTGCCCTGCGCCTGCGGTGGTGGCAGATATTGGGCGTTAACGGTTGCTGAAGCCGGTGGCGCGCCTGTCGTCTTGGGCCGAATGGTGCGCCCGACCTCGACGATGGTTGGATCATAACCGAAATCCAGGAATGCCTGGTGGAGAGACATGAGACCTCCTTTTGGCCGGACCCTTCTGCCGGGCCAGGCACGTGTGTTGACGAAGGGATTTTTGTCGGCCGTCTGGCCATGCTTTGCACGATGATGTCTTGACTGCGATGCTCGGCATTGCGGCGTGGTGACCCGGCCTGAGAGCAAGGACCTCTCGGTCGAAACTTCCGGTAGATCATCAAATCGGACTTTGAAAACGAAAGCTGAGGCCGGCTCCGGATAAATTGCCCTTGCTCCGGTCGGCATGGCCGCCTGCGACCCTGTGGCTGCACGCAGTGGTAGAATACAGCCATGGCCACCGAGAGCAGTACCCTCAGTTTGAAGGGGTACCGGCGAGCATTTGCTCGTATGGTGTAAACATCGTGTTGGCCGTTCGATATTGGATCGAATCCCAAGGGAGAGGAGCCCCCCTGGTCGCAGATACTTTAACCGCGATAGTCGTCGCGCTGGACGATCTCGAAGAGAGGCTTTCGCCGTAACCCGGGTTGTAAAGCTGCAAATATTCGCCGTGATCGTTGCCGCTAGGCAGTGCTTGGTACCCCCATCATCATTCGCGGAATATGCCCTTGTAGTAGGCTCCGTTCCTCGGAGGAGGGTGGTTTACGACAACGGTGGGACGCTTGCCTCTTGCTGGAGTAGTGGCGGTTTTCGCCGGTACATCGGCATTGCGCGTTGAGCGTTCTTTGGGTGTATTTGCGGCTGCGGCGGGGTCCGTTGCGCCAATGCCGATCGTAAATCCCACGAATGCAATGACTGACAGTCCGCTGAGCAATCTGTGCATTTTTCCAACCTCATGTTGCCAGAGCCTCTCCGGTTCAAACGGAGCCGCAGAAACGCTCTATCTCCTTATTTCCAAGCATTTCCTGCCGGAAAACGGCTTCGCACTTTTGCTGGAAATGCGCTCCGCCACGGTGAACGATCGCATGGGCCCGCGTCTGTCGTGTGACGCTTGCCGCGTACTCTACCGCTCGCAGTAGCCGGTGCAGGATCAGCACGACCCGCCAATCCGGATCCTCACTCGGAAGTGGTACGCTTTGCAACCCAGCATGTCACAGCGTTCGACCGCATTCTATTCTGGGTCGGCTGAACTCGAGGTGATCAAGTGTTAAGCTCGCTGCCCCGAGGGGACGGAGGCGAGTGCGATGCTGCGCGCAGATCAAGGCGATCAGGGGCCCTTCTGGACACGGCCCATTCCGGTGGGGCAGGCGGAACTCTGCCCGTCCGTTCTCGATGAGATCGATTCCAACGGTGGCAGAACCGGGTTCCGCGGTTACGTCCTGCAGATCTTCGATGCGCCGGGCGCGCGACCTTCGGGCATTCTCGAAATCGCGCTCAATCGAAAGCAGCGCCGCGCCTGCGGCGTCTACGAATGCGAGGCATCCGACACTGCCTCTTGGACGGAGCACGCCGTTCTAACGACCGATCCAGTCTGGTTTGCGGCTTCGACGCCTCAGGAGGCTGCAAACGTGTTGTTCCAAACCCTGGTCGACCGCGCACCTGATCTGTAGGCGTAGGAGAGCCCTCCGCAGGCATCGCGGTTGCCTCAAGGAAAGTCATTCCGATCACGATACCTGCCGGCTTCTTGTCGGCGGTTCCGTTACCGGCCTGCCGGGGAGAGCCAAATCGGCAGCCGTGCTTGAACGCGCCCGGTCAGCGCAGCCGTCACGCAATCGGCAAGGTTTCCGAGGCGCACCGCACGGCCGGAGAGGCCGGGGCCGTAATGGGCATATTTGCCGGAATTGGTCATCAGCGCGCGGGTTCGCGTCGGGAACACCGGTTCAGAGATCGAGCACCAACAGAGGTCGGGCAGGACCTGCACACCGCTTGCCTCCAGGGCGGCAAGTGTCCCTTCCGCCCGCGCAGCGGCAATCACCTGATGGCCGGCCGTAACGATCACCGCTACATCCCCGTGACGTTTGCGACCGGCAAGCGCTGCCGCCAGAGCCCGACATTCGCTCAGCGAGGCGTGGGGGCTGCCGATGGCGACCAGGTCCACATCCTCCGGTCCGTCGTTCAACAGGGTCCAGGCGGCCGCCATCTCGGCGCGGGTGATTGCAACAGTGCCAGCTTCGCTTGACGCAGCACCTTCCGCCTCCGGCGTGACACCTTCAATGTGCAACATCGGCGCTGCCGATGTGGTGCCGAAGGCAGCGCACAGCGCCTTCAGGTCGTCGGACGAAGGCTTTGCAGCCGCGAGGCCACGCAGAAGCGGGATGCAATCGGGTGCAGCCCGCCCAGCGAGATAGCCGATGAGCGGCCAGAAAGCGTCGTCCACCCCTTCAGGCAACTCCACGTCGATGACGCGGCTGGCCTTGCGGTGTTCGTCGAGATAGACGCCGGAGAGCGGCGCGCGGCCGGTCAGCGCGATGCAGAGGTCGAGGAAATCCGGATGCTTCGCGGTGCGGGCGCCGAGCACCGTATTGGCGTAGATGACGGCGTTGGATTCCGCCCAGGCGATTGCCTCTCCGGCCTCAGGCGCGCTGTCGAGCAGATAGGGGGAACAGGTGAAGGTCGGACGGCAGCCCATGCGGACATAGGCGTCGGCCAGCCGCGCGGCCGGATCGCCGAACGAGGCCGGCACCCCCTGCGCCTGCCAGTTGGCGCGGTCGACAGAAATGGCGTTCATTGTCGTCGGCAGCCGGACCCGCGCGCCCATATCCGCCATTTTTTCGGCGAAGGTGAGATTGGCAGGGCTGGCATAGATGCAGCCGTCGATATGCCCTTGCGTCACGCTGACGAGGCGTGTTGCGCCCTGCTGCGCCGCCATGGCGCAGATGATGCGCATCGCGACCTCAACCGCAACCCCGTCGCGGCCATCCAGCATGGCGAGGTCCGCTTCATCAAGATCGAGCGCCGCGGTCGCAAGCGGTGCGATTTCGATCGTCAGGCCGTCGGCCTCGATCGCCGTATCGGTGATGCGCGCGGTTTTTGCCTCCGCCAGCGCTGCGAAGGCATCGGACGAAAGGCGCAGGACGGGCAGCGGCTTGCCGAACATCTCGGCTGCAATCAGCGCGCCGAGGGTTAGCACGTCCTCGGCTTCGGAAAAGACAAGCGCGGCCGGCGCACGACCGGTCAGCGCAAGATCGAGCAGCACGCCCGAGCCGGTGCAGGAGCCCCGGCTCGACGGCATCATCAGGATACTGCCCGTGAGACAGGTCCCGTGCAGTGGGTGGTGAACATCGATCACCGCTCCGGTCGCCGGATCGACACCACCCCAGAAGCTCAGCGCTTCCGGTGCGGCAACGATCGGCCCCTCGGCCGTGCCGCCAAGGATACTGCGAGCGGAGAACGGATTGTTCATTTTACGACGAAGCCGTGGGCGAAGGGATCGCGATCATCGATGAAGATCGTGTTGATACCGGTCATGCGCGCCCATCCGGCGATCGAGGGGATGATGGCATCGCGGTCGGCGACCTTGGTCGCGGCCTCCACCCGACCCTTGAACAGCGAGCCGATGATCGATTCATGCACGAATTCGTCGCCGACCTTCAGCTTGCCCTTGGCGGCAAGCTGCGCCATGCGCGCCGAGGTGCCGGTGCCGCAGGGCGAGCGGTCGATGGCCTTCTCGCCGTAGAACACGGCGTTGCGGGCATGCGCCTCGGCTTGCGTCGGCTTGCCCGTCCACTGGATGTGGCTGAGCCCCTTGATCTCCGGGTGCTCGGGATGCACGAACTCGTACTTCGCGTTCAAGGCGGCGCGCAGTTTCGGGCTCCAGCCGATCAGCTCGCCGGCCGTGTGGTCGGCCATATCGCGAAAATTCTTCTGCGGCTCGACGATGGCGTAGAAGTTGCCGCCATAGGCGACGTCGACGACGATCTCTCCGAGGCCCTCGACTTCGGCCGTCAGTCCCTCGGCATAGAGGAAGCCGGGGACGTTGGTCAGGCGCACTTCCTCGACGAAGCGGCCCTCCTGGCGATAGCTGATGTCGACCTTGCCGGCAGGCGCGTCGATCGACAGCTTGCCGGGCTCGCGCGGCGTGATCAGTCCGTTCTCGATCGCCATGGTGATCGTGCCGATGGTGCCGTGGCCGCACATCGGCAGGCAGCCGGAGGTCTCGATGAACAGCACGGCGACATCGCAATCGGGCCGTGTCGGCGGATAGAGGATCGAGCCGGACATCATGTCATGTCCGCGCGGCTCGAACATCAGGCCGGTGCGGATCCAGTCGAATTCTCTGAGGAAATGGGCGCGCTTTTCCAGCATGTTGGCGCCCTCAAGACGAGGACCGCCGCCGGAAACGAGGCGGACGGGATTGCCGCAGGTGTGCCCGTCGATACAGGAGAAGGTGTAGGTGGCCATGGTCGAAACCTCTGTCAGAACCGTTGAGGCGAGAAGGGGGCGATGTCAATCGTCGGAGCCTGGCCGGTCAAAAGATCCGCGACGAGCCGGGCGGTGCCCGCCGATTGGGTCAGGCCGAGATGGCCGTGACCGAAAGCGTAGACGACCCGCGATGTCGCGCGGGCGCGGCCGATGGCCGGAAGGCTGTCGGGCAGCGACGGGCGGAAGCCCATCCACTGCACGCCACCTTCGGGCTTGAGCCCCGGCAGGAAGGTTCGTGCCTTCTGCAGCATGGCTTCGGACCGGCGGTAGTTCGGCGGCAGTTGCAACCCGCCGAGCTCGACTGCGCCGCCGACACGGACACCGGTCGAGAGCCGGGTGACGACGAAGCCATGGCCGCCGAAGGTGACCTGCGTGCGCAGGTCGAAGGCGTCTGCCGGCAGCGTGGTGTTGTAGCCGCGCTCGGTTTCGAGCGGGATGCTCTCGCCGAGAGATTTGGCAATCCGGTGGGAGAACGCACCGGCCGCGAGCACGACCTGTGCCGCCCGCCGCGTCGCGCCACTTGTGGTCCGAATTTCGACGCCGCCATCGATTGGCGCCAGGGCCGTAACGTCGGCGCGCTCGATCGCCCCGCCCTTGGCGCGGAAGTGTTCTGCCAGCGCCAGCGTATAGAGCTTCGGGTCGGCAATGGAAAACCAGCCCGGCGTAAAGGTGCCATGGGTGAAGCGGGGCGCCAGACCCGGCTGGATCTCAGCCATCTCGGCTGCGCCCATATGGCGGAATTCGATGCCATGGTCCGCACGCGCCCGCCATCCGGGCAGCGAAGCCTTGAGTTCGGCTTCGCTTTCATAGACCTGAAGATTGCCATCCTTGCGCAGCATCGGCAGGGTGCCGGTTGCGGCAAGGAACGGCTCCAACTCGACCTTGGAGAGGTCCATCATCGCCGTCTGGGCGGCCGTCGAATGCGCCACCCGCTTTGGCGAGCAGGCGCGCCAGAAACGGAACATCCACGGCGCGATCTGCGCGGCGTAGGCCGGCGGGATGCTCAGCGGCCCGAGCGGGTCGAGCAGCCATTTCGGCGCCTTCTTGAGGATGCCGGGCGAGGCGAGCGGCAGGATGTCGGTGAAGGCGAAGGCCCCGGCGTTTCCCGCCGAGGCTCCAGCTGCCGGGCCTTCCCGGTCGAGCACGGTGACCGAAAGCCCCCGTGCCTGGGCCGCTATCGCGGCGGAAAGGCCGACAACGCCGGCGCCGATGACGATGACGTCAGGCTGAGCTGCATCCTTCATGATCGGCTCAATGCGTCGCTGCCAGGAACTTCTGCAGTTCCGGATCCTTCGGCGCGCCGAACAGCTCCTCCGGCGGGGCGATCTCGGCCATCACGCCCTTGTGGAAGAAGGCCACCCGATCGGACACTTCGCGGGCGAATTTCATCTCGTGGGTGACGCAGATCATCGTCATGCCTTCGGAGGCGAGCATGCGCAGCGTGTCGAGCACTTCGCCGACGAGCTGCGGGTCGAGCGCCGAGGTCACTTCGTCGAACAGCATGTAGGCCGGGGACATGGCAAGGGCGCGGGCAATCGCCATGCGCTGCTGCTGGCCGCCCGACATGCGGTTGGGATAGACCGAAAGCTTGTCGCCAAGGCCGACATGAGTGAGCTGTTTTACGGCCATGGCCTCGGCCTCGGCTTTCGACTGACCCAGCACCTTGCGCGGTGCGAGCATAACGTTTTCGAGCACGGTCAGATGCGGGAAGGCGTTGAACTGCTGGAAGACGATGCCGAGCTTACGGCGCAGCTTGTTGAGGTTCGTCGCTTTTGCATGCACATCGGTGCCGTCGACCACGATTCGTCCGCCGTCTATGGTCTCGAGCCCGTTGATGCAGGTTAGCAGCGTTGACTTACCCGAACCGGAGCCGCCGATGATGGTCAGGACTTCGCCCTTCTTCACGGTGAGGTCGATACCCTTCAGAACTTCCAACGGGCCGAAGGATTTGCGAACGTTTTCAATCTCAATCATTGGGGGACCACCGTTTTTCGAGATACCCACCAAGCCGGGCGATGGGGAAGCTGATGAGGAAATAGATTGCACCACAGATCAGGAGAATGAACAGCGGTTCCTGCAGGCGGGTGACGAGAATCTGCGAGGCGCGCAGAAGCTCGATCAGACCGAGCCAGAGCACGAGTGCCGAGTCCTTCATGACGCCGAGCGTGAGGCCGATCCAGGACGGAAGCGAAACGCGGGTGGCAAGCGGCGCCACGATGTAGCGCATGTCCTGCCACCAGGTCATGCCCAGCGAGCGTGCCGCGCGGCGTGTGGTCGGCGGCACCGACGAGATGCCGCCGCGCACGATCTCGGTGCAATAGGCGGCCGTGTAGAGCGACAGCACCACGCAAGAGGTCGTGAACGGCCCCCAGCCCATTTTGGCGATGGACTGGAAGGCATTGGCCAACACGAGCTGGATCAGGAGCGGAACGGAGCGAAACACGTCGAGCACGAAGGTCAGCGGCGCCGACCAGTAGGGGCCGGCTTGAACACGGATCACCCCGAAGAGGATGCCGAGCAGCGTACCGGCGGTAACCGAAACGGCGGTGACGGCGAGCGTCATCGCCGCACCCTGTGCAAGGAAGGCGAGATCACTCCAGGTGAGGGCGGTATTGAACATCTCTCACCTCTCTCAGTAACGGAACATGCGCGAGGCGATTGCTCGGGCAGCGAGGGTCACGGCCTTGGCGATCACGTAGTAGATCACGGCTGCCAGGGCGAAGAATTCGAAGGTGCGGAAGGACCGGGCGTTCAGTTCCTGGGTGATGCCGGCGAGGTCGGTGTTCATGCCGACGGTGACGCCGAGTGAGGTCATCAGGATTGCCCAGACCATCTGGTTGGTGGTCGGCAGGAAGGCGACGCGCAGCATCTGCGGCAGGATGATGTAGCGGAAGGCCTGCAGCGCCGTCATGCCGAGCGAACGGCCGGCACGGGTCTGCGTATCCGGGATCGCTTTCAGGGCGCCGCGGAAGTTTTCAGCCAGATAGCCCGCATTGTTGAAGGCAATGCCGACGAGCAGCGCCGTGTAGGGGCTCAGATGGATGCCGAAATTGCCGAGGCCGAAATGGGCCATGTAGATCTGGAACAGCGCGGGGGTGTTGCGCGCGATCTCGATCCAGGCGGTGGCAAAGCCACTGAGGATGCGATTGCCGGACAGGCGGAACCCGGTCAGGGCGAGCGCGCAAATGACGCCGATGAGCATCGACAGCAGCGCGATCTGCAGCGTGACCAGCGCGCCGTCAAGCATTTGCGGCAATGCTTTCAGCGCCTGGTTCCAGTGGAAGGAGTAATTGAACATCGCCGTCTCACCTTTTCGAAAATGAGTGGTACCAACCTGCGCTGATATTGGCCGATTGCGCCGGAGCGATTTTAGCTTCCGGCAAGCAGACAACCGCAACCGGACCAGACGGTCCGGTGAGGATTGTCGACGCGGTCCGGGGGCCAAAAGCGCCCGGCCCTTCGGGTGGGCCGTGTGTCGGCCACCGGCAGTGTCGCAATCCTCGACCGATGCCAAGGCATCGCTCTAAGGTCCGCTCCTTGCCGGATGACCGCACACGGTCCCACGCAATCGGTCAATATCAGCGCAGGTTGGTACAACGGCGCGAGACGTTTGCCTCGCGCCGCCAGAGAAACGGACAGATTAGCGGTAGACGCCGTTCACCGCCAGCGAAGGCAGTTCGCCGCCGACCCACTTCTCGTAGAGTTCGGCATAGCGGCCGGTGCGGACCTGCTGGTTGATGAAGAGGTTGAGGTAGTTGATGAGGCCGTATTCTTCGCGGTTGGTGAAGAGAGCCACGTAGTCGATGTCGAACGGCGCCTTGCCGACAACCGAGATACCGGCGAACTTGCCGGTCTTCACGTTGGCCTGCGCCACGGTCGAGGTCGACACCGTTGCGTCGATCTGGCCCTGGCTAAGCGCGAGGAAGACGTCGGCCTGCGTCTGGTAAGGACGGAATTCGCCCGCACCCCATTCCTTGACCTGCTTTTCCAGCGCGATCGCTTCGAAGGTGCCGGCGGTGGCGCCGACGACCTTGCCCTTCATGTCCTCGAAGGACTTGATGCCGGTCTTGTCGTTGGCGGTAACGGCCATTTCGAAGGCGAAGTAGGGAACGGTCATGCCGACGGTCTTGGCACGCTCGAGCGTATCGGAGGTCGAGGCGACGCCGACGTCAACGCGGCCGGACATCAGCGCGGGAATGCGCTCGGGGAAGGGAGTTTCGACGATCTCGGCCGTGACGCCCAGCGCCTTGGCAAGGTCGTTGCAGTAGTCGACGTCGAAGCCGACCGGATTGTTGTTCTCGTCGCGAGAACCCATCGGCGGGAAGTCGAGAACCACTGCGCAACGCAGCGTACCCGAGCCGATGATGTCATCCAGCTTGTCGGCGTGGGCCGGGCTGGTCAGAGCAGTGGCGGCAACGAGGCCGAAGGCTAGGACCGAGGTCTTCATTTTTCTCTCTCCCTGAATTGGTGCGCCGTTTGACGGCGAGCGCAATATTCCGCGTTGGAGAGCGTAAATCAACTTAAAAATACAAACAGTATACAAAAAGTATATGATCGTGACGTCATTGGCCCGCAGGGATCCCATTTGTTTCGCAAAATGGGGTCCCTGCGCAGCGATCGGTCGCGGATCAGTTCAGGAAATCTTCCGGCAGCAGGGCTTCCGGCAGGTTCTGGTAGGAGACCGGACGCAGGAAGCGGCGGATCGACATGGTGCCGACGCTGGTCGCGCCAAAGTTCGTCGAGGCCGGATACGGCCCGCCATGCACCATGGAATCGACGACCTCGACACCGGTCGGGAAACCGTTGACGAGCAGGCGGCCCGCCTTGCGCTCAAGGATGGGGCGCAGGCGACGGGCCGGCTCGATGTCGCCGGCATCCATGTGCACGGTGACCGTCAGCTGTCCCTGGAGACCGCGCGCGAGCTGTTCCATCTCGGCTTCCGAATTTACCCGGACGACGAGGCCGAGCGGGCCGAAGACTTCCTCGCCGAGCGCATGGTCGGCCAGAAACTGGCTGCCGGTCGTCTCGAACAGGTTGGGCGACGCGGCGCGGTCCGACGAGCTGGTCTCGAGCAGCGGCTTGACGCTGTTGCGGGTGGTGAAACGCTCCTGGCCGTCGCGGTAGGCCTTGGCGATGCCATCGGTCAGCATGGTCTGCGGCGCCACCTTTGCGAGCGCATCGACGGCAGCGGCCGTGAAGCGGTCAGCATCGGATCCTTCGATCACCACCGCGATGCCGGGATTGGTGCAGAACTGGCCGGCACCCATGGTCAGCGAACCGGCCCAGCCCTGTCCAAGCGCCTCGGCACGTGCCTTCAAGGCTTCCGGCAGCAGGAACATCGGGTTGACCGAGCCGAGCTCGCCGAAGAACGGGATTGGTTCGGGGCGGGCGGCGCACAGATCGAAGAGCGCGCGTCCGCCGGCGAGCGAGCCGGTGAAGCCGACGGCCTTGATCAGCGGATGCTTGACGAGCGCGTGGCCGACGTCGCGGCTGCCGCCTTGGATCAGCGAAAAGACTCCCGGGTGAACGCCGCACTTGCGGATGGCGGCTTCGACGGCCTCAGCGACGATCTCGCCGGTGCCGGGATGGGCCGAATGACCCTTGACCACCACCGGGCAACCGGCAGCCAGCGCCGCTGCGGTATCGCCGCCTGCGGTGGAAAAGGCGAGCGGGAAGTTGGAGGCGCCAAAAACGGCGACCGGGCCGATCGGCCGCTGGATCAGCCGGATTTCCGGACGGGGCGCCGGCTGGCGCTCGGGGAGGGGCGCATCGACACGTCGGTCGAGGTAGTCGCCCGCCTCGATATGGTCGGCAAACAGTCTCAGCTGACCGGTGGTGCGGCCGCGTTCGCCCTGCAGCCGCGCTTCCGGCAGGCCGGTTTCCTGGCTGCCAATCGCGGTAATGGCTTCGGCCCGTGCCTCGATCTCGTCGGCGATGGCGCGCAGGAACGCTGCGCGTTCGGCCCGCGACGAATAGCCGTAGGTCCAGAACGCTTCTTCCGCCGCCTCGCAGGCGCGGTTCACCAGTTCGACCGTGCCGACCGCGAAGTCATGCGCCGGGCCGTGTGCCGGTGTCGAGGCGAAGGTGCCTGCGCCGTCGAGCCACTCGCCGGCGACGAGATGTTTTCCTTTGGGGGTGAAGACCATCTGCGGATCCTTTCTTGAGAACACCGGTGTCTTTCGGCATGAATAGCTGACAGCCGAATTGCACTCGGCGGTTCTTTGTATACTCTATGTATGCATAACTTCAACCGCCCACAACAGGGTCATACGCAGTCAGAAAGGTACAAGATGAGTGAGACCACCACCCTGACAATCGCCGCAGTTCAGGAGCGGGTCGAGGCGATCTTCCGCAAGGCCGGGCTCAATGCCGTCCAGGCCGGCGCCCTTGCGCGGGTGATCGTGGCAGGCGAACGCGACGCCTGCAAGTCGCATGGCATCTACCGTATCGAAGGCGCGCTGCGCACCGTCAAGGCCGGTAAGGTAAAGCCGGACGCCACTCCCGAGCTTCTACCGCAGGAAGGCTCGGCGATCGTCAAGGTCAATGCCATGGGTGGTTTTGCCAATCCGGCCTTCGAGCTTGGCCTGCCTGTTCTGGCCGAGCGTGCCCGAACCCTGGGGCTTGCCGCCCTCGTCATCAATGACTGCACCCATTTCTCGGCGCTCTGGCCCGAGGCGGAAGGACTGACGGATATGGGCCTTGCCGGGCTCGTCATGTGCCCGAGCTATGCGACGGTCGCGCCGACCGGCGGCAACAAGCCGTTGCTCGGCACCAACCCGTTTGCCTTCGCCTGGCCGCGCGAAGGCCGTCCGCCCTATGTCTTCGACTTTGCGACCTCCGTTGCCGCACGCGGCGAGATCGAGCTGCACCGCCGTGCCGGCAAGCCGCTGCCGGAGGGCTGGGCGATCGACGCGTCGGGCAATCCGACGACCGATCCGGATGCCGCACTTGCTGGCGCCATGCTGCCGTTCGGTGGCCATAAGGGTTCGGCCATCGGCACGATGATCGAACTCCTGGCCGGCATCATGATCGGCGACCTGACTAGCCCGGAAGTGCTCGACTATCTCGGCACCACCACATTGGCGCCGTTCCATGGCGAACTGATCATCGCCTTCTCGCCGGAGGCATTTGCCGCCGGGCGTCCCGGCAATCCGTTCGACCGCGCCGAGGTCCTGTTTGACGCCATTCTCGGCCAGGGCGCGCGCCTGCCGTCTCAGCGCCGCTTCGCCGCCCGCGCAAAGTCTGAGGTCGATGGCATCACCCTGACGGCCGCCGAGATGGAGCAACTCGAGCGCCTGCACACACTTGGGCTCGATGCCGTGGCGTAAAATCCAGGCGGGGGCACTCAGCCCGCTTCTGGCACTCAGTAAAACGAAAGGTCATCCCGGAGAGCCTAGCCTTTCCCAAAATGTGGAACCAGGTTGCCCTGGTTCCACATTTTCAGAATCTGCCGGTAACGGGTTCATTGAACGGGCATCCGGTAACAAAGGCCGCGAGATCACCGAGAAGATGCGCCCCCAACGCAATGCGTCACGGCAGCAGGGATCGTGCCGTCGGCGTCAGCCGCAACACCTCGTTCTGCCGCCACGTTCGCCGCTCCATCTCCGAAACGACCTCCGTGATCCAGGTCTCGGAGTGCGCAAGTTCGGCAAGATGCGTCTCGTAGGCAGCCAGACTGGGGAAAGCGGAGAACCAGACGAAGACGGTCTCCCCTTCGCGCACAGGCAGCCTGGGGAAAGTGTTCGGGCTCTGCTCGGTGACCAATGCTGCCAACACCGTAGCCGAGGTTTGCTCCAGATATGGCCTGACAACGGCTTCAAAGAACACGGCAAACGCGTCGTCCGTGCGTGGTGCGAGATAACAGATCGTCGCAACCACAAGACCGCGCCGTACATCCGCCGCGCCAGAGGCGGCGCGCGTGACGCCCGACCGCGCAAAGCCGGTATCGGGCGATGCGGGCCGCAGGAGCAGAACGTTGTCCGAATTGATCATCGTTCCGTTCGCCTGCTCGCGGTGAGCTGCCCACACCGGGCCCGTATAGAACGAGTTCAATGCCGCTGCGCGGGACGGCATGTCGCGAAAGCCTCGCAGCCATACAAAGCTGTCGGGATCATCAAGGTCGCGGAATTGTCCCATCACGCTCATTCCCTGCGCTTCCTGGGGTTCGATGAACTCGCGATCGAACAGGTCGATCAGCGTCTCCCTGGTGTTCGGCCGAAGCCGATACCGCCGCAGTTCAACGATCGCGTTGGTCGGATCGTCCGTAGCCGTCAGTGGTTCGCTCATTGTGAATACAGTCATGGCCACCTTTCCTCGGAACAGGACAATCGTCCTGTTTTGTAATACAGGACAGTTGTCCTGTTTTGTCAACCTGTTATAACCAGGAGGAAAGGAAGGACCCATGTCGGAACGACCTACCTCGTCGCATAGACGCATGAACGATCCCGAAGGACTAAGGCAGCGGCTTGTGGATGCTGCCTACGCTGCATTCTCGACCCGCGGCTACCATTCCAGTGCCCTCCACGACTTGAAGCGCGAGGCGGGCGTCACGGGTGGAGCGCTCGCCCATCATTTCCCCACCAAGAAGGCCCTTGGCCTCGCCGTTATTCAGGATCGGGTGGCGGAAGCCGTCGAGTTGACCTGGATCACGCCAGTCAATCTTGCGACGACGACGGCCGACGGTATCCAAGCGGTGTTCGCAGCCATCATTTCCGAACTGGAGCGGAAAGGGGCAGTGTCGGGCTGTCCGTTGAACAATCTCGCTCTTGAACTGTCGCGCGAGGACGAAGATTTCCAGGCCGCGATCGAGGCGATCTTCATGCGTTGGAGGTCAGCCATCGCCGACAAGCTAAGGGGCGACCTCCGGGCGGCCCCCGTTCACGATTTCGATTCTGAGGCCATGGCAACCCTGGTCGTAGCAACCTATTCCGGTGCGATGGCGATGGCGAAAGCATCCCAGTCCGTGGCTCCCCTGAAGATCTGCGCCGCGCAGCTAACGTCGATCATTCGAAATCAGACGTTGCTGGGGCGCGAACCTTAAGGACGAACAGACGCTGGTTCTCGCTTCCTTCAGATTTTTAAACAAAAAGAACCCCCTAAGTCCTTGCGGTGTAGGGGGTTCAGCAGAAACGTCACCTAAAATTCCACACGTCAGCTAAGGACCCTCCCGACGGGAGGGCCTTCTTGCTAACGCGCGGTCAACCGATGATCAGCCCTTGTATGTCTGCACTGCGCCCGGGAGCTTGCTCCACGCGGCATACCAGCTGTTGAACAGCTTGAACTGCGCTTCGACATAGCCGCGCTGGCTTTCCGACAGGGCGTCGGTCTCGTTGAAGTGCAGCGTGTATTCCTTGTCACCCTTCAGCACCATCATGTGCTTGAAGTAGAGAACCAGATCCGGGCCTTCGTCGAAGGAGGAAAGCACGGCGAGCGCCTGTTCCAGTTCCAGCGCGCGCAGGCGTGCATCGACGTCGCCTTCGGCGGCTGCCCGCGACAGGTTGCACATGTGGATGACTTCCTTCGGCAGCACGCAGCCGATGCCAGTGATGGCGCCGGTTGCGCCGCAGTTGACGAAGCCGTGGAACACAGCCGTGTCGACGCCGATCATCAGCGAGACGCCATCGTCACGGCTGGTGATGTTCTCGGCCGCATAGCGCATGTCGGCGGCGCCGCCGAATTCCTTGAAGCCGACGAGGTTCGGATGTTCGGCGCGCAGCGCGAAGAACAGGTCGGCGCGGGTGGCAAAGCCGTAGTAGGGGCTGTTGTAAATCACCGCCGGCAGGTCCGGGGCAGCCGAGAGGATGGCCTTGAAGTGGTTCTTCTGGGCGGCAACGACCGAGCCGCGCGAAAGCACGCGGGGGATAACCATCAGGCCCTGGGCGCCGACCTTCTGGGCGTGGGCCGCATGGGCGACGGCAGAAGCGGTATTGACCGCGCCGGTGCCGACGATAACCGGAATGCCGGCCTTGACCAGGCGCTCCACGCCTTCCATGCGCTGCGCGTCGGTCAAAAGCGGCCAGTCACCCATCGAACCGCAGTAGACGACTGCGGACATGCCCTGGGCGATCAGTTCCTTGCCTTTGCGCACCAGCGCATCGAAGTTGGGGCTGCGGTCGTCGTTGCACGGGGTCATCAGCGCAGGAATGACGCCGGAGAAAATCTTGGCCTTCATCTCAAACTCCTCAATTGGTCTGTCGAATGGGCTGAGGCCAACGTCATCACCGACGCCGATCTCAGCCTTCGACGGTGACAATATCCTGTTGTATTTTATTTGTCGACAAGAAATCGACAGAAGATTACAGCGCGATATCCAACCGCTCGTCGCGGGTGAAAAGCCGCTTGATCTGAGTGACGATCTGCTCGGCATGCACCTTGGCCAGCTGGTCGGCCGCTTCGACGTTGCGGGCGGCGATCACGGTGATCATGTCCTCGTGCTCGTCGACGAAGCGTTGCGGCAGCTGGTCACCATAGGACTGGTAATAGAGCCGCAGCATCCGCCGGCCTTCGTCGAGGAGCCGGTTGAAGAGGCCGCTGAAATAGGCGTTGCGGCCGGCCTCGGCGATGGCCGAATGAAAGGCGGCGTTGGTGGCGATCATCGCCAGCGCATCCTGGGCCTGCACCGCGGCTGCGAATTCAGCCTGCCGGGCGCGGATGATCTGCAGATCCTCCGGGCGATGATGCTGCGCCGCGAGCCGGGTGGTGACGCGGTACATCAGCACGAGCGCATCGAAGAACGTGTGCATGTTGAGGAAATCGATGCTTGAAACCATCGTCGACCGGTTCGGCAGCGTATCGATCAGGCCCTCGCCGGCCAGCCGCACCAGCGCTTCGCGGATCGGCGTGCGCGACATCTTGAAGCGTTCGGCGAGTTGGACCTCGTCGATCGGGCTGCCCGGCGGCAGGACCAGATCGAGGATTTCGTCACGCAGAAGGTCGTAGACCATCTTTACGCCGGAGCCGCGCTTGCGTTCGAGTGTGGGGTTGGAATCGGTATCGGTCATCTTTAGAATCCTTTTGTCGACACGATAAATACTTCCCCATGTCCGTGGGATCAACTCTGCATAGGCATTGGTTCGAGATCGCGAGGTTTCCCGAGCGTTGGCGTCGTTCGGTACCGGTCCTCTATTTTCGCGCGACGGATGGGTGAGATTGGCAACTTTGCGCCGGCAGTAAACGCTCGCTTCGCGTTGCGGTTTCAAAACTGGCGGAGGAAATGAAGATGTGCGATATTCGTGCCCAAGACGACTGCCACCCTGCGGCAGTTAGTAAAGCGTGACTAGCTGTTGACGCTTCGATGGCCGGTATGTCTGTCGCCGCCCTATGGCGAATTTTCAGAGCAGCATTCACCCTACCCAACATTTTCCGCTGAGACGGCGCTATGCCGCGCAATTTCACAAGCTCATCGTCCCGAATAAATGAGGAGGAGCACCCCTATGCTGTGAGAAGGGCATCCCCCACTACAGCGCCGCGCGTCGTATTAGACACGCAAAGGTCGCTGTAACGCTTTGAATTGCTGCATGTTTTTATCCATAGATCGAATAGGATTTAAGAAAACACGCAGTAGGCCAAGTTAAACGGAGGGAATGAATTATGAGTGGCATGAGAAACCTTTATTTTGGTTTGCTGGCTTCCGTATTCGCGACCGCGCTGGCTGCGCCATCAGTTGCGCAGCAGCCGCAGCCAAAACCCAACATTCTTGTCATCATGGGAGATGATGTCGGCTGGTTCAATATCGGTGCCTATCACCGGGGAATAATGTCCGGGAAGACGCCCAGCCTCGACAAGCTGGCGGCAGAGGGCATGATGTTTACGGACTATTATGCCGAGGCAAGTTGCACTGCTGGACGGGCGAGTTTCATTACCGGTGAAATCCCGCTCCGAACGGGCCTGACGACGGTTGGCCAGGCGGGCGCAGACGTAGGAATGCCTGACAAGGCGGCAACCATAGCCGCCGCGCTGAAGACGGAGGGATACGCCACCGGCCAGTTCGGCAAGAACCATCTCGGCGATCTGAACAAGTTTCTGCCGACACTGCATGGGTTCGACGAGTTCTTCGGTTACCTCTATCACCTCGACGCGATGTCAGACCCCTATTGGTATTCGTTTCCGAACGAACAGTCGTACCGAGACAAGGTCGGGCCGCGCAATCTGGTCCACACCTTTGCTACCGATACGGACGACACATCCGAACAGCCGCGTTGGGGCAAGATCGGCAAGCAGAGGATCGTGGACGAGGGTCCCCTAGCGCCGTACCCTGACATGTCCAACGTTCCGAACATGCATGACATCATGCCCAAGGCCAAATACGACATGGGCTCCTTCGATGAAGTCCTGGTCAAGTCGTCGTGCGATTTCATGGACAAGGCAAAGACAGACGGCAAACCGTTCTTTGTCTGGCACAATACGACGCGAATGCACGTCTGGACTTTCCTGTCGCCAAAATACCAAGCGCTGATGAACAGCGACACCAACTATGGCCTCGAAGAAGCTGGCATGGCGCAGCTCGATGACAGCGTCGGCGCTCTCCTGAAATGCGTGCAAGATGCGGGTGAGACCGACAACACCATCGTCATTTTCACGACCGACAACGGCGCGGAGGTGTTTACCTGGCCCGACGGTGGCATGACCCCGTTCAAGGGCACCAAGGGTACGGTAATGGAGGGCGGGTTCCGCGCGCCGGCCATTATCCGTTGGCCGGGCAAGGTTAAGGCGGGAACGGTCGAGAACGGCATATTTTCTGCCTTGGATTGGTTCCCAACGCTGGTCGCGGCGGCGGGCAACAGCGAGATTACTGACCAGTTGCTCAAGGGCGCGAAGCTGGGCGACAAGACCTACAAGAACCACCTTGATGGCTACAACCAACTCGACCTGTTGACGGGCAAAGGACCATCCGCACGGCATGAATTCTTCTACTTCGGCGGCCCTTCTCTGGGGGCAGTTCGCATCGATGACTTCAAGTATCAGTTCTTCCAGCAGCCTCAGGGTTGGCCCGGTGCGAAGGTAACAACGGACATGCCCACCATGGTCAATATCCGTCAGGACCCATTCGAGCGGACGCCGTCGATTGGCAGTCAAAGCCTCAATGACCTCGGTGGGGGCTACATGAACGACTTCTATGCTCGCGAGTTCTGGCGTTTCGTCAGTGTTCAGCAGGAAGTCGGCAAACTTGCGCTCACCGCGATTGACTATCCGCCAATGCAGGATCCGGCCTCCTTCAACCTGGATGCAGTGAAGAAACAGATCGATGCGGCGATCAAGAACAAGCCGGGGAACTAGTCGAACATGTCGAGACGAGGGTTGTTCGATTGACTGCCCTCATTCTCCCGGTCGGCCGAAATCAGCGGTGTGATATTCCAGCGGACATCCGCTGGAAACGACCGCTTTGCACCGGAAGTCGCGGTTGGGGGCGTTGCTCCATAAGACCGGAAAGAAGCGCGGCTGCCTGGGCCGCGCTAGAGGACATCGAGGATGTCGCGGGTCAAAGTGCCGGTATGTTAGCCTGCGAAAAACCCGCGAACGCCGCTGCCGGCAGCGGACCTGCGGTCATCAAGGTAAAATCGAACGGTGCGCGCACGTCCGGACCGAGCACATACTGGCGATGAACGCGCAGGAAGTTGCGCCTGATCCGCCTATAGCGGTCAGGCGACAGCATGTGCTTGACCTTGATATAGGCGATGGACGGCTGCCTTGCCTCAGGATGCCCCGACAGGGCGACGACACGCGTCTTGTAGAAATGGATCGCATCCGTCAGGCAATGGACCTCGAACCAGAAGATTTCCTTGGCGCGGGCAATTGCCCCGACGCGGGCCCGCAGGGCATGGGCCGGCGCCATCAGCGCGCATTGCAGGATCGCGCCGCCAAGTGTTACGAACACCACCCGTTTGCCTTCGATAACATCCGGCCGCCGCTCGATCAGCATGCCGATGACATGCGCGGCGACACTCGAACCCATGCTGTGCGAGCTGATAAGATACTCGTCGGCGTCCTCGCTGAACGCCTCGCAAGCGGCATCCACACAGCTTTCGAGCCAACGGTTGAAATCGGGCCGATCCAGTCGTGCCATGGCCACGGCCATTTCCCAGTCGGCAAACAGGTGCAGCGTATGGAACTTCGTGGCCAACGGCATCATGACCTGTCGCAGCAGGAGACCGGCCAGCGGTACGCTCCACAGCAGGTTCCAGCTCGAAAGGCTCAGCCAGTGGGGAATGAATGCAACGACTAGGGCCGCTGCCGTCATCAATCCGGCCAGCAGGAAGGGGAACAGGAAAAATAGGCCAAAGCGCCAGGCATGGCGAAAATAACCCCAAAGCCCACGGTTGAACGTTACGTTCAGCGCACTGGCAAATCCGCCGCCCAGCCGGCGTGTGAATGACTGGCGGCTCAAGGTATCGACGAGCACATCGTGATCGAAAACATGGATACGGCTTGAAGTCCGCCAGTCCGGTCCGGCACAGTCGACGTCGAAATGCGTCGCCGCGCCCGTGCTCACCAAGGGCCCGACATCGGACTTGAAGTCCCATACCTCGGCGCTCTGCCGCGCTGAACGGGCGTAACGCCGGCGGTGCGCCTCCGCGTCGAAGGGCTCAAAGCCCGGAAAATGCAGTACGACCCTCTTTTTCACACGGGACATGGGAGGCTTCTGTGATGATGGTTTCGACGGTCGCCGCCAAGCGACGCGGCGGCGATCCCGATTGGGTGACCGCTGGGCATCTGGCGACGTAAGGCGAGGGAGGGCAGGAGGCGGAATCAGCTTGAAATTGACCGGCACCGTATCGATGCGAACTGCGGCGCAATCGTGATCGATCGGGTGGCCAGCGTCGGGCTCGGTGAAATAAAATCAAGGCGACGGTTAGGATCGAGCGAGTTACCTTCAGTCGCTTGCTGCCGGGGATATTCGGACTTGGAAACCGGAAAGCAACTTGGCCTTGGCCGTGCAACGGTCTATCGAGGGGTGCCGTTCGGCCGGCCGGGGATTTCGGGGCTTTCTGCCAAAGACGGGCGGAAAATCCGGGTAGATCAATCCGGTCGGAGAACCCCGGGCTGCCGTTGAACTCGTTGCCGAGAAGAGTGAGCTTATGAACACCAATCCAGACACCGATTTTCCCGAACTCAATGCGATCGAAGCCCGTGTTCTTGGCTGCCTGATCGAGAAGAAGGAAACGACGCCTGACGTCTATCCGCTGACACTCAACTCCCTCCACTCCGCCGCCAACCAGAAGACGGCGCGCGACCCGGTGATGGCGTTGGAACAGGTGGACGTGCATCGTGCGCTCAATTCGCTCGCCCAGAAGGGGTTGGTCCGGCAGGCCTTTGCATCGCGCGTCGAGCGTTATGAACATCAGGCCGCCAACCGCTTTTCGCTGACCTCGCCGCAAATCGTCGTGCTCGGCCTGCTTTTGCTGCGCGGCCCGCAGACAGCCTACGAGCTCTGGTCTCGCAGCGAACGCATGGCGCGGTTCCAGTCGGTCGAGGATCTCAAGGATAACCTCGACCTGATGATCGGACGTCGGCCTCCGCTGATCGTGCAGCTCAACCGCGGCGCCGGCCAGCGCGAAGACCGGTTTGCGCATCTTTTGTGTGGCGAGGTCGATCAGACGATCACCGCGGCGCCGAGCATGCCGTCCTTCGCCACGTCGGGCCTGTCCGAGCTGGAACAGCGCGTACAGACGCTGGAAGAGACTGTGGCGGTGCTCCAGGCTGAAATTGCCGCGCTCAAGGGTCATTGAACGGCCGCGGGGAAAAGACAACCTTGACGCTTGCGAATTGGAGGCCGGCCGCTGTGGCGACCGGCCTCATGTTTACTTTCCCGCCGACGCCGCAGCCGTCCTTGCGGTCTCCGCTTCGCCAATGGCGGCAGCGCATTCCTCGCAGCAGACTTCTACCGTCTTGCCGCCGAGCTTGACCTTGATGCTGTTCTGATCGAGTTCGCAGTCGCAGGCCGCGCAGGTTTTCTGGCTCATCGTCTTCGTCTCCTCTTGGTCGTGATTTCGACCATTGGAGAAGACCATCTGCATGGCAGCGCCGCTGTCAGATTCTTTAGCGATCGATGCGACCGTTGGCAGGTGGCAAGGCGGCACGTCAGCTTCGATTGGGCACACAAGCTGCGGCCGCGCGCGTCTTCCGTATCCTTGCCGGCGCAGCTATGTTTGGGGAAGGGCATGTTTTCTGCCCGCCCTGGGGGTGCTGAAACAGTGCGGCAGTTTCCCAAGCGCCCGTGTCGCGCGGCGAAAAATAGCCCCATAAAAGTTGATTGATTTTCGGCTGCAAGATCGCCAGAGTAGCGAGGTAGAGCACAGCTCGTCCGCTTCAAGTCAAAAATGAGCAAAGCCGCGAACGAGGCAGTATTTCGGTGTTCCGAAACTATATTGATTGACATTTGCAAGACGAAAACAAAAACAAAAAATGGGCCCCGGCATGTACAGCCAGGGCCAATTTTTTATGCGTTGCACCGACAAAGACCGATGACACCGCTAAAACGCAATCACGAAAAGTTGACTGTCCGCCGTATGGGTTCACGCCCCTCGATCACGCCGCGAACCTGCCTGCGATCGCGACGCAGCACATCGAGGCAATCATTGCCGAACCATTCCAGCGATGCGTCGTGCTGTCCGTCGCCCGCGATCTCCAGGAGAAAGCCGGTATAATCGACCGTGCCTTCGAGCAACGGCGTCATGCCGTCGCGACGGCCGGCCGCGGCATAGACGTTTGCCGGTTCGAAGACCGAGAGGTCAGACCGGTCGCGGATGTTCTTCAGATGGTAATGGCGGATGTGCGGCATCATCTGGCGATGCACGGCGATTGGATCGTCGCCGCCCTCCCAGACATGGAGCGTATCGAAATTGATCGCGAAGGCGGGTTGGTCGACCTCCTCGATGAGACGCAATGTCGAGGCCGCAGTATCGGCCAGCGTCTTCGGATGTGTCTCCGCCAGCAGTTGAATGCCGTAGCTGGCAGTGATCGCGCATATCTCTCTCAGCCGCTCCACGATGCGCTGCCGCTCTTCGTGGGAGACGGAGAGACTGCCGCAATTGCCGGCGAAGGTACGGATTTTGCGGGATCTCCAGCGGCGGGCGAGCCTGCAGAGCTCGACAGTCTTGTGCCGCAGCGTCTCCGTATCGCCGTCGAGCGGCAGATAGTCGCTGATCATCGGCACATTCAGCCCGAAAGTATCGAGCCAATCGGCATTGCGGTCGGGCTGCTGCGCCAGGTTGCGTGCATGCGCACCCCAGAGCTCGATCCCCTGAAAATCGTTGGATTGCGCCCAGGCGGCGATTTCGCCGAGGGAAATCAGATGATGGCGAAACGTGATCGTGCACAGCGATATGTTCATCGCGCAACCCTTTTCAGCGTGGGCCTCTCCAGCATGGGAATGTCGGCGGCAATGTTCTGTTCACACCAGAGATCGAAGATCTCGGCGAGCTTGCCTTTCAGTTTCGTCTCGATCCGGTCGGCTTCTGCCAGCCGCTCGAACACCGGGGTGGCCAAGGCGCGGTCGCCGGTCTGGCTCAGCTTCATGCAATCGTAGTGCAGCGATTTCAACGCCTGGACGAGCGCCTCGATCTCTTCGCACCAGCCTTCGAACTCGGCGGCCGGCAGCTTTAGGGCTCGCCAGAAGAACGCAAAGCCATGCTCGTAGGCGTATTTGCGGATGGTGATGACGGGCAGTTCGCGCACGGCCTCCGTGAGGTCGGAGAGGTCGATGCCGCCGCGTCCGTCGATATGAGCCGTGACGATCATGCGAACGGTGTCGGCCAGCGGATTGCTGTCTCTGATAAAGCAGGCCTCGAAATAGGCCTTGAGGTCTTCGGCTGCCGGTGGCCGAGCCTCTGCATTGTCGAAGACATAGCCGCCGCCGACGGTCGGCTGCATCACCGCATGGATCACCTTGTCCCGCGCGATCTCGCCTTCCCAACGGTAGTCGGGATCATGCACGAACCACGTATCGGGGTCGGCGGTTTCCTGCAGCATGAGGTAGTGCGGGAAGGGGTTCTGGTTGAACTTGTTCTCGCGCTCCGGCAGGTGGAACATGTCGAGCATGACCATGACGGAGCCGGTATCTGCGCGCCGTTTGACGAGGTCGAGCATCACGGTGAGATTTTCGCTCTTGCTGATGTCAGGGTCGTACCATTCGTAAACGGTGACGCCGTAGAGCCGCTGAAACCAGCTGCGGAAGAATTCATGGCTGATCTCGGGTGCATGATAGAGAAGCTGGAAGCGGTCGCTGAGCCCAAATTTCGCGTCCCAGACACCGAAATAGAACGGTCGGTGGTCCAGGCCCTTTCGCTTCAGCCCGTCGCAGACGCAACTGACGAAGCAGTGCACCTTGATGTCGTAATAGGCCTCGCCATGCACGCCTTCGTCTGTCGTACCGCCGGTTAATGGAAACGATGGGACGAGCGTCTCGATCGACTTCGGCTCATAGAGCGCGGCGAGATCGGCGACCGTCTGGACATCCTGGCGGGCGATCGCCTCTTCCGGAACACTCAGCCCGTATTCCAGCTCCAAATTGAGAAAGATCTGCAGGATCAGGACGGAATCGAGATAGAGGTCCTCGTTGAGGCGAGCGTCGGGGCCGAAGCCGTCGAGATGCGGATGCATCATATGGTCGCTGAGGACCTCGTGGATCGCCTCGAGGATTTCGTTGCTGGTCATGACGCGGCTCCGGCGATCGGTTTGGTGAACTCACCGGCGGCGTGCCGGGCGGCAACCTCGCGGCGGCTGATCTTGCCATTGGCCTGGCGCGGGATGGTGTCGACCTGGCGGATGTCCATCGGCAATTGATGGCTGGCGAGATGCAGACTGCACCATTCGCGGATCGCCTGCGGCGCGATGGTTTGACTGGCACTGAACAGGAGCGCCACGCGCTCCCCGGCAAAGCGGTCGCCCATGCGGAAGGCAACGGCGTCGCCGACTTCGGCCATCGCCATCACCGCATCCTCGACATCCCTCGGATAAACGTTGAGACCGGAGACATTGATCATGTCGTCCATGCGCGACACAAAGACCAGCATGCCGTCATCGCGGCGATAGCCGAGATCGCGGGTGTGGATGGCGATACCGTCGCCCTTCGTCACGACGATTTCACCTGCATTTTCCGCATTGCTGCCGGTCTGCGGCAGAAGATGCGGCAGCACGAACCCCATGTCGCCGGCGGCGGTGACATCCGGATTGATCGCGATGCATCCGGCTTCGGAGCAGCCATATTGCTGGAACATATGCCGGCTCCTGGCCCTGATCTGGGCAAACCAGGGATCCGGCAGCAGCGTGCCCGAAGTCATCGTCGCATGGATCTGCTCGCCCTCGGGCAGCAGCCGGGCAAGCGTGTGCAGGATGGCCGGCGACGAATAGAGCAGCGGCCGCTCGATCTCGCGAAGAACCTTCATGAGATATTTCGGATTGGCGGTGTTGACGATAACCGGCGTCTGGCCGCGCTTGAGCGCCACCAGGATGCCGCAGATCAGGCCATAGGAATGGGTCGTCGGGCAGGCGATGACCGGGGTCATGTCCTCCGGCGCGCGGAAGATGCCAATATAGCTTTCGATCTCGGCGTCGATATCCTCCCAGCTGCGCGCCACGCATTTCGGCGCCTCTGTCGTGCCCGAACTCATCTGCAGCAGCGTGCCAACCGGCAAGGCGTTTGCGGGTCGTTCCAGCACTTCGGCCGTGAGGCTGTTGTAGAACAACCGGTCGCAGCCGGCCCCGATCGCAAGCTTGCGCGCGGCGGCATAGGGCGTGCCCGGATGGATCGGCAACACGCTGGCGCCGGCCTTGCGGATGGCGAAGAATAGCGCCAGCCAGTCGATGGTTTCGGCAAAGCAGACCGCGTAGCGTCCGTCGTCGCGGTCCTTCAGGCCGATCTGCCCGGCCAGGCGTGCGGATGTTTCGTCGAGATAGGCGCGATCATAGAGCCTGTCGTCGATACGGATCATAGCTTTCTCCTTCGTTGAAGCCTGTCCGCGGCCAAGGCATTGGGCACCACGTGGTGGTACTCGGGCTTGCGCGCGAAGAGCTTCCTCGTCATCAGGGATTCGGTGAGAATTTCGGGGCCGTCGTGGCCGAGCTGCGCCTGCCGGCCCGCCGTGCCATGCCTATGCGGATAGGCTGACAGCAGGCTTTCGACCCGCTGCCAGAACAGCGGTTCGCGAAGATCGTAGCAATGGTCGAGAAGATGGCTGATCTCGCTCAGATTGTAGACGAAGAGAGTGTCCATCACCAGTTCGCGCAGCGAATCCAGATTGTCCGTCCAGTAGAACTGGTCCGGCTCGGCGTCCCGGTAGAGCGGATGCAGGGATGGAAAATCGGGCGCCTTTTCCGGTTCGCGCAGAAAGCCCGGCGAGAATTCGATGCTCTCGTGGAAGTCCCGCAGGATCAACCGGACCGGCCATCCGTCGCGATGCACGAGCAGCATGTTCTGGCCATGCGCCTCGACGGCAATGCCGTGATGGACGAGCAGATGCCAGACCGGCAAGACGGCGACTTCGAGCAACCGGTTGATCCATGGCATCAGGCCGAAGCGCCGGATCCAGTCGTCGGCAAAGGGCCGCCCGTCTGTCTCCATCATCATCAACGCGGTGAAGGGAACGACGGCTTCTCCGGTTTCCAGCGTTGCTTGCGCGCTCTGGCGCCAGATCGCGCCCACTTGTCCGGCCAACGGCTCGTCCGCATCGGCGATGATCCCGGCATATTCCTGCAGGATGGTGAGCGGGTATTGTTCGCTGAACAGCGGATCTGAAGCGACGATCTCGCCGATCCAGCTTGAGATAACCGGCGCGGTGCAGACCGAATGCGGTTCCAGGATGCGGCGCGAGGACGTGTTGACGATGTTGAGCGGTAGCTTGACGCTTGCCGCTTGCGGTCGGTTCTGGTTGAGCAAGGAGCGTACCGACTGGGTCGCCGTGTAGGGGTCGCCCGCCGGGCCGAGGCAATGGGCATCGCCGTCTGCGAGCCAGCCGGCAAGCAGTGTTTCGCTCAGGTTGCGCCATTGCCACGGATGCAGCGGCACGAGCCCGAAATCCTCAGTGCAGACACCGAGCTGCTGTTGCATGCCCTGAAGATGCGCCCAGGTTTCCCCGCCAAGTTCGGTCCGCCAGAATGCCTCTTCTGTGTCGGGCAGCGTCTGGCGCAGATGCTTGCGCGCGACGAGCAGCCAGACGAGCTGAAACGACTGGCCGGCCTCCGGGCCGAAGAGGGCATGGTCCGCCTGGGAGAAGCCGGTGCGGGCCTTGTAGCAGGGGTGGTAGGGATGCCCCTCGTCGATTGCACCTTCGAGCTCGGCGAAGGACATCTCCCGCCGCGGACGGGCGATAAGATGACGGTCATTCCACTCGGAAAAGGCAATCGTCTGCATCATCTCGTTCAGCAGCTTGCCGCGGGTGATGCCGCTGCCGGGCAGGGCGGAAACCACAACCGAGAGCGACGCCTCGCCCCAGCTGCCGTCGCTTTCCCGCATCTGCACCGATCCCGGCAATGGCCGGATTCGCCCGAATGCGCCGAGGATGGCATCGCACCGAAAGTCGCGGCCGCCGAGCGTCCAACGAAAATGCGTTGCACCATCGCCGCCGCCCTCGCTTTGGCGCGCTTCGATGACGCCTTCGAACAGAAGGGCGGCGGCAAGCTGGCGAAGCACCCGGTCGTCGGGGCGTCCCTGGAGATCAAGAGGCAATGGCATGGCTGGTCCTCAGGGTCGTCAGCGCCGCGGGTGCCCGCAAAGGGTTTGGAACGGGGCGATAAAGGACCGGCGCGTGGTCGGATTGCAGTTCGTCGACATTGAACAGCCGGGTGGTCAGGTTGGCCTTCGACGCGATCGTCGGCAGGTCCAGCACATGCCGGGCGAAATCCCGTCCGGCGCCGGTCATGCCGAACGCGCATTGCTCCAGGTGGTTCCGGAGCATCCTGAGAAGCGTGCCTTCGTCGCACAATCCGTCGTGGCCCATGCGGCTGATCACCGAGAAGACCTGATTGACGATGAGGTAATAGGCGAAGCGGTCGCGGATTTCGCTTTCGGGAAAATAGAGCGACGGGATCGTCTCGGTTTCAGGGACGTGGCTTGCGAGCAGGCTGCGATAGCGTTCGGAGAGATAGAAGCCCTGGTTATCGCGGTAGTAGCTGACCGTGGGGTAACTGGCGCCGATGTCGAGCAGGCTGTTTTGCTGGTGCGCTTCAAGGGCGACGCCGTAGTCGTCGTAGAGTCGGATCAGCGGCTCGACGGCGCAATCGAGATAGCGTTGGAACCAGGCGATGCAGACGTCGGCGAGACGCTCTCCATCGCTGCTGGCGAGCGTGCGCAGGAGTTTTTCGAGCCTCGACGGTGTTTGCGCAAGCGGGTCGGCCGTCAGCGCGGCCACGGTTATGACGCCCTGTCCGTTGCCGTGCGCGAAGGGGTTTTCGCGCAGGATGACCTCGAAGCCGCTCTCGCTGTGACCCGGCAAATCGAGCGTGATGTAGGCCGGGTCCTGGATGATCCTGAAGTTCGCCGCGCGTTTAGCCAGGCCGATCCGGTCGACGAGCTTGGCCATGGCGACACCGGCCTCCAGCTCCTGCGTTCGGTTCAGGCGTACGGAATTGGTGATGCGCACCGGCAGGGAAAACTTGAGCATCCAGTCTTCAGCAGCACCATAGACCGTGCGGACGGACGACGTTGCGCTGAAGAGAGAACCGGTTGGGCCGAGGTGACGCAGGATGCCGGCCCGCTGCATCGCCTGAATACCGGGATCGAGAAGCAGGGCTTCCGCCTGCAACGGGTGCATCGGCAGCAGGCATTCGTCACCGGCAAGGCCCAGCCCTTCCGCGTCAAGTCCTGACAGCGAGCGGATGATATCGGGTGCCTGTATCGAGCGGGAGGATGCGTGACTGACGTGGTCCGCCTTCGCAGCGAAATAATGCAGCTTGAACTGGCCGCGCAGTTCCGGCGCATAGCTTTCCTGCTGCCAATAGGTCATGCCCTGCCGGCTCTTCGGCGTGGGGTGCAGCCAGTGCCCGAAGACAAGTGACTGCTCGGCCTCGAGAAAATCGTTGGCGTCTTCCTGACGCGGTTGCGCCCTGTCGACGTAGAGGGCGGTCTGCTGATAGCTTTCGAGCACCCGGATCAGAAGCTCGAGCTCGAAGCCGCGCAACGCATCTGTCTGACCGGCGTCGTCCTGACGGTAGGCGGCCTGGACCAGCATATGGAGCGCAGACATCAGCTCGATCGGACGCCACGACCGATCGGAGACGTTGCGCCCCCAGGCCCTGCCGAAGTGAAGCGGGCCGCACAGCGACGATGAGGTGACCTCGACGCGCAGGATCATTTGCTGGCGGGGAAGCGACCATTCGATGCTGTCGCAGGATCCGCTGGCGGTCCGGTGCCTGACCGGCACGCCGGGATTGACCTCCCTGAGGTAGCAGTTGGCGAAGCTTTGAAATGTCGCAGTTTCTGCGATTTGCCTAGACGATTTCATGTCTGTCGATCCTCGGCACGCGACATGCAAAGTCGCGCAATCGCGCCGCGTGGGAGGCGCAACGCATTGAATTTTCGTAGTGAACGGGCTCAGGTCGGCGTGATATGCATCACGCACGGTCTGCCAGCCGCCCGAGGAGGCGGATGGGATTGGCGCAGGATATGGCGGGCTGACAGCCGGGCGCCACATGAGGTTGGCCCAGGCGGGCGCGATTGACGACGTCCGTTTGAACGGTTGGTGCGGACGGAAGCGATATGTGTCGGCGACGCCGCGTGCCAGGTCGTGAACGTCAATGCATCGGTCGCCATCGCTCCAGGAAGAAACGAACCTGTGCGGTCACGTTTTTCCTCGAACGGCGGACGTCCGTTGCGGCATTCCGGTGAGCTCATCTTCCACCCGTCTCGGCTTCGGCGCGGTGCTTCAGCATGCGCTTTCATACAAAGACGACCGGCTCCCGATTTTTTTTCACCGATCCGGAATTTTTTATGATTATTTTTGTCCAGTTAAATCCGAGCCCGGTCCCCAAGGCGGATCGGTGCCGGGTCGCACGTCGCAATCGCCCGGCAGGGCGTGGCGACGCGGCCCTCAGGCAGGCAATTTTGGGTATTAGCGCAGATGCAGGGCGCGCTGGAATTCGGCGGGCGTGCGCCCATAGGCCTGTTTGAAGGACGCACTGAAATGGCTGTGGCTGGAAAAGCCGAGGTCGAGGCCGAGTGCCGTCAGGTCAGGGCAGGAGCCGAGCAGGTCCAGCGCTCGCGCAAGCCGCAGCCGCAACTGATAGCGATAGAGCGGCATGGCTTCGACCTGCTGGAAAACCTGGGTGAGATAAACAGGTGACACGCCGACCTCCGTTGCCACCTCGGCCAATGTCCAGCGGCGGGCGAGATCGGTCGAAAGAACCAGCTTCGCCCGATCGACCAGCTTTTCGCGCCCATAGGTCGTAGCAGCGCTATGCGACGTCCTCTCGCCGAGCGAACGCCGGATCAATGTCAGCGTCAGGGTCTCGGCTTCGAGCGTTTCGGCAATCCCGCGGCGAAGGCTGTAACGCAACAGCGCGACAAGCGCCTGCGCTCGTGGATCGATCCGCCGGCGCGGTCTTTTGAACGCGGCAAGCGCCCCCGACCGCAATTGCTCCTTCGGCGCGAGTTCGCAGAGGATGGCTTCGTCCACTTGCACGTCGAGGCATGCATCGCCGCCTTCGATCGGATGACTGACGCGATAGTCTTCGCTGCGGTTGAAGAAGATCACCTGATTGGATTCAGCCACCGTATCGGCCTTGCCCACATGCCGCATGAACACGCCGCGATAGGGATAGACGAGGCTTGTGCGGTGGGAGCATTCCTCGCCGCTTTTCCCGCGACACGCGCCATCGCAGACCACGTCCCGCAGCGAGGCGGTCGAGGTGTCGAGAAGCGTCTGGCACGAAAACTGGGACATTGCGGTCCTATTCGTCGCGTTTGTAGAAATCGTTATAGGCGGCCCCGCGCGACAGGCCAATATCCTTCAGCTGATGATCGGAAAGCGCAAGCAGATCCAGGCGCCCGCGCCGCGTCTCCATCCAGCGGGATACCCGCGCAAGCAGCCGCCGGGAAAAGCCATGTGTTTCGAGTGCCGTCGAAAATCGGTCTCGTGGGCCGATCAGGCGAGTGGAGACATAGATCAGGTTGTCATGGGATGAAGCTGTGTCCGCCATCGGATCATCTCCTGTCATTCGTTTCCGATGATGGCAGGATGACGCGTCGTGGCCGCCGCCGCTGTCAGATTATTTAGCAATCGATGGGGGCTCGCCTTGGCATTTGGCGACCGGCGTCTCGAAATACCAAGGTCGCTGCAAGGATAGGACCTTGGTCGCTTTGCAGGCCCTTGCCGCGGCGCTATTCTTCGCCCCGGAGGATCGGTCATGACCAAAATCGCTGTGCCGCTCGTCAGTCATGGACACCCGGATCGGGAGCCGGATTGCGAGAGCGCGGTTGAAGGTGCCTTCCTGGAACTGGTCGACCGTGCGGAGGCCGCGGGTTGGACTTCCGACGAAATTGCGGACTGTCTCGTCAACCTGTCGCACAAGCATCGCACGACGCTTAACGAGGACCTCCACATTCTCGAAGAGATGGCATCCTCGCAGCTGCTCTCGAGAAAACGTCACTAACACCCGTAGTCTTTAAGCATCCATGGCTTCAGGCAGACACGAATTTTCCGTCGTAGCGCACGCGGAAATTGCGGCGTTGGGCATCTTCCTGGAAGCAAAGGAACACGAGTTCGAGATCGTTCGCGCTGCTGCGTCGTCCAAGCAGGCTGAGCGTGATCACAATCACGCCACCATAGGCCCGCGTCAGGTCGATGGCGGCTCTTCGAATTTCATTGGTGCCGACGTCGTCCCGGCCTTCACGCCGTTCGTAAACCTGCCAGAAACGTGCCGCCTCCCAGGCCGAACGCAGTGCTTCGGTTATCTGATCCTTGAACTCATCTGCCGACCTGCCCTTGCTCCATGAAACGGTCTGCTCGGTGTGATCGCCAAAGATGTCGAGATAGCCGTCATAGTCGTCCGGATCGGAAAAACATTGCTCGATCATCCCGAATGCCACGTCATCGGAAACCGCTGCCTTGAAGTATATCGTCATCGAATCGCCAACCCTGCCTTGAGCGCCTATGTTGTCAAAGCGTCGGCGGCGTATCTAGTCCCCCCGCGCGTCTGATCGGTGCTGCGCCAACGATTATCATTTCGCCGCAGTGACTTGAGCACGATTGATGCCGCGCCTCCTGACAGCCTATCCTTTGAAGAAGTCGAGAATTCCGGGAGTTGGGTGATCACCAAGCCGCAACGGTGTCGGCTGATCGCATCGCGCACGTCGAGCGATTTCATTTATATGAGTATTGCCTTATATTAATGGGGCGTGCTATTCTCGATTTCATTCTTGACTGGCGCAACCAACATTCTCATTTCGCTCTATGACGCACGATCTCAACGATCGTGCCCGCAGAGCCATTCGTTTCGATACTCCTATTTGCAGCATAGAAATTTGTTCAGTCCGGCGCAGCACGGAGATGCAAGGCAGGATCGGGTGAGATCCCTCCGCTCTTAACCTCCGGCGCACAAACGGTCGGAAGGAGGTGCTTTTCTTTGCTCGGCACGGCATTTCCACGCGAAGTGTTTTGGCGTTCAATGGTCTTCGTCTGGCTGTTGATTGGGCTGATGGCCCCGGCCGTAGCGGCTCGCGCATCACAGCCGGAAGGCGCGGAGATGCAATTTTTCGTGGTTCGCAGCGGCCAGACCGGGTGCGAGCCGACCTGCCCGGAGTGGATATCGGCCGAGGGCACGATCGTTGACGAAACCCCGGCGCTCTTCAAGAAACTGCTCAAGTCCATCGGCACCCGTCGCCTGCCGATCGTCGTAACGTCGCCCGGCGGAGATGTCGATGCTGCGCTTGCGATCGGGCGGATGATCAGAACGCGAAAACTTGAAGCGGCGGTCGGTAAGACCCGCTTCATCGGTTGTCAGCCGGAGCAACAGGGTTGCCGTGACAATGACGGCAAGGGCGCGCGCCATATCGGCATCGCCTATTCTGGCGAAGCCTATTGCAACTCGGCCTGCCCGCTGATGCTTGCTGGCGGCACCGGACGCGTTGTCGGCGAGTGGGCGTTCCTGGGCGTGCACCAGATCACCACAACCTACGTCCAGATCGAGACGCAGTATCGGGCGAAGTATCGCGTCGTGAACGGCAAGAAGAAGATAACCAGCAAGACGGTCGTCAGTCGCAGGAATGTCGGCGGCTACAAGACCTATGAAATGAACAAGGCGACCGAGCGCAAGCTGGCGGCCTATCTCGCGGAAATGGGTGTCGGTCGTGCCGTCATCGATCTGATGAAGATCACGCCCGCCGCCGACATTCGCAAGATCGAGCCCGTTGCGATGCTGGAGATGAAGCTGACGACGAAGTTGGGCGGGGTCGAACTGCTGACGTCGGTCGAGGCTTGCAGGACGGTGCCGGCGGCCGCCAATTGCCGGGTATTCGTGATGTCGGACCTTGAGCGTTAGACCCGCGGATCGTGGCTGGAGATCAGGATGTCTGTATGGAGTCCGCGTGCCGACAAGAGGTTGTCCCGCCTGAGGCGGGCGGCGCTGCTGATTTGTCTCGCGGCCACCTCAAGCATGTTGATCCCACAGTCGGCAAAAACGGCAGAGCAGCAGATGCGGTTCGTCGTCGTGCGCTCGAACCAGGCCGATTGCGAGCCGACATGCACGGAATGGATATCCGCCGAGGGCATGATCGGCCCGAAAACACCGACTTTGCTGAAGGCGACGTTAAGGACGCTCGGTGGCCGCAAGCTGCCATTGGTCCTTGCATCGCCTGGTGGTGACATGGCCGCTGCCATGGCGATCGGCCGCCTCGTCCGCAGGAATGGGCTGAGTGTGGCTGTCGGCAGGACCGTTTTTGCCGGATGCCAGCCGGATCAGGAGGGGTGTACGGAAAACGATAACAGAGGGGCAGACTATGTCGGCGCGGCGGTTTCGCGTGGACGCTGCGCGCAGGCATGCACTCTGGTTCTGGCGGCCGGGGTGCGACGGCTCGCCGGAGATGGAACGGCGATCGAGGCTATTCCGATCGTCGCTGCAAGCGAGGCCGGCACCAAAAAGCTGGCGGCGTATTACGGCGAAATGGGCGTGCGATACCAGGTCCTTGTCGATGGCCCGCGCAACGAGGACGGTAATCTCGGTCGCTGGCAACTGTTCAAGGCGCTTCTGGTGACGAGCACGCTCGCGGTCGATCAACTGGTCGATGCGCAGATTTGCCGGGGCACGCCTGCGCCCAACAATTGCCGGGTATTCACCACGATGGATCTGGAATAGAAGCCGGCAAGGCGCTGGACTTTCACCACCGTCAGCGCTCCCGTGCGTCGTTCGGCAACGCCAAGCGAGCCACGAGCACGCGACCCGCAAGAGCGATGACGACCGCCAGGAGAATGAGGCCCGCCGCGACAGCGAAGGTGACCCGCATGCCTGACGCGACGGCCTCGGTTGGTGCCGTGGCGATGTCGGATGCCGCCGATGCCAAGGCGAAGACGGCGCCCATGACGGATGCGCCGGTGACGAGCCCCAGGTTGCGCGACAGGTTGAGCATGCCCGAGATGACGCCGCGGCGATCCGGCGGCACGTCCGCCATGACGGCGGTGTTGTTGGCCGCCTGGAAGAGAGCATAGCCGGCGGTGACGACGACGATGGGCGCGAGGTAGCCCGGGATGGCGAATGTTGCCGGCAGGATGGAGAGTGCTGCGGCGCCGGCCGCGATTGCCGCAAGTCCGGCCATCATCACCGGTCGCGCGCCGAACCGGTCGACGAAGCGGCCCGCCGGTATGCCGCTCAATGCCGCCACCACCGGACCGACCGACATCACCAGCCCAATCGCTGCCGGATCGAGGCCAAGGGCGCGCGTGAGATAGAAGGGACCGACAACCAAAGTCGTCATCATCACCGTCGAGACCAGCGCATTGCTGATCAGGCTCGTGCTCAAGGCCGGATCGCCAAACATCGCCAAGTGTATCAACGGGGATGCGACCTTCGTTTCGACCATTGCAAAAGCCGCGACGCCCAGGGCCACGGCCAGCAGCAGAACGATATTGAGCGGGCCGAATTGGCCGCGGCCGATGGTCATGGCAAGCGCGTAGGCCGCCAGCGTCAATGCCAGCACGACGGTGCCTGGCACATCGAAGCGGGCAGGGGTGGGCGTCGTCCCTTGGCGGTCGGCAGGCAGATGGCGATGCGCAAGCACATATGTGAGGAAACCGAGCGGCACATTGACGAGGAAAAGTGCGCGCCAGCCGAAGCCGGTGATCAGCGCGCCGCCGAGCGATGGCCCGAGCGCAGTGCCGATCGCGGACATCATTCCGAGCAGCCCCATGGCGCTGCCGGTGCGTGCCTTCGGCACCGTCTCGGCGACGAAAGCCATGGTCAGTGCCATCATGATTGCCGCGCCGAGCCCCTGCGCCGCGCGGGCGGTTATCAGCAGCCAGAGCGTCGGGGCGAAGCCGCTTAGGCCCGAGGCAAGCGTAAAGAATGCGACGCCACCGAGCAGCAGTCGGCGTCGGCCGACGATGTCGCCGAGCCGGCCGACGCCGACGATCAACGCGGTGATGGCGAGCAGATAGGCAAGCACCACCCATTGCACGTCCTGGAACGGCGCATCAAAGGTGCTGGCCAGCGTCGGCAGGCCGACATTGGCGATGCTGGTGCCAAGCGCCGACAACAACATGGAGAGCGACAGGCTGGCCAGCGCCCATCGGACCGAACGCGTCCGTCCAATGGCTCCGACATTTGGCTCGGCGGGTACTGCAATATCGCGCTTCAAGACAAGCTCCATCTGTTGGCAATCTCCGAAATGGAGCTGCCAGAAGCCTAGGCGTCTGCGTGACATGGCGGAAGGCGCATGATTTGCACTTTATTCATGCATCAGGCGCCACATCCCGATCAAACTGCGCTATACCAAGCGAATGTCGAAACCCGATCTCAATCTGCTGGTCACCCTCGATGTTCTGCTTGCGGAAGGCAGCGTCGCGCGCGCCGCCGAGCGTCTGCGGCTCAGCCCTTCGGCGATGAGCCGGGCGCTTGCTCGGCTCAGGGCGGTGACGGGCGATCCGATTCTGGTGCGCGCCGGGCGCGGCCTCGTTCCGACACCGCGGGCACTGGAACTGCGCGAGCGTGTCGGTCAACTCGTCGATGAAGCCGAAGCGGTCCTGCGCCCGGCCGAAATGCTCGAGGTCGGCCAGCTCACGCGCACCTTCACGATTAGGACGAGTGAGGGGTTCGTGGAGAATTTCGGTCCGGACCTTCTCAGGCGCATCGGCGATGAAGCGCCCGGCGTCCGCCTGCGCTTTCTGCCAAAGCCGAACAAGGAAAGCGGCGCGTTGCGCGACGGCAGCGTCGATCTGGAAACCGGTGTGATCGGGCCTGCGACCGGCCCCGAAGTGCAAACGCAGGCGCTGTTCCGGGATCGCTTCATCGGTGTCGTGCGCCGGGAGCACCCCTTGAGCCTCGGCCCGCTGACCGCAGCCGGCTATGCCGGCGGCCGGCATGTGCTCGTCTCCCGGCGTGGTCTCGACAGGGGGCCGATCGACGACGCCCTGGAAAAGCTTGGGCTCAAGCGACAGATCGTCACCACGGTCGGGGGCTTCTCGGCGGCGCTCGCACTTGCGCGCGGATCGGACCTTATCGCCAGCGTCCCTGAACGGCATACGGGAAACCTGCGCGCCGGCATGCACAGTTTCCCTCTGCCAGTTCCGGTGCCTGAGGTTACCGTCTCAATGCTCTGGCACCCGCGGCTTGATGCCGATCCGGCGCACCGTTGGCTCCGTGCCTGCGTTCGCGAGGTCTGCCTGGCCCAGCTTGCCGATCGGTAAACAACTGCGTTGGGATCACAGGACTTTCAAAGTGGCCTATCGGCAAGCCGCGCCTCCCCAACATGGCCACGCCGCTAATCGACCTTTGGCATTGCAAAGCCAGGTGATGAGACAACATATACCGCTGCTACACGTCCCGATTGCCTCGCTGATATTGTCGCTGGAGATTTCATGACCAAGTCCGTTGCCCCTCAGCTTTCGACACCTGCCGAAGACCCGCTGCTTTGGCTGGAGGATAGGACATCCAAGCCCGCGCTCGACTGGGTGCATCGCCAGAACGGGCTGACGAAAGAGAGGCTGCAAGGCGATCCTTCCTATCAGGCGCGGTTCGAAACGGCGCTGGAGCTGATGACCGCAGAGGACAACATCGCCGTCGGCTATGAACTGCGCGGCCATGTCTACAATTTCTGGCAGGACAAGGCCAACGTGCTTGGCCTCTGGCGCCGCACCACTGTGGCTTCCTACAAGACCGAAAAGCCGGATTGGCAAACGATCATCGACTTCGACGCGCTTTCGCAAAAGGAAGGCGTCAAATGGGTGTTCAGCGGCGCGCGCCGCCTCTATCCGGATTTCGACCGTTGCCTCCTGAGCCTGTCGCCCGATGGCGGCGACGCCAGCGAGATGCGCGAGTTCGACATCGAAACCGACAGCTTTGTCGAGGGCGGGTTCCGTGCACCCGTTTCGAAATCAAATTTCAGCTGGCTCGACATCAACACGGTCATCGTTGCGGCCGCCTTCGAGGAGGAAGAACGCACGCAATCCGGCTATCCGCGCGTCGTGAAGCTGTGGAAGCGGGGCACGGATCTCAGCGAGGCGGTGCCGATCTTCGAAGGGCAGGTCGAGGATCTTGCTGTCGGCGGCTCGCTCGAATTCGATGGCGACGCGCAGTACCTGCTGCTGACAAGGACGATCGATTTCTATTCCGGCCATCATTTCGTCAGGCTGGCTTCGGGAGAAAAACGGCGGCTACCGCTGCCGGACGACGTCGCCGACATCGCAATTCTGAAAGGCCAGATCGTCTTCGCGGTGCGCAGCGTCTGGTCCGCGCCCGGTGGCGTGGCATGTCTGCCGGACGGGCTCTACGCCTTCGATTTCAAGCGCTGGCTGGAAACGGGTGAACTCGGCGCCATCGAAACGGTGCTGCCGCCCGCAGAGCGTGTTTCGATTGCGCATGTCGCCAGCACGCGCGACCGCCTGTTCATCAGCCTGATGGACAATGTGCGCGGCCGCGTGGTGTTTGCCGAACGCGGCGAAGGGGGGTGGTCGCTCACACCGCTCGCTCTGCCCGAAAACGGCAATGTCGGCATCAGCCATATCAATCAGTTCGGCTCAAGCGTCTCGTTCTCCTTCACCGATTTTCTGACGCCGAGCTCGATCATCTGGTCTGACGATGACGGCGAGACGCTGGCGACAGTCAAGGCGCAGCCGGCGCGTTTCGATGCGTCAGAGCTGATATCGGAGCAGTTCGAGGCACGCTCGAGGGATGGCACCCTCGTTCCCTATTTTGTCGTTCGGCGTCGCGACCAGCAAAAGCCGGTGCCGGCATTGCTCTACGGCTATGGCGGCTTCGAAGTCCCGCTTCTGCCCGGCTACGCCGGCGTACGCGGCAAGCTCTGGCTTGAAAAGGGCTACGCCTATGTCCAGGCCAACATCCGTGGTGGCGGCGAGTTCGGTCCGCGATGGCATCAGGCAGCACTTAAGGACAAGCGGCAGAACGCGTTCGACGATTTTGCCGCCGTTGCCGAAGATCTGGTGCGGCGCGGGATTTCGACCCCTGCCATGCTCGGCATTCAAGGTGGGTCGAACGGCGGCTTGCTGACGGGCGTTTCCCTGACCCAGCGGCCCGAGCTTTTCGGTGCGGTGCTCATTGAAGTGCCGTTGCTCGACATGCTGCGCTATACGGAATTGCCGCCCGGAGCATCCTGGATGGCCGAATATGGCGATCCGTCCAAGCCCGAGGAAGCGGCCTGGCTGGCGACCTATTCTCCCTACCAACACGTCGCTGATGACGCCGATTATCCACCGGTGCTGCTTACGACGTCGACCGCCGACGACCGGGTGCATCCCGGCCACGCACGCAAGATGGCAGCACGGCTGCAGGCCGCCGGCCATGCCAACGCGCTGTTCTTCGAGGAAACGGAAGGCGGCCACGGCGGGCGCGGCGACCGCCGGATCCAGGCGGCCCAGACGGCAATGAAGTACATCTTCCTGGAGCAGGCATTGAGCGGCGGAACGAAGTGACCACGGCTCAGCCCATTGCTGGCTGCTATCCGATCGCCGGACGTTGCAACGCCCCGCCATGACGCAGCGCCTGGTGGCTGATGGTGACGAGATAGGCGCTCAGGAACAGGATGCCGACCAGCTTGAAAGCCTCCTCGACGAAGGTGGCCCCGCCGACATGGATCGGGGCCATATCGGCGGCGAAGGACAGGCCCATCGACAGGACCGAGCCGACGAGCAGCAGTCGCGGCGTTGCTGCCCGAACCGTGTAGGCGCAGTAGCACAGGGCGCAAAGCACGAGCATGTGCGGCACGAGGACGACTTCTTCCGGGATGCCCGTGGTCGCGACCGCCTCATGCAGCATGAGGAAATCGTCGATACCCATCAGGGCTGCAAAGAGCCCACCGGCAAGCAGCGTTCGCCTGAGAGGCGTGGTCCCTTCGGCCCTTGTCGCCGCAAAAGCCTGAAGAGCTGCGGCCGCGCCGACGATCCAGAAGATAACCCCGATATTCGAGACGATGCCGAAATAGCCGGGGTTGCGGGCGATGGCGTTCGGGTCGCGCACGAGGTCGTAATAGTCGATGCCGAAGACCCGGTCGGCGACCACAAGGGACGCGAGAATGGCGACGGAAACGAGGATGACGGCGATGATCGTGCCGGCTTCCGATCGATGCCATCTGCCGGCCTCGGCCGGCGGCGAATGCGTCTGTGCCTTGGCATTCATGGCGTCTCGTCCTCGCATTGTTGTGGCAAATCGGAACTGAACGCGGGCGATCCGGCCCTTTGTTTGTGACAGTTTTGTGACTTTGGGTGTGTCTGGGAAGATGTGGTCGGATAAATTGTATTGGACCGCGCAACGCCCCGAACACTTTCGCCGTCAGCTTTGCCGTTCGCCCAAGACGTCGATCAGTGCGCGGGACGCGGCGGAAAGCCGGCGATTGGGAGCGTAGACGATCGAGATCGATCGCGTTCGCCCGTTCAGCTGCGGCAGCAGCTCGATTAGTCTCCCCTGCCGGATGGAGCGCTCGACGACAAAATCATAGGTCTGGCAAATGCCGGCGCCTTGCTCGGCCATCGACACCACGCCGAGCACGTCATCGCTCACCTGAAGCCCGCCGGATGAGGGCGCCCAGTCGAGATCCTGGCCGTTGTCATGGAACATCCAGGGCGCGAACCTACCGGTGCTCGGCATGACGAAGGGCACGCAGTCGTGACGATCGAGATCGGCGATGCTCTGAGGGGTACCGCGACGGGCGACATAGTCGGGCGCGGCGACAAGGCACATCGCCCCGTCCTCGATCTTGCGGGCAACAAGGCCACTGTCCGGCAACTGACCCATGCGGATGGCGAGATCGAAGCCTTCGGCAACCAGGTCGACGTTGCGGTTGGTAATGTTGAGCTCGACCTCGACCTTGGGATGGAGCGCGCGGAACCGGCAGAGTTGCGGCGGCAGGCGGAAGTGCCCGTATGTGGTCGGCACGCTGAGGCGGATGCGGCCGGCGATCTGGCCGCTGCCGCCCTGAATCGCGCGCTCGGCGTCGTCGATGGTCGAGAAGGCGGAGCGCGCCTGGTCGAGAAAATGCTGTCCGTCGTGGGTGAGACCGATGCGCCTCGTGGTGCGGCGCAGGAGCTGGCTGCCGAGCCGCGCTTCAAGCCTCGAGATGGCGCGGCTGACGACGGAGGGTGTCGTACCAAGGGCGATGGCGCCGGCCGTCAACGAGCCGTGCTCGGCCACCGCCACGAACACTTCGACATCGGCGAGGTAATCGAAACGACGGGGCATCTTTGTCTCCGGAGAACAAATGAATTGAAGTTGAGATCATTTATCGCCTCCGGTGGGGATAATAAAGTCCTGCCAGACCAGCGAAACCAAGAGGTGATCTGATGCCGGCTTCTGACCAAGGGCTGACAAAGCCCGTACTGTTCGTATTGACGAGCCACGCCACCAAGGGAAAGACGGGTGAGCCGACCGGGTATTTTCTCGGCGAGGTCACGCACCCGCTTGCCGTGCTCGAGGCGGCGGGCATCTCGGTAGAGTTCGCCTCGGTGGCAGGCGGTGAGCCGCCGGTCGACGGTCTCGACCTCAAGGACGAGATCAATGCACGCTATTGGGCCGATCCGCGCTTTCGCGCTGCTGTCGCGGCGACAACGCGCATCGCCGATATCGTCCCGTCCCGCTATCAGGCGATCTTCTTTGCCGGCGGCCACGGAACCATGTGGGACTTTCCCGAAAGCCTCGAGGCGCAAGCCGCGATCCGCGAGATCTATGAGGCGGGAGGCGTGGTCGGAGCCGTCTGCCACGGTCCCTCGGCGCTCTTGAACGCAAAGCTCAGTGACGGCCGTTATTTGGTCGCGGGCCGGAATGTCAGTGTCTTTACCGATGATGAGGAGCGCGCCGTCGGTCTCGAAGACGTCGTGCCGTTCCTGTTGGCAAGCACGCTTTCGGCGCGCGGCGCCCGCCACCAACCCGCTCCCGACTGGACGTCCAATGTCGTGGTGGATGGACGGCTGGTGACCGGCCAAAACCCGCAATCGGCCCATGGCGTCGGCGAAGCCATGCGCGATCTGCTGCTTGCCGGCCAGACAAACTGACGCAGCTTCCGACTTAGAAAGTGACAATCATGACCAACCCGATGAAATGGCTGCGTGGCCTTGCTGCCGCGCTCGCGCTCACCTTTGCAACTGCCGACGCAAATGCCGCAAAGGTTCTTGTGGTGCTTTCCGGCTCCGACCATCTCGATCTCAAGGACGGCAAGTTATTCCCGACTGGCTTTTATCTCAATGAATTGATGCAGCCGGTGAAGCTACTGCTGGAGGCCGGCCACGAGATCACCTTCGCCACGCCTGGGGGGCAAGTGCCGACGGTCGACAGGACATCCGTGGACCCGGCCTATTTCGGCGGCAGTGCCGATCAGATGAAAGTCTATCAGGGCCTGCTCGACGAACTGGCCATCACCTCGCCGGAAAAATCGCCGGTGATCGGTCTCGCTCGCGTCGCTCAGATCGGCTATGCGACCTTCGATGCCGTCTACATCCCCGGCGGCCACGCGCCGATGCAGGATCTACTGCACGACAGGCAGCTTGGGCAGCTGCTCGCCTATTTCCACGAGAACGGCAAGATCACGGCTTTGGTTTGCCACGGCCCGATCGCGCTGCTTTCGACACTGGCGGAGGCAAAGGCATTTACGGACCAGCTCGAAGCCTCGCAACAGCCCGATCGGCCCGCATGGATCTATTCGGGCTATCGCATGACCGTCATCAGCAACCTGGAGGAGGAACTTGCCAGGGGCCTGCTCGATGGCGGTGCGATGAAGTTCTATCCGCAGACGGCGCTCGAAGCGGCGGGTGGAAAATATGAGAGCAACGCGGCGCCCTGGCAGGCAAATGTGGTGGTCGACCGCGAATTGATCACCGGGCAAAATCCGGCCTCTGCCTTGCAGGTTGGTGAAATGCTTGTCGAACGGCTGAAATAACGCCGGCATCGTCATGAACGGAAAGTTGACCTCGCCATCCCTAGGGGACGGCGAGGTTTTTCGGTGCCGTCGAACCATGCGTCCTCAACCCAAGCCGCTCCCCATTAAGGACCGTTTGACGCTCGCGTGCGATTGCGACAAAAAAATGCAAGGCGATGTCGGCTCGCGAAGATTTCGCTCGTCTTATTGTCAGCGTTGCGAAAACGCGTGAAACCGCGAGGAAAGAGATGATGTTTCGTACTGCCCTTATCGCAGCAGCCTTGCTCATTGCCGGGCCGGCACTTGCCGATGGCCAGCCGGTTGGCGAGCGGGTCGAAGTCAACGGCATGAAGATGTATTACGAAGTGTCCGGCGAGGGCGAGCCGCTCATCGTCCTGCACGGCGCCTATATGAATATTCCGTCCATGGGGGCGATCATTCCCAAGCTCGCCGAGACCAACAAGGTCTACGCGATCGAGTTCCAGGGGCATGGGCGCACCACCGACTTCGACCGGCCGATCACCTATCCGAACCTGGCCGACGACGTGGCGGCGTTCATGGATGCCGTCGGCGTCAAGAAGGCGGATGTATTCGGCTACTCCATGGGCGCGGCCGCCGGGCTGCAGCTCGCCATCCGCCATCCGGACAAGGTCAACAAGCTGGCGGCGGCTTCCGTCGGCTATGATGCCGAGGGCTGGCAACCGGAATTCAAGGCATTCATCCCGCAGATGACGGTGGAGATGTTCGTCGGCATGCCGTTTGCGGACGACTACCGCAAGCTCGCCGCCAATCCGGATGGCTTCCCGGCGCTCGTCGCCAAGCTGATCGCGCTCGAGAAAGAGCCGATGGCGTGGAAAAAGGATGTGAAGGCATTGAAGACCCCGGTGCTGATGATCGCCGGCGATGCCGATGTCGCGACACTGGAACATACAGTGGCGATGTTCCGGCTGCTCGGTGGCGGCGGCATGGGCGACATGGGCAAACCGCTGCCGGCTTCGCGCCTTGCCATCCTGCCGGCGACCTCGCACACCGCCGTCATCGGCCAGCCGGAGCTGCTGGAGGCCTTGATCGTGCCGTTCTTCAAGGGCGAGACGCCGAAGGGCATGTTCCAGTAGAAATCACCAACCCGCCTCGTCTTCTCAGGCGAGGCCGGTTGGTAATGTGTTGCGTGCAGCTGTCGTCATGGGGGGGCCGTCCGAACGCTCCCGGTTAGGCTCGCCTTTGTGCGTCGCCGATGATCCAGCGCGCGGCTTTCTCCGCGATCATCATTGTCGGCGCGCTGGTGTTGCCGCTGGTAATGGTCGGCATCACGCTGGCATCGACCACCCGCAGTCCCCCAATCCCCCGAACCCGAAGCCGGCTGTCGACGACGGCTAGACCGTCGTCCTTGGCGCCCATCCTGGCGGTGCCGACGGGGTGAAAGATGGTGTTGGCGATATCGCCGGCGAGTTTCGCCAGTTCGCCATCGCTTTGGAACTCGATACCAGGCTTCCACTCGATCGGTTCGTATCGTGCCAGCGCCGGCTGGCTGACGATCGATCGGATCTGCCGGATACTGTCGGCGGCGATCTTGCGGTCTTCGTCCGTGCTCAGATAGTTCGGAGCAATGGCCGGCGCTTGGCCCCGGTCGCGCGACCGGATCCGCACATGGCCGCGGCTCGTCGGGTTGAGATTGCAGACGCTGGCGGTGAAGGCCGGGAAGCTGTGCAGCGGCTCGCCGAAGGCGTCGAGGCTGAGCGGCTGCACGTGATATTCCAGATTGGCATGGGCGCGGTCGGGGTCGGAGCGGGAAAAGGCGCCAAGTTGCGATGGCGACATGCTCATCGGTCCACTGCGCCTCAACACATATTCGAGCCCGATCCGGGCCTTGCCGGCGAGATTGCTCGCCAGCGTGTTCAGCGTCTTGGCATTCCTGACCTTGAAGACGGCGCGGATCTGCAGATGGTCCTGCAGGTTCTCGCCGACGCCGGGCAGGTCATGTTCGACGGAGAGACCCATGGCATGCGACAGCGCGGCCGGCCCGATGCCTGAGAATTGCAGGATTTGCGGCGAGCCTATCGCCCCCGCCGACAGAATGACTTCGCCCGTCGCCCGCACGGTCACCTTGTCGCGGCCGCGATAAAGCGAGACACCGGTACAGCGCTTGGTGCCATCCGCTGTCGTTTCGATCAGCAGCTTTTCGACTTCGGCCTCCGTCCAGACGACCAGGTTGCGGCGATGGCGCACCGGACGCAGGAAGGCCTTGGAGGTGTTCAATCGCCAGCCCGACTTCTGATTGACCTCGAAATAGCCGACGCCCTCGTTGTCGCCGCTGTTGAAATCGGCCGAGCGCGGAATGCCCGCCTGGACCGCGGCCTCGGCGAAGGATTCCAGGATATCCCATTTCAGCCGCTGTTTTTCGATCCGCCATTCGCCGCCGCGGCCATGCATGTCGGAAAACCGGCTGTTGTCGCCGGTGACGGGATCGGCACCATCGTCGAGCCGGTAGTGATCCTCATGGGCCTTGAAATCCTGGAGCGAATTCTCCCAGGACCACTCAAGGTCGTTGGTCTGGGCCGCCCAACTCTCATAGTCGCGCGATTGCCCGCGCATGTAGATCATGCCGTTGATCGACGAGCAGCCGCCAAGCGTCTTGCCGCGCGGATAGCGCAGCGACCGTCCGTTCAAGCCGGCTTCCGGTTCGGTCTTGTAGAGCCAGTCGGTGCGTGGGTTGCCGATGCAATAGAGATAGCCGACGGGGATATGGATCCAGGGATAGTTGTCGCGCCGGCCCGCCTCTATCAGCAGAACCCGTTTGCCGGGGTCGCGGCTGAGGCGGTTGGCAAGCAGGCAGCCGGCCGAGCCGGCGCCGACGACCACATAGTCGAAAACGGCGGCATCAGCAGTTGAGGTGTCGGTCTTCATCGCAGGCACTTTCCAAACACAAGCGAAAGGGCGGTGGGCTGGTCGCGGCGAGCAGGGTCGCGTACCGGCCGAAGATCATCCCACCCTTTATAATTTTTGTCAGCGATCGCGGCATTGCGATCCGCCAGAAGTCAGTAAAAGGCTACCGCATGACGAAATCCAATGATAAATACGCCTGAGTATTATAAGGAATATTTATATGGCTGATCATCTGGATCTGCGATTGTTGCGGGCTTTTGTCACGGTGGCGCGGGAAGGCAACGTCACGCGGGCGTCCGAACTGCTGCATCTGACCCAGCCTGCCGTCAGCCTGCAGGTGAAGCGCCTGTCGCAGGAATTGGGCCTCACCCTGTTCCATCGCACCGCCAACGGGCTCGAATTGACGCGCGACGGCGCGCTGCTGGCGGCCAAGGGCGAGCAGGTGCTGGCGTCGGTGACCGAGTTCCGGCAGACGGCGATGCACCTGACGGCGCAGCTTCGCGGCAAGCTGCGGATCGGAACGATCATCGACCCCGAATTCACGAGGCTGGGTGCCTTTCTCCAAGCCCTGGTCGAAAGCGGGCCGGGTATTGAAACCACCCTTCGCCAGGGTATGAGCGGTGAAGTCGCGATCGGTTTGAAGCGCAACGAACTCGATGTCGGGTTCTTTCTCGGCGACCTCGATGATTTCGGCACGAGCACGGATGTCCGTAGTGCGGAGGCCGAGGCGCAGTTCTTCGTCAAGCCGCTGTCGAGGCTGACCTATCGTGTCGTCGCACCGCCGGCCTTTGCCGGTATCGTCGCAGGAAGGGACTGGAGCGAGCTTGCGGCGCTGCCCTGGATCGGAACGCCGCCGGCCTCCGTTCATCATCGGCTGCTTGCGAGAAAACTCGGCGAACTTAACCTCAAGCAGAACGTCGTCGCCCTCGTCGACCAGGAAGCGTCGATGCTGGCCATGGTTCGCACGGGGCTTGGTCTCAGCCTCTGCCGGGAGTCGATCGCGCTCAGCGAACAGCAGGCAAGCGGCCTCGTCATCGCCGACAGGGTCAAACTCGAAACCACACTCGGCTTCGTCTGTCTTCGGCCCCGACGCACCGATCCCAACGTCGCGCTCGCTTTCGAGGTCATCGACAGGATATGGCGGACGGATCATTGAGGGGCGGGCATGGCGCCCTGGTTTGCGTTCCGGCCGAGTTCCCTTTTGGCTCAGCGCTGCCAGCCGCTCGCTTTGACCATTCGTGGGGGCTCAACTGCTCGGCTTCTGCAGTTCCCTGGGGCACAACGATCCATGCGCGGCTTGCAGGGGTGGAGTGAAGTCTTAGCGCTGCTATCTGCGGGGGTGATCGACTATATATCCCTCATCGAAGTGAAC
>NZ_LMCO01000034.1:0-277380 GCF_001424825.1 Ensifer sp. Root31 | reverse complement strand
GGCATCGACCGCGCCGACATCCCGAGCATTGCCCGCAATGCCTTCGGCCGCTAATCGCGCCTGAGACCATCAAAGATTTCATGAAGCGCCCGCTCGGATCCGAGCGGGCGTTTTTTGTGTTTTGACCGATCGTTGGACGGAGTTGATCGCGTTACATCGCGTCCTTGCCCTTGACCGCATTGTCCATATGCGACTTGCATTTCTCCATGTCATTGGCCGCCATGGCATCCTTGGCCATGCTGAGTTCCTTCGCCGATTCGATCTTCTTGGCGCCATCCGAGATCGTGTTTCATCAACGACGCCTCGTCGCAGACGCCGTCGGCCTGAGAAAAAGCAGGCGTCACCAGACCGAAGACCATTTGGCAGGGAATGTCCGCGTCCTGATGTAGGACTTCTGAGTCTTCGGAACCGGGTTGCCCCCCTCTCCAAGTAGATAGGCCCTACCCGCTCCAGCAGCGCTGAAGACGTCATTGTGTCTGCTGCGGCACCAGTCGTCGCCGAACCTTGGTCTTGTTGGGGGCTGCAAGCGGAACCGAGGGCCGCTTCGTCAGCGCCTCAATTGCCGCCGTCGTCATGTCTGACGCAGCGAAGTCGGCGCCTGGCACTTGCTCCGCACTTGTATCTGCCTTGCGCTGGCCCGCTGCACGGTCGGCAGAAGTGTCCCAAATGACGATGCCGACCCTTGCCCTGATGTTGACCCGCTTGAGGCGGCGGACGACAAATCGGGCGTGCTTGATCGAATCCCGGTTGAGAAAGCAGACGACGATCGCGTCGACGGCTTCGGTCTGGAGCTTGCGGATATTGGCCGGTTCGATCTGGCGAAAACTCAGCGCCGTTGCGGCGGCCCCTTCGGCACGCAGCACCTGGGCGAGCATCGCGGCGGAGACATCGTCGATCTCGCCCCGGCCGCCGACGCACAGGATGGTCATGCCTTCGCCATCCGGAATGGGCTGGCTTGCCGGTTCGCCTTCCGTGTCTGCCTTCTCATCCTCATCGTCCTGACTTTCCTCGATCGCAATGTCTTCGAGGTTGGAGACCAGCGACATGCCGCTTGCAGCCACGCGCAGCCGCTGCTCGTCGCTCATGACACCACGGGCGCGATCCTGTTCCGCCAAAGCCAGGGCGGGCATGGCGACCGCGCCGTAGTAGTCGACGAGGTATTCTTCTTCGAGGATCTCCTCGGCCTGATCGGTCGCTTCGTCCGGATCGCCGGCCAGAAGCCGCTGATAGAGACGCGCATGCGGCGCGAGCACCGGATCGCTGCCGAAAAGTACCTGCAGAAATTCGAATTGCGGTACATGTTTGCCGAGAACAACGAGACAGACCGTCAGCGGCGTCGACAGTATCAGTCCGACAGGCCCCCAGATCCAGGCCCAGAAAATCGCGGAAACGATGATCGCCAGCGGCGACAGACCGGTCTTGGAACCGTAGAGCATCGGCTCGACCACATTGTTGATCACCAGTTCCATCGCCACGAACAGGCTGGCCGTCCACAACAGCATGGACCAGCCGCTGTCGACCGCCACCGACAGAAACAGCGGCAGCACCATGGCGATGACCGGCCCGATATAGGGCACGAAGCGCAGGACGATCGCCAGCAACCCCCACAGCACCGCGTTGGGTATGCCGATAAACCAAAGACCGATGGCGACAGGCAGGCCATAGGCGGTGTTCACGATCAACTGCATCAGCAGGTAATGGCCGACTCGCTTACCGGCATCCTGCAGGCCCTCGGTGGTTCGATGCAGATCGCCGAAACCGGCGAGACGGATGAATCGGTCCCTCAGATCCTCCCGTTCCAGCAGCATGAAGATGACGACCACCACCACAAGACCGGCCATCGCCACCGGGCCGACCAGCGGCGCTATGATGTTGGTGAGAACCTGGATCGGATTGTCGCGAGAATAGATCTCGACCAGCAGCGGATCTCTTTTCGGGCTTTCGACGCTGGTCGGCGTCTCCGTGGTCGGGCGGTCAATTTCGCGGTTGATGCGTTCGACCACGTTTCCGATGCGATCGATGATGCCGCTTTCGGAGCCGGCTTCCTTCAGGTCCTTCACCTTCATGACGATGTTGGATTGATAGGCGGGCAGGTTCTTCGCAAGTTCGGCAACTTGCAGTGCGACGATGAGACTGAAAATGCCGATCAAGGTAAAGGTGATCAACGCGGTAGAGATCACCGCAAACGCCCGTGGCAGGCCGATCCGGCGCAGTGCCGCGACGACAGGCGCAAGTGCGAAGGTCAGGAGCAGCGCGACGGCGATCGGGAGGAAGACGTCGCGCGCGAGGTAAAGCACGGCCGCGGCGCCTACAAGCGTCAGCGACGTGGGCATGGCCGGGCGCACGCCCTGCATCGAGGGCGGCGCACCGAGATCCCGGATTTGATCGATTGCCTTGCCCATGCCTATTTCCCCAAGGATTTATCAGAAGCTATCACGAATGATCGGCCGGCAAATGCGGCGCTGTTTCCACGCCGACCGCTAGACGAACGGAAACAGCGAAGCGTCCGGGTCCGCATGCCCCAGGATGCTCGACGAAATGATCTCGGCGGCGATTTGGCTGAAGGTGATGCCGTTGCCGCCATAGCCCATGGTTGCGAAGGCGTTGCGCATACCGGGAACGCGGCCGATCATCGGCAGACCCTCAGCGGTAACACCGAAGGCGGCGGCCCAACGGTAGTCGGGCTCGCCGATCCTGATCCCGATCAGATCGGAGAGCTTTTCGCGCAGGATGTCGGACTTTCCCTTCAACTTTGCCGGATCCTCGAAGGCATCGTCGCTTTCCTCGTCCTCGCCGCCGACGAGGATGCGGCCGTCGGGCGTCGAGCGAAAATAGAGATACGGGTCGGCGCCCTCCCAGACGAGATAGTCGTCGAGCCATTCCGGCCGTGGATGACGAGGTCTGGTCGCCATCGCCCAGGTCGAGACTATGGCATGTTTCTTGTTCGCGACGGCTTTCAGAAACTCATAGCCCGTGCAGAAGACCACATGGGTCGCTAGGATGATCCGGCCGTCGGACGTCGCAACGGCATTCCGGCCCTCAACCTCCCTGATATCGGTGATCTCGATCGTCTCGACGATGGGGACGCCGTTTGCCTGTGCGTGGCGGAGGAAGCCGGCGGTCAACTGGGCCGGATTGGCCGATGCGGAGACATGCGTCTCGATCGCCGCGGTACGGTCGATACCGAACCTGGCGCGCAGTTTGTCTTGCGGCAGAAGCGTTGCGGCGAGGCTTGCAGCCTCGCGGGCACTCACTTCCGCTTGAAGTGCGCGCGAACCATAGCTTGCGCCCGAGAGATAAAGCGTGTTCTTCCGCTCGAAATGGCAATCGATCTGCAGGGCGTCGACGAGCGATGCGAGATGCTCGACCGCCTTCGCCGAGCGCTGCCAGACGCGCGCGGCGTCAGCGGTTCCGCGCAAGCGGTTCAACCGATGCAGCGGCACGTCGATTTCGTGCTGGATCATGGCGGTGCTGGCCATGCTGCTGCCGCCTATCGGCTTTCGGCGATCGACCATCAGCACTGACAGATTGTGGCCAATCAGAGCATTCGCCATCAGCGCACCGCTGATTCCGGCGCCGACGATCAGCACATCGACATCATGGGTGGTGAGCCGCCTTTGTGTCCTCACCGCATGGCGTGGGGTATCGGCCCAGAGCGGCTCGGACTTCCGAAGTGCCCGTTTTCGGGTCAGTGAATGCAAGTGCCCCTCCAGGTCTGCGCATTCGTGAATGCGCAGGAGCCGATTAAGTTCCTCTGGTTGATTGCGACCGTTGCGGTTGGCGGGTGGCTCAGGCAGTCGCCTGCTCAGGCGGTCGATGCCGCGAGGCGACGCAGGGCAAGATATTCCCAAAGCGCCACGATCAACAGCACTGCGGTCGATGCGGCCTGAACGATGTAGTTGGGGGCAATTGGCACGATGAGGATCGCGACGGCGAGAAGCACGAGCCCGGCGATGTGCGAGACCGGGAACTGGCGGGTCGCGACGGCCTTGATCCAGATGTTGCCGCCGAGGAAAAGCGCCGGGCCGCCGAGCATGGCGAGCGCATGCTTCAGCGAGCTCGATTCTTCGGCGTGAGACAAGCTGAAGTCCTCCCCGACTGCCGTCAGGATGATGCCGGCGACGACAGGCAGGTGGCCGTAGGTGAATAGATTGAGCGCCAGGGTCTCCGGCCGTGATGTCGCTTCGGCTTTGGATGCCGCCCTTTCCTGGCCGTGGTGGAAATAGATCCACCACATGAAGCCGGTGCTGAGGAATGCACTGCAGAACACGGCAAAGGTCATATCATCCGTCATGTGCTCCGTCGCATTGCGGCCGGTGGTCAAGATGGTCTCACCGAGGCAGATGATGACGAAGAGCGCGCAACGTTCCGCCATGTGCGCGCCGGATATATCCAAGGTCTCGTCGGGCGATTTGCCGAGAAAGGGCACGTAGTACCTGAGCGCCGGCGACGCGTATTCGACAAGGAGGGCGAGCGTCCATAGGAGAAGGCGCCCTTCGATCTCCATTAGCCCGCCGGACAGCCAGAAGGCGCTGGAGAGCAGCATCCAGATCGTGATGCGCAGGAAGGTCAGGAACGATCGCCTGTCGGCGTGGCGAAAGGCATAAAGCGTGAAAGCCGACCGACAGATCTGCATACCGCTGTAGATCGCCGCAAAAACCAGTCCTTGGTCGCCAAAGGCTTCGGGCAGGGCGATCGCCAGAAGTACGCCGGCAAACATCAGGCCGAACAGCAGCAGGCGGACCGGCTCCTTTTCGGTATCGAGCAGGTTCGTCACCCATGTCGTGTGGATCCAGACCCACCAGATCGCCAGGATCAGCAGGACGGCCTCGGTCGCGGCCGTGGCACTGAAGTCGGATGCGAGCTTGTGGGCGAGCTGAATGAGCGCGAAGACGAAAACGAGGTCGAAGAACAGTTCGGGAAAACTCGCCCGCGTCTGGTCGGCATCCGCCTTCCTGATCCAGTCACTTTTCTGTTTGCTAGCCATTCAGGTCGCCGATGCTGATCCGATCGAAACTCGAACGGCAACTAGGGCGCTGGCGAATTTCAACAACGGCTGTTTCTTGCTGGGCGCGAGGGACGGGGGTGCTGCGTGGAAGCTCATACCCGCTGCCGACAGTTTGACGGCTTTCCGCTCAGTGCCAGCGATTGCCGGCTCGTTTCTGAACCTTCCTGCGCGGCGTGCGTTTGGCTGGGCGCTGTCATTAAACCGGCGGGCTTCGTTGCGCCTGATCGCAGCCGTGCGATGCGTTTGTAACATATTAAGTTGATTGAATAATTTTCAATTTGTTCTGATGTGAGGCAGGAACCATCGCCAAGCACTCGCGTTGTCCCAGCATCGTTCAATGACTGGATCGAGGAGACAACAATGAAACGAGTAATTGTCGCGACAGCTTTTCTGGCCGCAAGCGCGCTTAGTGCTTACGCCCAGACGCCGACCCCTTCGCCGGAGGCTGAAACGCCAGCAGTGGCCACGCCTGACACCACCAACCCGACCGCACCTGTCGAGGGCGCCAACAGCTTCACCGAAGAGCAGGCGCGCGCACGACTTCAGGAGAACGGCTACACATCCGTGACCGGATTGAAGCTGGACGACAAGGGCATCTGGCAGGCCTCTGCCACCAAGGACGGAAAGCCCGTGACCGTCGCGCTCGATTACCAGGGCAACATCGTCGCCAACTGACGTTGGTCGAGAAACTTCAGCAGACCCATTCAAGGAAAATCGACATGAAAACTGTTTCCGGACTCTTCGATACCTATGAGCAGGCTTCCGAGGCCGTGCGTGCGCTGAAAGCGGCCGGCATTCCCGATGACGACGTCAGCATGGTCGCGAGCAATGCCGAAGGCCGTTACAAGGTTGACGACACAGAAGGTGCGGCCGAAGGGGCTGGCACTGGCGCCGGCCTCGGTGCTGCGGTCGGCGGCGCAAGCGGCCTTCTGACCGGCCTCGGGCTGATGGCGATCCCGGGCGTCGGCCCGGTGGTGGCGGCCGGTTGGCTGGCGGCAACAGCCGCGGGCGCGGCCGCCGGTGCCGTTGCCGGTGGTGCCGTGGGCGGCATTATCGGCGCGCTGACGGATTCCGGCGTGCCGGAAGAAGATGCCCATGTCTACGCCGAGGGCGTTCGCCGCGGCGGCACACTGGTTACTGCACGCGTCGCCGACAGCGATGTCGCCGAGGCCGAGGCGATCCTCACGCGCTCGAATTGGGTCGATGTCAACGCACGCCGCTCAGCCTACCGCGCGGAGGGCTGGAGCAGGTTCGATGAGAACCTCGATCCCTATAGCCCGACGCAGATCGAAGAGCAGCGCGCCCGATACGCCAACCGCTAAACCCGCGGATAGCATAGCAGACGCCGGCCGATCGGCCGGCGTCTGGTTTCGCGCCGGCTCGCGAAGGCCATCCCAAAAAGGTGGGCAACGTCGGCGCGTCGAACCGTCAAGGAGATACGGCAGTGGCAACTCCCGAAGAACTCAAGAAGAAACTCTGGAAGACGTTGAAATCGGACATGACGGTCATGCTTGGCTTGTCCGAAAAAGAGCATGGGCACACGCGCCCGATGACGGCGCAGATCGAGGGCGAGCAGGGTCCGATCTGGTTCTTCACCGTCAGGAGTGCCGTCGTGGCCCAGAATGTCGCCGCGAACACACCGGCCATGTTTGCTTTTGCATCCAAGGATCATGAACTGTTCGCGACCGTTCACGGGCGCCTTCGCCTCGACAATGACCGCACTGTTATCGATCGGCTGTGGAACCAGTATATCGCCGCCTGGTACGAGGGTGGAAAGGACGACCCCGAACTGGCCCTGCTGCGTTTCGAGCCGAGCGAAGCGGAAATCTGGCTCAACGAGACCAGCCTGTTTGCCGGTATCAAGCTGCTCCTGGGCAGCGATCCGAAGGAAGAGTACAGGGAGAAAACCGCGAAAGTGGAGCTCTCCTAGACTGCCTGTCCAAAACAAAACACCTGCAACGGGCAGATACCCACTGCAGGTGTTTTCATGATAGCCGAGCGCATTCCGCCGCGAAGGTTACTTGGCCTCGGTCAGCGTTTCGGTGCCGCTGCCATCCTTGCCGGTGATCGTCCAGGTGCCATCAAGCGAACCGTCTCCGTTGACCTTGTAGACGACAAGGCCAAGGGCATCGCCGAGCACATAGGCTGCGGCGAAGGCATTGCCGTTGAGCATGCAGACGCCGGTCGATTTTACGCCGGCCGTGTCCCATTCGATGACGCAGGTGGTTTCGCTTGCAAGCGTGATTTCGGCCGTGCCGGAATAGCTGGAACCATCCAGGTTCGTGCCTTCGACGATGTATTTTCCGGCGTTGACGGTCTGGGCGTTTCCGGCCGCGGCCGCGGCGAGAAACAGCGCTGCGGTGAGCAACAATCTTTTCATAAGTCCCCCAAGGAAGCCGCGCGCCCCTCGCGCGGTTCGCAATTGTTACGCACAAACCATGACGTTTGAAACGGCGCGCCAGGTCCGCTCGCATTCATTTTTGGTGGGGTCGCGCGCCTTGTGGCTGGGTGCCTGAAAACAGGCTGTGGCGGGCGGGGATGCTACGCGCCGCTTGTCGATGACAGCCTTGCCTGCTCGTCCCAGGCGGAGAGCAACGACATGATCTCGAGTGAATCGGCGAGCCGTGGTGCCGGGCGTGGCGCTTCCTTCAGTCCTGCCTTCAGGCAGTTCTCCACCAGTCGCACCTGATGGCCGAAGGCGTCATGGTCGGAAAGCACGACGATTTCTTCCGGAGCGCGGCCATATTCGCAAAGCTCCAGGCGATTTTCGCCAGCCACCGGCAGCCAGGGATTGGTGAGGAACCGCAAGGCGCCGCGCTCTCCATGGATGGAAAAGGCGAAGGACATGCCGAAGCTGTCGGTGGACTGAAGCGTGGCGAGAACGCCATTGTCGAAACGAGCCGACAGGCTTGCGTCGCAGATATTGCCGTCATGCGACGAGAGATTTCCGAAGGCGCTGGTCGACCGGCTGGAAAAGGCATGCTGCCCGCAGGCCGTCTGGATCACGTAATGTAAAAGCGAGGCCGGGTAGCAGCCGAGATTGAAAATCGTCCCCTTGCCCATCGGGTTCACGAACTTCCAGATATCGGCGGCGTAGAGACCTGAAACCGAGCGGATCACACCGAGCCGGCCGGACTGCAGGATTTCGCCGGCCTTGGCCATCAACGGATGGCAGAGATACATCAAGCCTTCGAGAAAGAAGATACCGCGGTCACGCACGGCCTGCGCCAGCGCCTCTGCCTCGGCCATCGTCGTGGTCAGCGACTTCTCCGACAGAACCGCCTTGCCCCTTTCCGCGGCGCGGATCACCGCCTCATGATGCATGTTGTTGGGCAGGCCGATATAGACGACATCGATATCAGGGTCATCGAGCAGCGTGTCGTAGCCGGAATAGTGCTTTGCGATGCCGTGTCGCCCGGCAAAATCCGAGAGCCGCTGCGGATCGCGCCCGGCCACCGCTTCGATGCGGGACCCGTCGCTCGCAGAGATGGCCCCGGCCATCGTGTCGGAGATGAAGCTCGTTCCAAGAATTCCCCAGCGCAGCATCTGTCAGTTCCCTCAGCGGTGCAGTTCGAGATAGGCGGATGCCACCATGGCGTCGATGTCTACGGGCACCGGCACGACGCACATCGAAGCGTCGAGCGTGTGGCCCGCCACCCGCTCCAGACAGCGGGCCTGGAGAGCAAAGCCGAGATCCATGGATTCGACCGAATTGCCAAGTGCCCTTGGTCCGGCAAGATTGGCCATGTGGCCTGCGCCGAGAATATGGATGCGCCGCCCATCGGCAAGGACGAGCGTCTCGATGCCCTCGTCGGCGTAGGTTTCCACCGCCACCACCGCGTCATCGGCGCGCATGCCGGCAACGTCGATCTCGTGCGGGAAGTGTCCGCCGTTGAGGAGGATCACGCCGTCCTTGAGGACCGCCAGATCGGACGTCCTCAAAATATCTGCGGAGCCCGTGACCGTGACGATGACGTCGGCCGAGCGTATGGCGTCATCGCGCCTGGGCGTCGAGAAGCCGTCGAGATGGGCCTCGAGTGCTGCGACCGGGTCGACATCTACGACGCTGACCGCGCTGTAGGCACTGCGAAAGCAGGCGGCCGTGCCTTGGCCGCAGGCGCCATAGCCGAAAACCGTCACGCGCTTGCCATTGGTCGAGCGGTTGGTGAAGCGCATGTAGCTTTCGAACAGGCTCTGGCCGACCGCATGGCGGTTCTCGGCAAACTGCTTGATGGGGCTGTCGTTGATCACCAGCACCGGCAGGCCGATGGCACCGCGCATCGGCTCCAACCGGGTCCGACCGGAGGTTGTCTCCTCCGTGCCGCCGAGCAGCTTGCGATAGGGCCGCTCGGCCACGCGGGCGAAAAGGTCGCCCCCGTTGTCGAGCAGCAGGTCGGGTTGATGACCTAGAAGGGCGTCGATGAAGCCGGAATGGGCAGTCGCATCGGCCGTCTGCCCACCGATGACGGTGATGCCCTGACGTTTCAGATAATCGACCGTCGCCGGCTGGGTGCTGTTCAGGTTGCCGGTCGCCACGAGCTGCGCGCCGCCGGCCCTGAGCGTCATCAGCAGCGCTATGGTCTTTGGCTCCAGATGGATTGCCGTTCCGATCGTCAAGCCCTTGAACGGGAGGGTTGTTTCAAACTCGGCAGCAATGGCGCGCAGAAGCACGCAGCTTTGCCCGACCCACTCGATACGGGACGGATGGCTGGAGGTGGTCATGGTGAGGGTCCTGGCTGTCTGTCGATGATGCCGGCAAAGATAGTCCGGGCAGCCTGTCCTATGGCAGAGACATTAAACTGCGGCGGAGGGCAGTTTTCCTTCCTGGCGCCGCCCCTCTGCGAGCAGCCAATTCCGCAGGGCAGCAATCGGCTTGCGGTCCCTGTCGGCAATGCGGCAGCAGAACCGATAGCCGGTCGGCCGGCTGACAAAACCAAACGGCGCTTCGAGCGCGCCGGAGGCAAGGTCCGTTTCGATCGAGGCCGCCGGCGCGATGGTGACGCCAAGCCCGCTGCGGGCGGCACTGAGGGCCAGCGTCAGATCGTCCACCTCGATCCGCTTGCGGAAGCGGACCGGAGCATTGCCGCTTTCGCGAAACCAGTCGTCCCAGAGATAGGGCACCGTGCGGGCGACCAGCGCGGTCATGTCCGCGAGATCGGGCGGCGTAAGGCCGGGGGACGGTTGCCCGACGGTGAGCACCGGGCCAAACCGGTCGTCCATGAAGGCGGTCGCGGCTATATCGGGCAGCGGTCGGTATTCACCGCCAACGATCAGGGCATCGATTTCAGGCATGTCAGTCAGCGACTGGTTGACGGCAACCGGGATGATATCGACCTCAAGGCCCGAGACGGCGCTTTGCAGCGTTGCCAGGCGCGGCATAAGCCATGCCGAGGCCATCGGCATCGGCACGCCGAGCCGCAGCCGGACGGTGCTGCCGCTCGACGAGATCTCTTCCGCCGCACGCGAGACGATGGCGAAGGCGACACCGACGGCATCGGCGAGCCGCCGTCCGGCCGGATTGAGGGTCACGCGGCCACCGTCGCGATCGAGCAGGGCAAAGCCGAAATGCTCCTCGAGGCTTGCAAGCTGCTGGCGCACGGCACCGGGCACGACGCCGAGCTCGATTGCGGCTGCGCGCAGGCTGCCGCACCGGGCCAGCGCATCGAAGGCGCGCAGGGCGTTCAGCGGCGGCAACGGACGCTGGGATTTCAGGTTCAGGTCGTCTGTCTGCATCATGCGCCTCGGCCAACGGCCCTTCTCGACCTCGTGCATAGCCTATCCGGGGATCGGCTGTCGAACATTGCGTTTGGGATGAACGAGCCGTCCTGCCCAACGGATTGATGGTCTCAAGGCTCCGCACCGCTGGCGGGAAAAGCCCGGAAAATGATTGTTGTGCCTCGCCTCAGTCTGGACCGTAACTGTTACGTACTTTGCGACGTTGGGGTCTAGCGCCATACATTGGGGCTGCTTCAAATTGTTCCCGATCGAAACAAGAGGTCATCCGATGCGCAGGCTTACTCTCGTGGTCGCGTTTGGCGCGATTGCCTGTCGATGACGCAACTCCAAGTAGCGCAACTGAGACCAAAACAGTCCTGCCACCGGATTGAGGGGAGACTGCCATGAACTTCAAACTGCTTCGCACCATTGCCCTGCAGACGGCGATCCTTGCAGCGGTGCCGAGTTTTGCGCTGGCGCAGTCGGTGCTGTCGAAGGCCGTGCGCACCAGCGAAAGCGCCGAGCCGGCGCTTGCCCATCCCGACCAGGCAACGGCGGCGCAGGCAAAGCTCGACGCGCTGCGCGAGCGCATCGGCAGGCGGCCAAACATCGTCTGGCTCGTGGTCGACGACATGGGCTATGGCGACCCCGGCGCCTTTGGCGGCGGGGCGGCGATCGGGGCGGCAACGCCGAACATGGACCGACTGGCGTCGGAAGGGCTGAAGCTCACTTCGACCTATTCCCAGCCGACCTGCACGCCCACCCGCTCGGCGATCCTCACCGGCCGTCTGCCGGTTCGAACCGGGCTGACGCGGCCGATCCTTGCCGGCGATACGATCACCAAGAACCCCTGGGCCGACGAGATCTCGCTGCCAAAGCTGCTCGGCGATGCCGGATACAAGACGGTCCTTTCAGGCAAGTGGCATGTGGGCGCGGCCGAAGACATGCGCCCGCACGACATCGGCTTTGACGAGTTCTACGGTTTCTACGAGGCCGAAAAGGAAATCAGCCAGAGCGTCGACAAACGCCGATACCCGGACCTTGTCCTCAACCCCGAGCGCCTGGAGATGCTGCGGAAAACCGGCTCGAGCGACAGCCTCGTCCATGGCTTCAAGGGCGGCAAGACATCCGACGTCGTCAAGATCGACAGCATCGAGACGATGGCGGAAGGCGATCGCATGACCAAGGAGTTCAGCGTCGAGAAGATCAAGGAACTCGCCAAGAGCGATGCGCCGTTCTTCCTGGAACATGCCTTCATGAAGGTCCATGCCGACAATTTTGCCTCCAAGGCCTTCGAAGGAAAGAGCGCCAGCAAGTATCCCTACAAGGACGACGTCGTCGAAGTGGACGCCTATATCGGCGAGATCGTCAAGACACTCGACGAGGCGGGGGTGCTGGAGAATACCTTCATTTTCGTCACCTCCGACAACGGACCCCAGCTCGATAGCTGGCCGGATGCCGGATACACGCCTTTCCGCGGCGCCAAGGCCTCGGCTTGGGAAGGCGGGGTGCGCGTGCCCGGCATCGCCTACTGGAAGGGCATGATCAAGCCCGGCCGGCAGAGCGATGACCTGTTCGATCTCATGGATCTCTTCAACACCTCGCTGCATCTGGCCGGCGCTGCCGGCAAGATACCGACCGACCGTTACATCGACGGCATCGACCAGACGTCATTCCTGCTGGCCGACGATGGAAAATCCAATCGTGAGAAGGTGTATATCTGGGCCGAGCACGACCTGATGGCGATGCGGATGTATGAATACAAGATCCACGTGAAGGTGGTCGAAGAGCATGCGCAATGGCTGAACATCGACATGACCACGATCAGCGACGTTGGACTGGCGCCCTGGCTCTTCAATCTCTACATCGATCCGAAGGAACAGTATCCGGTCGGTCACCGGATGAACGCGTTTCTTGCCTCGATGGCGGCCGAGATGAAGGGCCATGCCGGAACATTCAAGAAGTACCCGCCGAAGAACGTTGGCCTTGGGCAGTAGCGCGATCAGATCCCGGTATCAAAGACGGGGCTGACTTGAATCGTTGGCAACAGGGTGCGCAGACAAGAGCGCCTGTCCGCTCGGGAGCGATCCAGAAAGCGTGCGGGCGCTTGTCCTATGTTGTTGTCACACTGATGTGCTTTTTTCCGGGCATGGCTTGCGTTCCATGTCGCCTGAGCATCACTCCATGCTCGCTTATGGAGGCTGGTGGATGTAGCTTAGAAAAATTGAATATTTCGAAGGTTTTTTGCGACAGCATCGCTTTGAGCCAAGTCAACCGCCTGCTCTTTCGTTTATGGGCAGAGGAGACAAGGGAAGAAGAAGACAATGCCTGGATGTCATCGTCATGAGCGTATCGCCTCCTGCATGTTTCCTTAAATCCTATTCGATTTAAGGATAAAAACATGCAGCAATTCAAAGTGCTACAGCGACCTTTGCGCGTCTATAAGACGCGCGGCGCTGTAGTCGTGCCGCCGCGGATGCACCTGTGAGTAACGAGATGCGGTTTTCCCGCGATCAGCTCACTCTCATTCTTGCCGCCTTGCCCGACCCGGCGTTCATCCTGACGCGCAGCGGCCGTTATGCGGCCCTGTTCGGTGGGGCGGACCACCGCTACTATCACGATGGCAGCAGTCTTGTCGGTCAGAGCGTTTTTGACGTTCTTGCCTATGACAAGGCGCTGTGGTTTGCGCTGGAAATCCAAAAGGCGCTCGGATCCCGGTCATTGCACATCGTCGAATACAGCCTTGCCGGAAGCGATGTTAAGGGTCTTGAAGATGCTGGGCCCGATCATCCGATCTGGTTTGAAGGCCGGGTCCAGGCGCTCGATTTTCCTGTCGACGGCGAGGACGCCGTGGTCTGGGTTGCGAGCAACATCACCGAAAAGAATGCCATTGAGCATCAGTTGCGCCAACAAAGCGAAACCGACCCTCTGACCGGCCTCTACAATCGCCGAAAGCTGCTCGACGTGCTTGCGATCGAGTTCGATCTGGCCACGCGCACCCGCCGTCCGACATGCGTGCTGATGTTCGACGTCGACAATTTCAAGGCGGTCAATGACGAACTGGGGCATTCCGTTGGCGACGAGCTGCTGGCGACGATTGCCACCGGCTGCCGGCGGGCACTGCGGTCGGACGACGTGCTGGCACGTCTCGGCGGCGACGAGTTCGTGGTGCTGATGCCGGTGACGACGCTCGGCGAGGGCGAGCCGATCGCAGACAAGCTGCGTCAGCAAATCTCGCTGGAACTGCAGAACAGGCTGGAGCTTTTTTCTACGATCAGTGGCGGTCTCACCGAAATTTCCCGGGCGGATGCGACGATCGGCGATATCTTGCGACGGGCCGACGAGGGCCTTTATCAATCCAAGCGCAACGGTCGAAATCAGATCACGGTCGTTTGACGCCGTTGCGATCGGTATCGCCCGTGCCCGTTCTCGCTCTTTTTACGACGCGCAACCTGTCTAGAGGGACTAAGGTTCCACCGTATGACGGATGTATGGCCTCCTTGATGCCCGCTTTGGTGCGTTGACCCGTGTCGTGCCTGCATCGATCCTGTTGTTCTGAGTAGGAGTTGGGGGCAGCGATGTGTGAGGCGTGGCAGCGATCATTGATCGAAGAAGACGAGCTCGTCAAAAAGGCGGCGACAACCATACCAAGGCTGTTGGATCATCCCGGCATTACGCTCGACCAGCTATCCCGGTTGCACCTGAATATTGACGAGTGCGTCGAGCGAATGGATGTGCTGATCGAGACGCTTGAGGCGAACGGCATCGACCGATCCTGGATCCAGATGGCGACAACGATCAGAAACAGCTGGGAGATGCTTGCGGAAGACGCGGCAAAGAAGGGGCTCGTCGTCAGTGGCGATACCATGCGAAAGACAATGGGGGGCTAGCCGCCAATCCGTAGACGGCAATATGGCGGGGCCTGCAGCAAGCCCGTTGCCAAACACCCCGGCACTGGCCCACGCTTCGCGGCGATGATCCTTGAGGTCTTCGCACTGATTGTCGATTGATGCGTCGTGCGAAGCCACAGCGTCCTGTTCGAACTGGCCGGACGCCAGCGAACAACCATCGGATTTCACGCGCTGCGGCCAATAATGACCTCCCGCCGAGATCAATCGTCACATGTCGTGCTCTGCACGTGACCGGCGCGCGTCTGGCTGGATGCGCGTTTCGCTTCACGTGGCGGCGCTGCGGCCATCAAAGACCAAGCTGCTGGGGCGGCTAAATTTTCATGCTACAGGATTGCCACAAACGCCAATGGCGCAAGGCTTTGACGATGCCCTTGGTTTTTGCGATAGCCATCTCGCGTCTCTAAAACCGGCCGTCTGCAGGCCGTCCGTGGCGCCTGCCGCGCCCAACCGTAGTGGCGTGCACGATGGCGGCGATTGAGACACACCCTCGTTCTTCTCTGGGAAAAGTTCGCCGCTGACCGAATTTTAAACTTGACTATTATAGACATGTTTCCAATTTTACGCCCGTTCGCGCAAAGCAGTCGCCGCGGACGAACCCGCTCCCGGCCAGGATCCTATGACGACCGAGACCCAATCCGAAACGCGCGTCGATATCTTTATTGCCCATCGTCCGGCGCTCATCGCCTATGCGGTCCGCCTGCTAGGCTCGCGCGACGCTGCCGAAGATATCGTCCAGGATGCGTTTGTCCGGTTTCTGCCTTCCAGCACCCGGACGGTTTCAAAAGGCCAGCTCCTCGCCTATCTCTACCGCACGGTCAGGAACCTCTCGCTCGATGTGCTGAGGCGCCGGAAGGTGGCCGCGATCGGCCACCAGGACGATGTGCCGTTCTGGTCGGTTCCTGCCGACGTGCCGACGCCGGAACAATCGACCTTGCTGTGCGACGACGTTCGCCGGATTTCGCAGATCCTCTCGGAATTGCCTGTCGAGGCGCGGGTCGCCGTCGAGATGCACCGCTTCGGCGGCTACACGCTTGAAGAAGTGGCATCGCATCTGGGCATATCGACAGCCAGCGCCCATCGTTACGTCACGGCAGCGATGATGAAGATTGCCACGGCACTTCTGGTCAACGCGACTTAAAGTGGTCGCTCCCTGAGAAAAAAAAGCGCGTCATTCGTCTTTGTCAAATGAGGGAATGTTCGGGTAGAAGTGCCTCGGAAGAGGCCCAGACCGGCGTAGGATATATTGACCCAGGATCAGGAAATCGCAGCCGCTACACTGGAAGAAGCCATGGACTGGTTTCTGCGGCTGAAGGGTGAGCCGAATTGTCCCGAGCTCACCGCCGACTTCCAGCGGTGGTTGCATCGCTCTGATGATCATCAGCGGGCCTGGCAATATGCGTTGAGGACCTGGCAGTTGATGGGAGAAGCGGCTCCGGCCCATGAACATCTGTGGGCAGGCGCGGCGCGCGCCAACGTCATTTCGATCACCAGGCGTCGTTGGCGCCGCCCGGTCATGAGCGCAGTCGCTGCCATTGCCGCGACCCTATTCCTCGTCCTTGCCGGCCCGTCGCTGCTGATCCGACTTCAGGCGGATCACATCACCGCCACCGGCCAGAATGCCAGAGTGACGCTGGAGGATGGAACGCTCATCGAGCTTGGCGGCGACAGTGCCATCAAGACGGAGATGACCGCCGCCGGGCGCCACGTCACGTTGCTTTCCGGTGAGGCGTTTTTCGATGTCGCGCATAATCCGGCGCGGCCCTTTACGGTGGAGGCCGGAGGCGTCACGGTTCTGGTCGTCGGTACCGCCTTCGACGTTCGGCTTGCGGGAGGGGAAACGACCGTCGAGCTGGAAAGAGGCGTCGTTCAGGTCTCGGTCGAGGACGCCAGGGAAACGTCGGACTTCAGGCTGCTTCCGGGCGAGATGGCTGTCGTGAATGCGAGCGACGGCGCGGTTACCCGCAACACCATCCAGCCCGATCAGGTCGCCGCCTGGCGCAGCGGCCGGATCTTCGTCAAGGATGCGTCCATCAGTGCGGTCGCCGAGCAGCTTCAACGTTACCACTCGGCGTGGATAGCGGTGCCGGACCGAAAGCTCGCGGGTCTTAAGGTCACCGGTCTGTATGATCTTCATGATCCGGACGGTGCGCTGAAGGCGCTGGTCGAACCCTATGGCGGCCGCGTCCGCACCTTTTCGACCTATGGTCGCGTCCTGACGCAATACTGAAAATCCTGACAATAAAATTCAATTTTTCTGAGAAAAGAAACTGAGGTCCTCGTCTTTGTTGAAAAGCGCTCGGCAACGGAGCGCAATTCAAGGAGATGAGACTACGATGTGCATATCGCAAGGCCGCAAGGGATCCCGTCGTTTGAATTGGGGCGACGACGGCGGGCGTCCGATGGGACGGCTGATGGCAACGACGGCAATGGCGATTTGCCTGGCCTCGTCGCTGAACTGGCCGAGCCCGGCATTTGCGCAGGATGCACTGGCACAAGTGAGTGCCGCTCGCAACTTCAACGTGCCGGCACAACCGCTTGCCGACGCGCTCAACGTCTTTGGCCGGCAATCGGGCCTGCAGGTGACGCTTGCCGCTTCGGTGTCCCGTGGCGTCATGTCCAAGGCGGTCGTCGGTTCCTACGCGCCGGAGGAGGCGCTTGCACGGCTGCTTTCCGGCACGGGCATCGAGTATCGCATCTCCGGCGGGCGAACGGCCGTGATCGGGACAGGGGCGGCCGGTGGCGGCGCGGCAGTGGCGCCGGCCGACGGCTCTACGGCGCTTGATCCGATTTCGGTATTCGGGGACGCCACCGGCGTCGGTGAAATCGTCATCAGCCAGAAGGAGCTCGAACTTCTCAACCCGGCGAATATCGCCGACGTCTTCCGCGGCGAGCCAGGGATCGAGGTTGGTAGCTCGCTGCCGATGTCGCAGAAGGTCTATGTTCACGGCATCGAGGAAAACAATCTCGCCGTTACCATGGATGGCGGCCGCCAGAACAACAAGGTCTTCCATCACAACGCAACCAACCTCATCGATCCGAGCCTGCTGAAGGCTGTGCGCGTCGATGCCGGCATCGCGCCTGCGGATGTAGGACCAGGCGCGCTCGGCGGCGCCATTGCCTATGAAACGAAGGATGCCCGCGACCTGCTCGACGGCGACGGCTATGGCGGCTTCGTCAGCTCCAACTACAACTTCAACAGCAAAACCTTCCAGACCGGAATCTCCGCCTACGGCATGCAGGAAGGGCTCGAATTTCTCGGCTACTTCAATTTTGCCAAGGGGGACGAGTTCAAATCCGGCAACGGCAGCATCGTCGAGGGAACGCGCACCGATCTCCTGAGCGGGCTCGGCAAGGTGGCATACGAGTTCGAGAGTGGTGATCGTTTCGAGATCAGCCATGAACGCGTCTACGACGACGCCCCGCGCCCGTTCCGCGCCAATACCGGCTTCATCTCGGGCCGCCCGCCGTGGGAACCGCGCGTGCGCGACTATACGTTCGACCGGCAGAACACGGTCTTCTCCTATACCGACAGCACGCCTGAGGATTGGTGGGATCCAACCGTGGTGTTGGCCTACAGCTCGACGCGGCTAGAGATCCCGATCTTTCCTCGCCCGGTGCCGCCAAGCACGATATCGGTCCCCTATCCCGGAGCCGGCGAAACCGGCAGCTTCAACGGCAAGTTCGAAAACAAGTTCAGCTTCGATCTCGGCAGCATCACCGCCGGCGTCGATTTCTACAACGACAAGGCCGAACTCGAAGATCGCTTCGATGCCTCGACCGAGCGCGCGCGAAATGTCGGCATCTATGCGCAGGCGCGGCTCGAACCCTGGGAACGCACCCGGCTTTCCTTCGGTGCGCGCGGCGACCAGCAATGGTTCACCGGCACCACAAATGAGAAGTGGGACAATGCCGGTTTCAGCGGCAACGTCTCCGGCGAATATGATCTGATCGAGGACCTGCTGACGGCCAAAGCCGGCTACTCCCACGTCTGGGCCGGCGTCCCGCTTGCCGAAAACTTCATCATGAACCCGAACTGGAACTATGGAACCGGCCCGGAGCCAATAACGGCCGACAATTATGCCTTCGGCCTTGTCGCCAAGCATGACGGTTTCACCGTGGAAGGCAGCCTCTTCTACACAGATATCGACGACGCACGCACAGCCAAATACGCGGTCGCAAGGGCCATCGAGAATCATGATGTGCGCTCGAAGGGCTTCGAGCTCGGTGCCGGATACGACTGGGGCGACGGTTACTTCAAGGTCAAATACGCCAATATCGATGTCTCGATCGACGGCAAGCCGGCCGACTCCGACACCGGTATCTATCTGGCGGCCCCGGCCGGTCAGTTCATCACGCTCCTGGCCGCGCACAGCTTCATCGATTGGGGTGTCACCATCGGCGGCGATGTCGAGATCGCACTCGACAATGACGATGTTGCCGCCGGCACCCCGCCTCTTGAGGGCTACAAGGTGTTCAACACCTTCGTCGAGTATCAGCCGCCGAGCCACAGCAATCTGACCCTGCGCGCCGAGATCAACAACATCTTCGACGAGACCTACTCAGAGCGCGCCACCTACGGTCAGGAATTCGGCACCGTCACGCCACTCTATGAACCCGGCCGCTCCTTCATCCTGAGTGCCAAGGCGACATTCTGAGACGACATCGAAGGAAGAGGCATCATCGATGCCTCTTCCACCTTGCCGGCGAGTTGCCCACCGCATGTTTCCTCAAATCGTATTCGATTTAAGGATAAAAACATGCAGCCATTCAAAGTGCTACAGCGACCTTTGCGCGTCTAATAAGACGCGCGGCGCTGTAGCCAGATGCCTATAGTTTTCGTGCTGAAATCTTGCTGTTACATTATAATTTACTGAAATCGATGCTCATTTCCGCCCAGGCATGCTCGAACTTCGATCTCGCGATCAGCCAGGGAGGCATCGCTCTGGAAGCCGTCAGCCGCGCCAACAGCCGACCCTCGGCATTCTCTACCGCGACGATGACGCCATGATAGTCATCCTCCTCAGCAATTTCGTCCGCCACCAGGCGGCCGTGTTCGACGGCCTGGCTATCGCTGGCAAGCAGGGTGCCGACTTTGTCGCGGCTGGTGACGCCTGCCAGGTGGATGTGAAAAAGATAGCGTTGCATGATCTTGCTCAAACCATACGGCGATTGACGACAAACACTCGCGCCGCTGCGGGTATGGTTGTAGTAACACGCCTCTTCTCTGTTTGCGCGTGACCGACGCGTGACACGCCTTTGCGTGCAATTCGATCTCTGGCCGACGGGCAATCGCAGAGTGGTGATCGCCGACTGTGCTTGGGGGAAAAGCGGGCTGCTGCCGAATGCGGAAACGCCTGCACCGGCGTGGCAAAGCGCGCATTCGTCAGGGCAAGACTTCGATTTCGTCAGCCGGAAATCTGGTTGAGGAACACCAGTTGCAGAGGGCGGGTGAGCAGGTCGTCCGCCGTCGCTGCGAATGCCAGGAAGTGCGGCGTCTGAAAGTGCGCGTCGAGGGCGGCCCCGTCTGTGAACGCTTCTCGCATGTAGAACGTGCCCGGCTCTTCCTGCATTTCGAACAGGACGTAGTCGAGGCAGCCGGGCTCGTTGCGGGTCGGCTCGATCAGCGCGAGCAGCCCGTCACGCAATGCGTCGCGTTTGCCGGGTTCTGCGGTCAGTATTGCCAAGGAAATCACCTTCTCGGCGGAATGTGTCATCATTGCAATCCTTGTGGATAGGGACGCCTGGCGGCGCGAGAGGCTCGGTTGGCGGGATGGCGTCGGGTCTGGAGCAGGCGGCAAGTACGGTCGTCGAGGCAGCCTCCTCCCCATGACCTCTTTTGATCTTTTTGCGCACACACGCCGGCCGTGGCCGCCCCGATGGGGCGGCTTCGCAGCAGGCATCATGCTTTTGCGAAAGAGGAAGGCGGCGCTTCGCCCGCTCGTCTAAAAACCGGAGAGCACGATCTTGCCCTTGGCCCTACCGGACTCGATTACCGCGTGCGCGCGCTTCAGGTTGGCCGCATTGATCGTCCCGAAATGCTCGTTGAGCGTGGACTTGATCTTGCCTGCGTCGACCAGATCCGACACTCTGTTCAAGAGGACATTCTGTTTCTCGATATCGGCGGTCGCAAACAGCGAGCGTGTGAACATCAGCTCCCAATGCAGCGAGATGCTTTTGCGCTTGAGTGGAAGCGCGTCGAGTTGCTTGGGGTCGTCGATCAGGCCGAAACGTCCCTGGGGCGCGATCAGTTCGACGATCTGATCAAGGTGATCGCCGGTATTGGTCGTCGAGAACACGAAGCCCGGCTGGCCAAGCCCGAGGGCTTCGATTTGTGCAGCAAGCGGCTGCCGGTGATCGACAACGTGATGGGCGCCGAGCGATTTTACCCATTCTACCGTTTCGGGGCGAGACGCAGTGGCGATGACAGTGAGGTCCGTCAGCGCTCGTGCGATCTGTATCGCGATCGAGCCGACGCCACCGGCGCCGCCGATGATGACGATCGCATTTGCAGCGCCTGCGACCGGGCGGGTGACGTCAAGACGATCGAACAGCATTTCCCATGCGGTGATCGAAGTCAGCGGCAGGGCGGCGGCGGCAGAAAAATCCACCGACCTCGGCTTTCTGCCAACGATACGCTCGTCGACCAGATGAAATTCGGCGTTGGTGCCGGAGCGGTTGATGGCGCCTGCATAGAAGACTTCGTCGCCCGGCTTGAAGAAGGACGCATTCGGCCCGACGGCGCTGACCACACCAGCGGCATCCCAGCCGAGCACCTTCCACTGTCCGGGTTCGGGCTTCACTCCGCGGCGGATCTTCGTGTCGACCGGATTGACCGAGATCGCCTTGACTTCGACGAGGATGTCCCGGCCCTCGGGTTCCGGGCGCTGCAGTTCGATATCGACCAGCGACGTTTCGGCTTCGATCGGTTGGGAGATTTGGTAGGCTACGGCTCGCATTGAATGCTCCATCGGTTGAACCCGGCCAAGATGCGCACTATGCTGCAATATCGCAAGAACGCACATAAAAAGCCCATAGTGTCGAAAAGGATACCATTGGATGGGACGCACACGCCACGATCGTTTCGACTGCAGTCCGGGATGTGCCGTCGAAGCGACGCTCAGCCTGATCGACGGCAAGTGGAAGGGTGTCGTTCTCTACCACCTGATGTCGGGCACCATGCGCTTCAACGAAATCCGCCGGAAGCTGCCGAACGTTACCCAGCGCATGCTGACGAACCAGTTGCGCGAGTTGGAGGCCGACGGCCTGATCACGCGCAAGGTGTTCGCCCAGGTTCCGCCCAGGGTCGACTATGATCTCTCGGAACGTGGCCGCACGCTGGAGCCGGTCATCCTTGCGCTCAAGACCTGGGGGGACGCCAACATGCCGTCGACCGGGAGTGTTGCGGCCTGATTGCCGCAACGGGAGGGCCATACTCACAGGTTTCCACGGTGTCCCACGCGACGACCCTATGCAGTGACAAGCACCCACATCATGCCGGCGAGTGCCGAAGCCAACAATGTCGCGATCACCGAGGTGTTGAAGCGGAAGATCGCCAGCGCCGCCGCAAGCGTCAGCAAGAGTGACGGCAACACCAGCGAGCTCAGGACAGGCACATCGAGCGCAAGGCTGCCGACGCTCCACGGGACGACCTGCGAAAACAACGTGTGAAGGCCGAACCAGACCGCAAGGTTGAGGATGACGCCGACGACCGCAGCAGTGATGGCCGACATGGCGCCGGTCAGGGCGACATTGCCCCTCAGCTTCTCGATGAAGGGCGCCCCGAGGAAAATCCAGAGGAAGCAGGGCACGAAGGTCACCCACGTCGTCAGCATTGCGCCCAGCGTCGCTGCCGTCATCGGAGAAAGCGTGCCGGGGTCGCGATAGGCGCCCATGAAGCCGACGAACTGGACGACCATGATCAGGGGGCCAGGGGTTGTTTCCGCCATGCCGAGGCCATCGAGCATCTCGCCTGGTTTGAGCCAGCCGTAATATTGCACGGCCTCCTGCGCGACATAGGCGAGCACAGCATAAGCGCCCCCGAAGGTGACGACCGCCATCTTGCTGAAGAACCATCCGATTTCGGTGAAGACACTGTCCGGCCCGACGAGCGCAAACAGCAGCGCCAGTGGCGCGAGCCATAGGGCGAGAAACACCGCGGACACCTTCATCGACCAGGCGAGGTTGGGGCGGGCGTGGATCGGTGTTTGTTCACCCAGGGCCGAATCCTCGTCCTTGAGGATTGGCCCGGTTGTTTTGCCGTGGCCGCCGCCGATGCGAAAGAGCGGCGAGCCCAGGCGTCCGCCGATGTAGCCGGCAATGCCGGCCGTCAGGATGATCAGCGGGAATGGGACGCGGAAGAAGAAAATCGCGACAAAGGCTATCGCCGCGATACCGATCATCAGCCTGTTTTTCAGCGCCCGGCTGCCGATGCGGAAAACCGCCTGGATGACGACGGCAAGCACGGCCGCCTTCAACCCGAAGAACAGTCCTTCGATCACGCTGACATTGCCAAAGGCGGCATAGACGTAGCTCAAGGCCAGGATGGCAAGGAAGCCCGGAACCACGAACAATATGCCGGCGATGAGGCCCCCGGCGGTGCGATGCATCAGCCAGCCGATGTAGATTGCCAGCTGCTGCGCCTCCGGACCGGGCAACAGCATGCAGTAATTGAGCGCATGCAGGAAACGGTGCTCGCCGATCCAGCGTTTCTCGTCGACGAGGATGCGATGCATCACCGCGATCTGGCCCGCCGGGCCGCCGAAGCTCAGGGCTGCGATCCGAACCCAGACCCAGAACGCTTCCGCAAGCGAGATGCCGTGGCCATGGGGCGCCGACGCCTTGCTGGCGTCGGCGGTGTGAACGACATCGGTCATTTCATGCACCCTTTTTCGGCGTGGGCCAGTTGTGCGTTTCACCGGTCGCATCGCGGCACCAGCGGTAGAAGGCATCGTAGAGCAGCATGCCTGCTTGCAACTGCTCATGATCGTCTGCATACATGCGGGAGAGCCCGAGCGAAACCGCAAGCAGGCCGGCGGCCTCTGGAGCGAGATCGAGGCGCGAGGTGTCTGCGCCCCGCACGATGGTTGCCAGCTGCAGCATCGGCTCCGTTGCCAATCCGAATTCCTCGACCATCACGTCGAAGGTGCAGAGGTCGCCCCGATGACTCCAACGGATCGGGGCGTCGATGTCAAAGGGCGTGGCGTCGAAGCGGTCCGCGACAGCTTCGACTTCGGCGGGTGCCACGAACAGGAAGACGGCGTTTGGATCGACGAAGCGCCGAATAAGCCAGGGGCAGGCGATGCGGTCGATCTTCGGGCGCGCGCGCGTGACCCAGAGCGTGTGTCGGTCCGTCTGACGTTTCGGCAGGGCCGAGACGGGCACGGCCGGATAGCCGGCTTCGACCCAGGCCTCAAAGCCGCCTTCCAGGACATCGGCCGGAATTCCCGCGTGCCGCAGCCAGGCGGCGACCCCGTGGCTCAGCTTCTTGCCGCGCTGGCAGATGATGACGGCGGATCGTCCCGCGAAGTCGTTGCCCCAGTTCTCAACGAGCCGGTAGTCGCGCCGGAGCGATCCGGGGATCAAGCGCGGATCGGCATCGAAATCCTCGCCGATCCTGACATCGATCAGCGCGGGACATTTGGGAGTACCAATGAGGCGGGCAAGTTTGTCCGGGGAAATTTCAAGAGGTGACGGCATAACGCGTCCTCCGTCTGAGCGGTTGAATGGACGCGATACTTCGGCTGTCGCCTCGTGGGGTGATCGCGACCCCATGGTGATATTTTTCCGCTGTTTCGCGCAGGCTGTCAAGCAGTTGTACGGTGCACCGGGGGGGGGGGATTGACGACCGCCGTGTCATCCGCGGCCGCGTGCAGGCGCCTTTATCTCAGCCTGTTGCTGAACCGGCCCTCCCTCTAGAGCATTTCCAGGAAAAGTGCGAAGCGGTTTTCCGTCAGGAAATGCGTAAAAACAAAGAGATATAGCGTTTCTACGACTCCGCTTAAACCGGAAACGCTCTAGGGACTGCCTTGCTCGATTGTGGCCGGGCGCGCTTGTTCGCCGTCCTCCGCGGAAACATGCTTGGCCTCGGTATCGCTCGTCGTTGCCGGTGCGTGCACCCCGCCTGTGGTCGAAAGACCGGCAAGCCGATGGCCGCGCTCGCGCAACGATTGAAACACGACATAGAGGGCAGGGATGATGAAGATCCCGATCAGCGAGGCCGCAAGCATGCCACCCGCGACCCCCGTGCCGACGGCCCGCCGGCTCAGCATGCCTGCCCCTTGCGCCGTGACCAGAGGGACGAGGCCGACGATGAAGGCGAAGCTCGTCATCATCACCGCGCGGAAGCGGGCGCGTGCGCCTTCGACCGCGGCCTCGACGATGCCAGCACCCTTCTCGCGATGGAATTTGGCGAATTCGACGATCAGGATCGCGTTCTTGGAGGCGAGTGCGATCAGCACGACGAGGCCGATCTGGGCGTAGATGTCGAACGACAGGCCCGCCACGAGAACCGAGACCAGGGCGCCCGCGACGCCGACGGCCACCGACAGCAACACAGGGACCGGGATCGTCCAGCTTTCGTAGAGCGCGACGAGGAACAGATAGGCAAACAGCACCGCAAGCGCGAGGATAGCCGTCGTCTGTCCCGCCGCTTCAAGCTCCTGCAAGGCTGTGCCGGTCCACTCGTAGCTGTAGCCCGCTGGCAGGGTCGTTGCCGACAGGGCTTCCATCGCGGCGAGCGCCTCGCCAGACGATACGCCAGGGGCGGGCTGCCCATTGAGCGTGATCGAGCGATAGTTGTTGTACCGCACGATCGACTGCGGGCCGATGACGTATTCGACGCGCGCGACCGAGGCGACCGGGACCATGCCACCGGACGCGTTGCGGACGTGCAGACGCGAGATGTCGTCGACCGAACTGCGGTCGGCTTCGGCCGCCTGCAGATTGACCTTCCAGCTTCGTCCGAAGAGGTTGAAGTCGTTGACGTAATAGGACCCGAGCGTTCCCTGCAGGGTGTTGAAAAGGTCGCTCACGGATACGCCGAGCGCCTGCAGGCGATCCCGATCGAGATCGAGATAGAGCTGCGGCGAGCTTGCGGAATAGGTGGTGAAGGTGGGGCCAAGCAGCGGATTTTGATTGGCGGCGACGATCAGGCCGCCGGCGGTTGCAGCGAGCTCTGCGGGCGGGCGGCCCTGCAGGTCGAGCAGCTGGTATTCGAAGCCCGACCCCGTGCCGAGGCCCATGATCGGCGGCAGGTTGAACGCGAAGATCTGCGCGCCGCGGACGGCCGTGCCCTTGGCCATGGTCGTTGCGATCGCCGCATCGACGGAACTGGCCGCGCTGGTCCGCTCGGCGAACGGCTTCATCGTGACGATGGCAAAGGCGCTGTTCGATTTGGCCAGGCCATCGAGGAAGCTGTAGCCGGTAACCGTAATGACGTCGGCGACACCATCGATGCCGCCGAGCATCTTTTCGACGTCGCGCACAACCGCATCCGTGCGGTTGTAGGACGCGCCCTCCGGCAGCCGTATTTCGGTGAAGTAGGCGCCCTGGTCTTCGCTTGGCAGAAAGCCGGTCGGCACGACACGGAAAAGCCAGCCGCTGGCGCCGATTGCGACGGCCAGGAGCAGGATGCCGAGGATCGCCCGACGGGCGATATGCCCGGCGACAAGGACATAGCCATCGCGGCCGTTATCGATCCGCCGCGAGAGCCAGCCGAGGACGCCGCGCTTCGGCCCGTGATGCGGCTTCAGCAGGATGGAGCAGAGTGCAGGGCTCAAGGTCAGCGCATTGATGGCGGAGATCACCATCGACACGGATACGGCCACGGCAAACTGCTGGAACAGTTGCCCGCTCAATCCCGGAATGAATGCGACGGGAACGAATACCGACAGCAAGACGAGCGTAATGGCAACGATCGCTCCGGTGATCTCGCCCATGGCGAGACGCGCCGCCTCGGGCGCCTGCATGCCTGGGTTCTCCTCCATCACGCGCTCGATGTTCTCGACCACCACGATCGCGTCGTCGACGACGATGCCGATCGCCAGAACCATCGCCAACAGCGACACCGTGTTGAGCGAAAAGCCCATGGCAAGGATGATCGCGAAGGTGCCGATCAGCGCGACGGGCACGGCGACGAGCGGGATCAATGTCGCCCTGACATTGCCGAGGAACAGGAAGACGACAATGATGACGAGTACGAACGCTTCCAGCAGCGTATGCACAACATTCTCGACGCTCGCCTCGACGAACTGGGTCGTGTCGTAGGAGACGGAATAGGTCAGTCCCTCAGGAAACGACTGGGAAAGGCGCTCCATCGCCTGTTTGACGCCTTCGGCGGCCGCAAGCGCATTGGCTCCCGGTGCCTGGTAGGTGCCGATCATCGCAACCGGCTTGCCGTTGAAGCGGGCGCTCGAGTCGGAGCTCGCGGCACCCAGTTCGACTTTGGCAATATCGCGGATGCGCACGAAGGACCCGTCCGGCTCGGCCCTCAGGACCACGTTCTCGAACTGGGCGGGGTCGGTCAGACGTCCCTGGGTCTGCAGGTTGAGCTGAAACAGCGGATCGTCGGTAATCGGCTGCGCGCCGATCCGGCCGATTGCCGCCTGGACGTTCTGCGCCTTCAGCGCGTTGATCACATCGGTCGGCGTCAGACTGAGATTGGTCAGGCGGTCGATGTCCAGCACGATGCGCATGGCATAGTCTTTGGCGCCGAACAGCGAGGCATCCCCGACGCCCGGAACCCGCTTGACCGTGTCCATCAGGTTGATCGTGGCGTAGTTGGACAGAAACAGCGAATCGAAACTGTCGTCCTTGCCGTAGATGGTGATCACCTGCATCAGGGCAGATGATTTCTTGCGCACGCTGACGCCGGTCTGCTTGACCTCCGCCGGTAGCCCGGCCTCGGCAAGCGACACGCGGTTCTGCACGTTGACGGTGGCGATATCGGGGTCCGTGCCGACGGCAAATGTGACGGTGAGCGTGTAGGAACCGTCAGCGCCGCTCGTCGACTTCATGTAGAGCATGTCGTCGACGCCGACGATCTTGCTCTCGATCGGTTGGGCGACGGTGGTTTCGACCACCTCGGCGCCGGCGCCAGGGTAGCTTGCGGTGACGCTCACCTGTGGCGGCACGATGTCGGGAAACTGCGCGATCGGCAGCCGGGTGAGCGCGATCAGGCCCGCCAGCGTGAGGACGATCGAGATGACGGCAGCAAAACGCGGGCGATCGATGAAGATTTCGGAGATCATGCTCAGCCACCCGTCGCCGCTGCTGCGTCAACGACGATGCCCGGTCTGACCTTGCCGACACCTTCGGTGATGACGTTTTCGCCTTCCTTGAGCCCCTTGCTCACCACGGAAAGGCCGCGCGCGGAGCGGGAAACGTCGATGCGGCGCAGCTCGACCTTGGAGGCAGCATCGACCACCATGACGAAGGCGCCCTGCTGGTCGCGCTGGACCGCCTGCTCAGGTACCGCCAGAACGTCCTGCTTGTCGGACTGCTCAAGGATGACGCGCACGAGGGTGCCGTCGAGCAGCAGGGAGTTCGGGTTGTCGAACTGCGCGCGCACCGTCACGGTGTCGGTTCCTTGCGCGACGTTGCTGGCGATGAAGTCGATGGTGCCTTTCAGCGGATATTCGGTACCGTTGGGCAAGGTCAGCGCGACATTGGCGCCGCCGGGCATCTCGCCCTTCTGCACCCGCTCCCGGTAGGTCAGGAGCAGCGAGGTGGACACCGGAAAGACGACATAGATCGGATCGAGCCGCGTCAACGTGACAAGCGGCCCGGTATCCGGGCCGACCAGTGCGCCGACATCGGCGGTCGTCAGGCCTAGCACGCCGTCGAAGGGGGCGGTGATCCTGGTATAGGAGAGGTTGAGGTCGGCGCTCTGCTTGCTGCCCTTGAGCCGTACGAGTTCCGCCTCCGCCTTCTTGACTTCGGCGTTAGCGGTATCGACCTTGGCCTGGGAGATCGTATTGCTTGTGATCAGCTGCTTGGCACGGTCTCGTTCGAGTACGGCAAGATCGCGCTGGGCCTCGGCCGCCTGGATCGAACCCTCTATTTCCTGTACCGCCGCCCGATAGGCGCCGTCCTCGACCTGATAGAGCATGGTCCCGGCCGTTACCGTCTGCCCTTCCTTGAAATCGACCGCCTCCAGGAAACCGGCGACGCGTGCGCGGATGTCGACCTTCTGGGTCGCGACGACGCGGCCCGTCAGATCGACGCTTTCACGCAGGTCGACGATCCTGGCGGGCGCCACGACCACGGCCGGCGCCTGCTGCGCGTGAGCGGGCGACAAACTGAATGTGATTGCCAGAAGGAAGGAAAAGACAGAGAAGGCGACTTTCGGCACGGTCATGTCACGTCCTTTCAGCAACAAGGCCAGGTTCAGTCCCACGTGGTCTGCTCAACCGCACACTAGTCAGGAAAGCTCTGCCTTTGAAGAGTAAATCGCCTTTCTGTAACTGTTACGTCGGCTTTCGACGCAAGGTAGCGCGATGCGCAAACCGTGAGCGCCGCCTGGCAGCATGTGGCGTTTGATGCCGAAGATCGACGAGGCGGCGCCGCAATCTGCCGGGATTGTCAATCCCCAGGGTGCGAACGCTGCGAACGCATCCCTAGGGTGCGACGCATCCCGCGGCGCGCACGCCCGGCGCATGCCTGACGCTTATGCGCGCGGCATGCCGGCCGGCTCCAGAAACTTGCGAAGTGCTGCGATCCGGAAGATCGCGTTTGCCGCGCCATAGCCGCGGTATCCGCGCCGCTCGACGATCTCGAAGAAGAACCCGCCAGAGAAGGTCGGGCTGTAGAGTTGGAAATACTCGCCGCGCTCGTCCTTGTCGTAGAGGATGTTGTGCGCCTTCAGCCGCTCGGTGAAATGCGGATCGAGCCCGAAGCGGGCTTCGAGGTCGTCGTAATAATTGGGCGAGATCGCCAGCGAGACAAAGCCGCCCGCCGCAAGCACGTCTGCAGTCCTGAAGATATCGTCTGTCTTGAAGGCCAGATGCTGGATGCCGGAGCCGAACGTATCGGCGATGAAACGACCGGCAAGCGTGTTGCGGTTCTCGGCGCCATTCATTGTGATGCGCAGGGATCCGGCGGCGTTCTCTACCACCTGGCTGCGCACGATGCCCGAGGGGTCGATGATGTCGACAAGCGGGGTCTTATGGGCTTCCAGCAGCGAGGTATAGAAGAGCAGCCACGTCAGCAGTTCGTCGTAGTGCATCGTCTGGGCGATGTGGTCGATCGATGACAACCCGGCCGAGGTCGCGCTGAGGTCGTCGACCGGATCGAACTCGACGTCCCATATGCTGCCGAGGTCACTGTGGCGATCGAGGAAGTAGACGATGCCGCCGCCGACCCCGTGAACGGCTGGCATCTCGATCTCGCCCTCGTCCACCGGCTGGGCGAAGGTCTCGGCGCCGAGCGCCAGCGCCCGCCGGTGCGTGGCCCGGGCATCGTCGACGAGCAGGCCCATCGCATAGGCCGAAGTGCCGTGAACCAGGTAAGAAGAGTTGGCAAAGCCGCGGCTTTCCGTGTTGATCACCAGCCTGATATCGCCCTGCTGAAAGACGGTGACGCTTTTCGTCTTGTGACGAGCGGCCTTGCAGAAGCCGAGTGTGCGGATCAGCGCCTCGAATTGCGGTGCTTCGCTTTCGTCGATGGTGAATTCGATGAAGGCAATGCCCTCGACGCCTGATCGAGGCGGCATTTCGGGAATGGGCAGGGCAATGTCCGGCTCAGTCCGCCGCACTTGGTCGCCGAGATAGAGCAGCGAACGCTGGCCGTCGACCGAGATCGCCGTCGCCGAGCCGCCGCGAAACTGATCGTTGAAGATCTCGAGCGACAGATAGCCGTCATAGCCGGTGGCGGCCACCGCCCGCATGAACTCGAGAACGGGCAGGTCGCCTTCACCCGGCATGTTGCGGAAATGCCGGCTCCAATAGAGCAGGTCCATATCGATCAGCGGCGCGTCCGCCAGCTGGATGATGAAGATCTTCTCCTTGGGTATGGAGCGGATGGAGTTGACGTCGATCTTGCGCGCCAGCGTGTGAAAACTATCGAGAATGAGGCCGACATTGGCATGGTCGGCCCGGCGCACCACCTCCCAGGCATCGCGGTGGTCGTTGATGTGGCGTCCCCAGGCGAGCGCTTCGTATCCGACCCGCAAGTCCCGCCTGGCCGCCCTTTCCCCCAGTTCGCGAAAATCGGCGGCAGCCCGGTCAAGACCGCCGAGTGCGGCGGAAGAGACGTTGGAGCAGACGAGCACCAGGTCGGTTCCCATCTCCTGCATCACGTCGAATTTGCGTTCCGCACGGTCGAACGTCCTGCTTCTGAGCGGCTCCGGCATGCCCTCGAAATCGCGGAACGGCTGGAACAGAGAAATCTCCAGGCCATGGTCGCGCACCATCTGGCCGACCTGGCGCGGACTTTCATCGAAAACCAGAAAATCGTTCTCGAAGATCTCGACGCCGTCGAAGCCGGCATTTGCTATCGCCTCCAGCTTGCTGCGCAGGTCGCCGCTCAGAGAGACGGTCGCGATCGAGGTTTTCATGCGTGTCTCCTTCGATGCCCTGTCGTCAGGCGGTCAGGGCCTTGAAATGGGCAAGCATGCGGGCCGCATCCGGCTCACACCCGGTAAACAGACGAAAGGCGCCGACCGCCTGAAACACCGCCATGCCGCCGCCGTCGAGCGTCTTGCAGCCGCACCGCCTGGCCTCAGTCAGCAGTTCGGTTTCCAGCGGGAAATAGACGACTTCCGCCACCCAATGATGTGGTTCGAGCAGTTCGGCTGGAAGTGGCAGGCCGGGATATTTCGCCATCCCGGTTGGCGTAGCATGGAGCAAACCGTCCGCTGCTCTCATAGCGGATGGAAGGTCGGTGCCGGCAACAATGTGTGCTTGTGGAAACAGCGGCGACATGCTGGATACCAGTGCTTCTGCGCGCTCGATCTCCCGGTCGAACACCGTCAGTGAAGTTAGCCCCATCGATAGGATCGCGTAGGCTGTCGCAACGCCGGCGCCGCCGGCGCCGAGTTGCACCGCGTGCGACAGCGCTACTCCGGGCAGACCGCGGCGAAAGCCTTCGGCAAATCCCCACCAGTCGGTGTTGTGGCCGATGCGGCGACCCGCCTTGAGCACGACGGTGTTCACAGCACCGAGATCTCGGGCCTCGTCGGACAGCTCGTCGAGAAAGGGAATGACCAGTTGCTTGCACGGGTGCGTGATGTTCAATCCGCAAAGGCCCCGCTGTTCGGCCTCCCGCAGCAACTGCGGCAGGTCGTCCGGGCTCGCGCCGCGCTGCGTCAGGTCGATCAGCTCGTACTCATAGGTAAGGCCCTGTGCCGCACCTTCGCGCATATGCATGGCCGGTGTGAGCGAGGCTTGAATGCCGGCGCCGATCAATCCGGCTTTCAACGGTTTCAGAAGGGTCTCAGTCATCTCGACGGCTTTCATCAATCGGTTGGTTGCCGACCCGCATAAAAGCGGGCCGGCGGCAGGCTTACTGGCCGCGAAGCGTCTGAAGCTCCTTGAACAGGGCTGCGACAGTGTCGGGACCGATTTCGGCGCTGAACTTCTCGATCATCGGCTTGACTGCGTCGCGCAGCTTCTGGGTTTCCTCCGGCGAAAGCTCACTGACTTCCATGCCGGTCGCCTTGATGTCGGCGATCGCTTTGGCGTCGAACTCGCGCGAGACCTGGCGCTGATAGTCGCGGGCCTCGGTGGCCGAGGTCTGCAACACTACCTTCTCCTCGTCGTTGAGACCGTCCCAGAATTTCTTGCTGATCAGCACGATCTGCGGATTGTACTGGTGACGGGTCACCGTCATGTACTTCTGCACCTCATAGAACTTGGCGTTGAGAATGTTTGCGGCCGGATTTTCCTGGCCGTCGACCGTCCCGGTCTCGAGCGCGGTATAGAGCTCGGTATAGGGCAGCGGCACGGCATTGGCGCCGAGATTGTTGAAGAGCTCGATCGGGATCGGCGACTGGATCGTGCGGATCTTCAGGCCCTTGATGTCCTCGATCTTGGTGACCGGGTGCTCCCAATAGCCCAGCCCAACGAGCCCGGTGTCCGGCAAAAGATCGGCAAGGCCGGTGCCGAAGGGGCCGTCCATCACCTTGTCGGCCTCTTCGCCATTGTTGAACAGGAAGGGCAGATCGACGGCGCCGAACTGCTTGACGTTGCTTGCCAGGATGCCGGCGTTCAGAACCGTCATTTCGATCACGCCGCCCTGCAGCGCCGATACGGTCTGCACGTCGCCGCCGAGCACGCCGCCCGGAAACAGCTTGACCTCGATCTTGCCGCCGCTCTTGTCCTTCACCAGTTCGGCGAACTTCTCCATGCCCATCACCTGGGGATGGCCCTTGTTGTTGGCGGCGGCGAACTTGAGCTGGTGCTCGCGAATCTCGGCCAGCGCCGGGCTCGCTGCGATCAGCGCTACCGGCACGGCGAGCCCGAGCGCGATTTTCATCAGTCTGTTGAACATGTTTTCCTCCCATACTTGGCCGGGTTCTCCCTCCGGCCGGTTGAACTTTGCATGTGTTTTTTGTGCCTATCGCGCAAACCAGGAAACCGGCGCGGTCACCAGTTGCGGGAACAAGACGAGCAGGAACAGGACGATCAGCTCGGCGATCAGGAACGGCATGACCCCCCTCATGAGGTCTTCCATCTTCAGCTTGGAAACGCCGCAGATGACGTTGAGCACCGTGCCCACCGGCGGTGTGATCAGGCCGATCGAGTTGTTGATGATGAACAGCACGCCGAAATAGACCGGATCGATGCCCGCCTGCTTGATGATCGGCATCAGCACCGGCGTCATGATCAGGATGGTCGGGGTCATGTCCATGGCGGTGCCGACCACGACGACGAGCACCATGATCGCTAGGAGCAGGAGCGTCTGGTTGTCCATCAGCGGCTCGACCAGGGCGGCGAGGTCGCCGGGCACGTCGGCAACCGTGATCAGCCAAGCCGAAACGGCCGAGCAGGCAACGAGGAACATGACGATGGAGGTGATCTTCGCCGCAGCCACGAAGACCTGGAACAGCTTGGCCGGCGGCAGCTCGCGATAGATCACCATCGACACGAACAGTGAGTAGACGGCGGCGACGACGCCGGCCTCCGTCGGGGTGAACACGCCGAACTTCAAGCCGACGATGATGATAACAGGCAGGAAGAGCGCCCAGAGGCTGTCGATGAAGGTCTTCATCCTGACGGCGCCGCTCTGGCGCGGCGGCAGTTGATGCTGCTCCTTGCGCGACACGATCAACCAGGTCACGCAGAGGGCGGCTGCAATCATCAGGCCGGGGAAAATGCCGGCCAGGAAAAGCTTGGTGATCGAGACACCGCCGACGACGCCGTAGAGGATGAAGCCGATCGACGGCGGAATGATCGGGCCGATGATCGACGCGGAGGCGAGCAGGCCTCCGGCGCGGGCCGGATCGTGGCCGGATTTCAGCATCATCGGCAACAGAAGTGCGCCGAGCGCTGCCGCATCGGCAACGGCCGAGCCGGAAAGGCTCGCCATGATGCAGGCGGCAAAGATGGCGACGAAGCCGAGCCCGCCGCGGATATGGCCGACCAAGGCCATGGCAAGATCGACGATGCGCCGCGACAGGCCGCCGGTGTTCATCACCTCGCCGGCGAGCATGAAGAAGGGCACGGCCATGAGCGGGAAACTGTCGGCGCCGTTCAGCACGTTTTGGGCAACGATCTGGGCGTCGTAGAGGCCGAGATACATCATCAGCGCGACACCGCTGATGATCAGGGCGAAGGCAATCGGCACACCAAGGGCCATCGGACCAAGCAGAGCGCCGAGGAAAATGGTAACGGTCATCGTCGTCTCCTCAGGGCTTTGCGATGGGTTGGGCGAGCGAAGGCGTCGGGTGGTCGTCGAGGACGGCCTGATCCTCGCTGTCACGCACGAACTCGGCCGTGGCCACATCGATGCGACCCGTGAGCACGCAGAACGCGTCCCAGAGGATGATCAGAAAGGCGGGAATGCCGAAGGCGAGGCCGGCGCCGTAGAAGAAGCCCATGGAAATGCCGGTGGCCGGTGCTGCGACATGCAGATTGATCAGTGTCTGCGTCCAGCTGCCGCTGATCATCAGCCATGTTGCGCCCAGCATCAGTGCGTGACCGCAGAGAATGGCGACCTTCGCGCCGAGCGGCGGCAAGCGGCGCAGCAGCGAGTCGACGCCGAGATGGGCATGTTCCCGCATGGCAATGACGGCGCCGAGAAAGGTCAGCCAGATGAAGAAGATGCGCGACAGTTCTTCGGAATAGGTGATGCCCGTGTTGAAGGCGTAACGCAGCACGACATTTCCGAAGACCAGCACCACCATGCCCGCAAGTAGAAGCGCGATGGCGACCTTCAGCATCAGGAAGCAGAATTCGATTATCCTCACCATTTCGCTCCTCCCAGGCGATCAACCGCGACTTGCGGTCTGTGACGTCCGTCATCGATCAGGACATCCAGGCGCGCAAGGCTGGCATGCCGATCTCTCCTCCAAGCGACCAGGATGCCGTTTCAAAATGTACTAACTAGTTCGAATGTCAAGCGGCATGTCTTGAAAGAAACCGGCAAGCCCAATAAGACTTTGGGCAGGACGCGGAGTGGAGCCGCGGTCAATGCGTGACGGCCACGGCCGTTTCTCGTTGAAAATCAAGGGTGAGGAAGTAATTGGGCATGGCGGCGCGAGCAGAGAACGGACGCAAGAACGATCCACAGCGCACGAAGGAGGACATCCTCATCGTCGCGACGGACGAGTTCGCGACCCATGGTCTCGCAGGCGCCCGAGTCGACGCGATCGCCGAAAAGACCCGAACCTCCAAGCGGATGATCTACTACTATTTCGAAAGCAAGGAGGGGCTCTATCTCTCCGTACTCGAGCGGTCCTACCGCAAGATCCGGACGCTGGAGGCCGATCTGCAACTGTCGAGCCTCGCGCCCGAGGCTGCGTTGCGCACCCTGATTTCAACCACCTTCGACCACGATCAGGCCAACCCGGAATTCGTGCGGCTGGTCAGCATCGAAAACATCCATCACGCCGCCCATATGATGCGCTCGGAAGCGATCCGCGATCTCAACGTCTCGGTTATTGAAACCATTGCCGGCATTCTGGAACGCGGTGTTGCCGAAGGTGTGTTCCAGCGCAAGGCAGATCCGATCGACGTGCACATGTTGATCAGCGCGTTCTGCTTCTTCCGTGTCTCGAACCGCTACACGTTCGGCACGATCTTCCGCCGTGACCTTTGCGAGCCGGAGACGATGCAACGGCACAAGGGGCTGATCGCCGATGCCGTGTTAAGCTACCTCAAAACTCAGGAATAGCCCGACAAAACATGTTCAGGCGTTGCGCAGGTGCTCTGTCGGCAACGCGGTCGTATATTTGATCTGGCTGAGCGCGAAGCTCGATCGGATGCTAGAGACGCCAGGGATTGTCGTCAGAAAGTCGACGACGAGCGCCTGATATTTCATCAGATCCTCGACGACGACGCGCAGCATGTAATCCGACTCGCCCGTCATCAGGTAACATTCGACGATCTCCGGCTTGGTCTTGATGGCAGTGCTGAAGACATCGAGCGAGGCGCGGTCCTGCTGCTTGAGCGAGACGTGCACGAACACGTTGACCGCAAGGCCAAGGGCGAAGGCGTCGACGAGCGCGACCGAGCCCTTGATGACCCCACTCTCCTTGAGTTCGTTGACCCGCCGCCAACAGGGAGAGGCGGACAGTCCGGTTGCATCGGCGAGCTCGGCCGTGCTGATCTCGGCGTTCTGCTGCAAGAGATCGAGAATACGGATGGTCGCGGCGTCAAAGCTTGGCGTCTTCTTCGGCATGAAATTTCCTAAAATGGCGTTTCGGCGGTCAGTATTGCCGGTATCGGCAAAAATTCCAACAAAGATAGATCGGATATTTCGCGTCGCTGGGTGTAGCGTTTCCGGGTTCTGGGAGGAGCCGACATGGAAGAGCAGATTCTTTCGACCGCCACGCTGAAATGCCTGAAGGATCTTGAGCGACAGGTCCTCTGGCACGCATGCTGGATGATCCACAACGCCAATCACATCCGGGAAAAAGGCGAGGTGAAAGTCGGCGGGCACCAGGCGTCGTCCGCCTCGATCACCTCGATCATGACGGCGCTGTACTTCCACATCCTTCGGCCGGAGGATCGCGTTGCCGTCAAGCCGCATGCCGCGCCTGTCTTCCACGCCATTCAGTACCTGATGGGCAACCAGACGCGCGAGAAGCTGCAGAATTTCCGCGGCTTCGGCGGCGCGCAATCCTACCCCAGCCGCACCAAGGATGTCGACGATGTCGATTTTTCGACCGGCTCTGTCGGTCTGGGTGTCGGTATCACCGCCTTCGCCTCGATCATCCAGGATTACATCGCCTCGAAGCCCTGGGCGCAAAAGCGCAGCGACGGTCGCATGATCGCGCTCGTCGGCGATGCCGAGCTTGACGAAGGCAATATCTATGAGTGCCTGCAGGAGGGCTGGAAGCACGATCTGCGCAACACCTGGTGGGTGATCGATTACAACCGTCAGAGCCTCGATGGTGTCGTTCGCGAAGGTCTGTGGCAGCGGATCGAGGCCATCTTCACCGCTTTCGGCTGGGACGTGAAGGTCGTCAAATATGGCGCCTTGCAGCAATCGGCGTTCAAGGAACCCGGTGGCGAGACGCTGCGCGCCTGGATCGACCGTTGCCCCAACCAGCTCTATTCGGCCTTGACCTTCCAGGGCGGCGGCGCCTGGCGCAAGCGGCTGCAGGACGAGATCGGCGATCAGGGGAATGTCAGCAAGCTTTTGGCTTCGCGCAGCGATGACGAGCTTTCCGAGCTGATGAGCAATCTCGGCGGCCATTGCATCCAGACGCTTGCTGAGACCTTTGCCAGTATCGACCATGACCGTCCGACCGTCTTCCTTGCCTATACGATCAAGGGCTGGGGAACGCCGCTGGCGGGGCACAAGGACAACCATGCCGGCCTGATGACCAAGGCACAGATGCAGGACTTCCAGCAGAAGATCGGCGTCAGGGTCGGCGCGGAATGGGAGGAGTTTGCGGCAGTCGCCGATGCCGGAGCTGCGAAGACCTTTTTGAAGAGCGTGTCGTTCTTTGCCCAGGGTACCCGGCGGTTCAAGTCTGAACCGGTGCAATCGGCCGGGCCGGTTTTGCTCGATGACCGCGAACTTTCCACCCAGGCGGGGTTCGGCAAGATCCTCGATGCCCTGGCGCAGCGCGACGATGCGCTTGCCGCCCGCATCGTGACGATGGCGCCTGACGTGACAGTCTCGACAAATCTCGGCCCCTGGGTCAACCGGCGTGGCCTTTTCGCCCGCGACATGCAGGCCGACACGTTCCGCGACGAGAAGGTTCCCTCGGCGCAGAAATGGGCCTTCGGCCCTGGCGGTCAGCATATCGAGCTCGGGATTGCCGAGATGAACCTGTTCCTGCTTCTGGGGGCTGCCGGCCTTTCCCATTCGGTGTTCGGTGAACGCCTGCTTCCGATCGGCACCGTCTACGATCCGTTCGTGGCGCGCGGGCTCGATGCGTTGAACTACGCCTGCTACCAGGATGCACGGTTCATGATCGTCGGCACGCCGTCAGGCGTCACACTGGCGCCGGAAGGCGGCGCTCACCAATCGATCGGCTCGCAGCTGATCGGCATGAGCCAGGATGGGCTTGCCAGTTTTGAGCCTGCCTATCTCGACGAACTCTCGGTGATCATGGATTGGTCCTTCGACTATATGCAGCGCGATGGCGATGCCGTGCACGACGAACGGACGTGGCTGCGCGATACGACTGGCGGTTCCGTCTATCTCCGGCTGACGACCCGTCCGCTCGAACAGATGCAGCGCCGCGAGGATGCGGCCTTCCGCCAGGGCGTGATCGACGGTGCCTACTGGCTGCGCGAGCCGCGACCGAACACCCAGCTGGTGCTGGCCTATCAAGGTTGCGTCGCCCCCGAGGTGCTGATGGCGGCGGGGCGACTTGCGGAACGTCACCGCGATGTCGCTGTGCTGGCGGTGACGTCCGCCGACCGGCTCAACGCCGGCTGGACTGCGGCACAGCGTGCCCGTCGTCATGGCCACCACAGCGCCGAAAGTCACATCGAGGCGCTGCTGGCGCCGCTATCCGATAGCTGCGAGATCATTGCCGTGACGGATGGTCATCCCGCCACGCTCGGCTGGTTTGGATCGGTGCATGGCCACCGAACCGTCTCACTCGGCGTCGAGCATTTCGGGCAGACGGGCACGATCGCCGACCTCTATGCGCATTTCGGCATCGATACGGACTCGATCATCGAGGCGGCGGAGTCGATCGCTCTCGGTCGCAATCGCCGCAAGTTCAGGCAGGCGGGATAGGCTCGTGACGCGCTAAGTGGACGTGCGACATGCCCCTTTTTGCCACGGCCGCGGCCTCGCCGAAGCGCTTGCGCGCTTCTCGCGCAAGGTCGGCGTCGATGATGCCGCAAGCGAAGAACTGCGGTCGCCCTTGGCAGCCATGGCGCAGGAGCAGCGTGAATTCGCCGACCGGCCGGCCAGGGCGGCGGTCTAGACGTCGTTGATCGGCGCCGGTTTCGACACGGGAACGGTCGCTGGCAATTTCGGCAGCCAGACCCGCCTCGCCATCACATCGTTCCAGCGCGCCCGCGGCCTCGTGCAGACCGGTTTCGTCAATCAGGAAACGGCCGCAGCACTTGGTTTGGCGACGACGGCGCCAAAGCAGGAGATCCTCTCGCTTGCGACAGCCCGCCGATATGACGCGGCCGACCTCGATGGCCTGGAGGATGCGCGGGTGGTGGAAATGGTGCGCTGTCTCTCCCCGCTCGCCCTGACCTATGGCCGTTTCGACGGCCATCTCTATGCTGCCGCCTACAGGGCCGAACATGTCGCCTGGGAGGATGCAAGCAACACGGCCGTCCGCTGCGGCGGCTATCTCGCGACAATCGGCTCTGCCGAGGAGAACGCTTTCGTCGCATCTCTCGTCAATGGAGACGGACATTTCTTCGACAGTGCTTTCGAGGGTGGCGAGCACCGGCGCGTCGGCCCCTGGCTGAGCCTTGTCAAGGACGATGCTTCTCGCCCATGGCGATGGGCAAGCGGTGCTCCGCTCGACTACACCAGATGGTTTCGCCAGGTTCCGAAGGTTGGCGGGGCCGGTATCCTCTATGTGGCTTATCGCGCCAACCAGCTGCCGCTGACGGCCACGATCGAAACATGGGGCGCTCGCGATCGGGCGCTGCCGACACCGGGCTTCATCGCCGAGTTCGACTAAAGCATTTCCAGGAAAAGTGCGAAGCGGTTTTCCGTCAGGAAATGCGTAAAGACAAAGCGATAGAGCGTTTGTGCGGTCCCGTCTAAATCCGAAACGCTCTGGGCCCCAAGGTTCCTCGGGCGCGCTTAGCGCGCTGCTGTAAATTCCCGGGCAATCTGCGCCAAAGTCAGCTTGCCAAACTCGTCGTTGAGCACCGTTTCCGCCGCCAAGAACGCCTTTGACAGATGCGCGTTGACGGCCCGCTCAACGGGGCATCCTGCATGATCGGCGGCCAGCCCCAGCGAAAAGACGGATTTGTCGTTGAGCGCCTTGTGGACATCGAGAACGGATATTTCTTCCGCGCCGCGGGTCAGCAGCCAGCCGCCACCAGGCCCGCCTTCCGAGCCGACGATACCATGCCGTTTGAGTGCCGCCATCGTGCGACGGACCACCACCGGGTTGGTGGAGAGCATCAAGCCGATCGTCTGCGACGTTTCGGTGCCGCCGAGCAGATGCATGTGAACGAGCACATGCAGCATTCTTGAAAGGCGGTTGTCCTGTGGCATCGACCACTCCTATGTGTAACTTAATTTGTTATGAATTATTGACCTGTCGATGTTCGTAACATATTGTGTTGCGCATAGGAATGAAGCGGACAAGGGCACGGTTTTTGATTTCTGTAGCGATATCGTTTCGTTCGAAGCCCGATCGCGGAACTGTTTGGAGAAGAGAATGCAGGAGCGCCTCGTAGACGCGAATGGAATTCGTTTGAACTTCCTGGAGGCGGGCGAAGGGCCGGCGGTCTTGTTGTGCCATGGCTTTCCAGAAACCGCTTATGCATGGCGACATCAGGTTGCGGCCCTCGCCGCCGCCGGATTTCATGCCATCGCGCCGGATATGCGCGGCTATGGCAAGAGCAGCCGCCCTGACGAGGTCGATCAATACACGCTCTTCCATCTCGCCGGCGACATGGTCGGGCTGCTCGATACGCTCGGCGTCGAGAACGCGATCATTGTCGGCAATGACTGGGGCGCGAGCGTCGCCTGGCAGGCGGTGCTGCTGCGACCTGACCGCTTCACCGGCGTCGTGGCCATCGGCGTGCCGATGATGTCGCAACCGCCAGCTCCACCGACGCAGATTTTCCCGAAAACCGCGGATGCACTGTTCTATGCGCTCTATTTTCAAGAGCCAGGTGTCGCCGAAGCCGAGTTCGAGCGGGATGTGGCGTTGACGCTGCGCAAACTGATGTTTGCCGCGTCCGGCGAGGCCGGACCGCGCGACGACGACAGGACGCCAAATCCCTTCGGCATGGTGTCGAAACGCGACGGTCTGCTGGCCAGCCTTCCTGTCCCCGCAAAGCTTCCGGACTGGATCGGCGATGCAGAGTTCGAGAATTTCGTGCACGCTTTCCGGCAAAGCGGCTTTTCCGGAGGGCTGAACTACTACCGCAATCTTGATCGGAATTGGGCACTGCAATCCTGCCTGAAGGGAAAGCTCGTCGACGTTCCGGCAGTATATCTGATGGGGGAGCGCGATACCGGATTGGCCATTCCCGGCATGCGCGCGATCATCGCCGAGATGCCGCGACTGGTGCCAAAGCTGGTGGATACCATCTTCCTACCCGACTGTGGGCACTGGGTGCCGCAGGAGCGGCCCGATGATGTCAGCACTGCCATCATACGGTTCGCTCAGGGCTTGTAACGGAACCAAGAGCCAGCCGTTACCCTCGCCTGTCAGTGCGGCGTCGCCGACAAATCCTAAGCCGGTAGAAGCGCGCCGAAAAAGGCACGGCATCGAAGCTGCCTTGGTCGGCAATCTGGGCGGGAAACACAGGGAAACCGCATCAGCGCCCGTACTTCCGCATGACCTCGAGAAGTGGTTCATGTCTGATGGCTTCGATCTTGAACCGGTCATGCGCGGTGCCGCCTGAATCTTCCGCTGCGATCATGGCGTTGACCACCGCCTCTTCGACGGTGTCGACCGTTGCCAGATAGACGGGATCGAGCATTTCGTCATTGACGATCTCAAGCGCGAGGCGCGGCGGAGCGCGGTGCGCCATCGGCTGCGGGTTGGCGGTCGAAAACGCCAGGAAGATGTCGCCGGAATTGTTGCCGCCGGGCGTGCCGTTGCGGCCGATGCCGATCGAGGCGCGACGGGCGAGGCGTTGCAGCTGGTGCGGGGCCATCGGCAGATCGGTGGCGATCACGACAATGATCGACCCGCGCTCCTGCATCTGGCTCTGCGGCGTGCCATCGCGCATGTGCTCGCCGACCGGTACGCCGCAGATTGTCAGCCAGTCCCGCTGGCCATGGTTTGCCTGCACCAGCGTGCCGATCGTGTAATCACGCCCGCCAAACTCGACGACCCGAGAGGCGGTGCCGGTGCCGCCCTTGAACCCATAGGCGATCATGCCGGTTCCGCCGCCGCAATTCCCCTCCTTAACAGGTCCGCCGCTGGCAGCGTCGAGTGCTGCCCGGACCTCGGCTTCGCCGATGGGCTGGCCGTTGATGTCGTTCAACACGCCGTCATAGGTCTCTGCGACCACCGGCATGATCCAGAGAAAATTGTCGCTGTCATAGGTGGAGGCATAGCGCTCCAGCATCCACTTGATCGTGGCGTGATGGGTCATGCCGACCGCATGGGTGTTGGTGATCATCACCGGGCCGAGGAAGAAGCCGCCATCCTCGATCCAGTGAGTGCCGGTCATTTCGCCGTTGCCGTTGAAGCGATGCACGCCCGCATAAACCGGGATGGGCACGGCCGAGCCAGCATGTGGCAGGATGGCGGTGACCCCGGTTCTGACCGGGCGCTTGCGCCCCGGGCGCGGCACGTCTTCTGAGATTGTGTGGAAGCCGACGGCGATCCCTGCGACATCGGTGATGGCGTTGAAGGGGCCGGTCCGGCCCTTGAATGGCAAGCCGAGGTCCCGGGCGCGTGTTTGAGAGACGGTTTTGCGTTTGTTGTCCATGATCATTTCTGCCGGGAGCGGAGGTAGAGGCCGAGAGAGGCGACGACGAAGGAGAAGGTCAGCATCATCACCGCGATCGCATTGATCTCCGGCTTGATGCCGCGGCGAAGCATGGCGAAGATGAACATCGGCAGCGTCGTCACATCGACGCCGGCGATGAAATAGGTGATCACCAGATCGTCCATCGAGATGATGAAGGCGAGCAGCGCGCCGCCGACGATGCCGGGCAGGAGCTGTGGCAGCACCACCCGTCGAAAGGTCGTCCATTCGTCGGCGCCGAGGTCGGCCGAGGCGTTTTCGAGTGTTCTGTCCATGCCGGCCAGCCGCGCTGAGACAACGATGAAGACATAGGAAATCAGGAAGGTGCACTGGCCGATGACGATCGTCGTCAGGCCGAGGCTGATCCCCGAATTGACGAAGAAGATCAAAAGCGCGATGCCGAGCACGATGTCGGGCATCAGCATCGGCATGAACATGATCACCCGGTAGAAACGCTGACCGAGAAAGTCGAAACGGTAGAGGCCGATCGCGATGGCCGTGCCGAAGACGGTGGCGATCAGTGTCGTGGAGGTGGCGATGACGAGGCTGTTCCACACCGCCTGAATAAGCTGGCCGGTCGATTCGATATAGAGCGCATTCTCGGAGATCGTCGTCTTGAAGCCGAGCACCTGGGCGTACCATTCGGTGGTGAAGCCGGTCCAGGTCATCATGTTGACCGGGTTGGCGTTGAACGAATAAACGGCGATCACCACCAGCGGGATGTAGATGAAGGCGAAGAAGAGAGCGGTGTAGGCGAGCAGGCTTCCGCGGAAGAGGGATTGAGCGATCTTCATGGGGGACCTCAGCGAGCAAGTGCTGCGTCGGTGCCGCGGCGGCTAGACGCGAGCACATAGACGAGCAGCAGCACCAGCATCACGCTCATGACCATCATCGCCAGCGCCGAGCCGAACGGCCAGTTGCGGGCGGCCAGGAACTGCTGCTCGATGAGATTGCCGAGCATCATCACCTTGGCGCCGCCGAGAATGGCCGGGACGACGAAATTGCCGAGCGCCGGAATGAAGACGATGATCGCGCCGCCGGCAATGCCGGGAGCCGTCAGCGGTAGGATAATGCGCCAGAATGTGCGGATAGGCCCGGCGCCGAGATCGAGCGAGGCACGCACCAGCGTCCAGTCCAGCTTCTCGACGCTGGCATAAACAGGCATGAACATGAACGGGATGAAGACATAGACCATGCCGAGGATGATCGCGCCGTCCGTATAGATCAGGTCCAGCGGCCGGGCGATCAGTCCCGTCGACAGCAGCATCTCGTTGACGAGGCCGGTCTGGCGCAGGATCAGCACCCAGACGAACAGCCGCACGATCAGGCTGGTGAAGAAGGGCAGGGTGATGAGGAACAGGCAGAAATTCTTCCATCGCTCCGACAGGCGGGCGATGCAGAAGGCCGCGGGATAGCAGACCAGCAAAGCGGCAATAACGGTGAGTGCGGCGATCTTCACCGAGCGGATGAAGATGGCGATATAGACGGGATCGAAATCCTCGAACATCGGATCGGCAAAGCCGAGGATGCGGCCGAAATTGTGCGGGTAGAAGGTCCATTCCACGCCACCGTAGAGGCCTGGCGCCAGAAAGCTCGTGACCATCATGATGGCGAGCGGACCGAGGAAGAAGACGGCGAGGAACAGGGAAACGGGACCGAGCAGGACGGCGAGCTGGACGCGGCGGCGAATGGCGATCGACATGTCACGCCTCCGCGCAAGGGTGAATGAGGTGTACGGCTGCCGGGTCATAGGCGAGCCGGGCGCGGCGCGTCCGCTCGATGTCGCCGATCAGGCTGCGACGGCCGGCGGGGATCTCGGCGACGATCTTTCTGCCCGCCTGTGTGCGGCCGAACAGCTCGAACGTCGAGCCGACGAAGACGATGGCTTCCAGGTCGATGTGGAGACAGGGAAAGGGCTCGGCTTCATCGGCGAGGAAGAACTGCTCAGGCCGGATCAGCGCCGTCGCTGCACCCGATGCCGCTGACGGCGTTCGCCGATGGCGGATTTCCGTACCGTCGCTGGTCATCAACCGGTCGCCATCGATCCTGCCTTCGAAGAGATTGCTTGCACCGATGAACGTCGCGACGAAACTGTTGACCGGGCGGTCATAGATCGCGCGGGGCGTATCGAGCTGCTGGATGCGCCCACCCGAAAGAACGGCGACGCGATCCGACATGGTGAGCGCTTCCTGCTGGTCGTGCGTCACGAAGATGAAGGAGATGCCGAGCTCGTGCTGCAGTGTCTTCAGCTCTATCTGCATGGCCTGGCGCAGGTTCTTGTCGAGGGCCGAAAGCGGCTCGTCGAGCAAAAGCAGTTTGGGACGCGCGATGATGGCACGCGCAAGCGCGACCCGTTGCTGCTGGCCGCCGGAAAGCTGGCGCGGGCGCCGGCCCTCCATGCCCTCAAGGCCCACCATCTTCAGGGCGGCTGCCACCTGCTCGCGCCGCCTGGCCTTGGCGACGCCGGCGACCTCAAGCGCATAGGCGGTGTTTTCACCGACCGTCATGTGCGGGAAGAGCGCGTAGTTCTGGAAGACCGTGTTGACGGGGCGGCGATAGGGTGGCCTGTCGGTCATGTCCTCCGCGTCGATCAGGATGCGTCCGCCGTCGAGCTCGACGAAGCCGCTGATCGCCTGCAGCAACGTGGTCTTGCCGCAGCCGGATGGTCCGAGAAGCGTGAGGAACTCGTTGCGCCGCACCTGAAGATCGATGGCATCAAGCGCTGTCACGCTCCCGCCTTCCGGAGTGGCGAAGGCTTTGCTCGCCCCCTCCAGCCGGACAATGGAATCCTGCATCTGTCATTCCCCAAAATGTTATTTAAATAACGCTTGTGCGTTTTGGATATATGGATACCATTTACTCATCGGTGTCAACGGCCGCAGAAGCCGGAGCCGGCAAGGACCAGGGAACGGTCCGATCCTGGGGGCGCAAGTCCCCACGAACCATCAGAGGAGACTATCTATGACGAAAGCAAGCCGCGTCGTCCGGGCGACCAGGGCCAAACTCTTCGGCCCCGCACGGGCCGCCGCATTCTCGCTGTCCGCCTTGATCGCCATGACCGGCCTCGGCCATGCCGCCGAGCTCAACATCTACAACTGGGGCGAATACATCAATCCGGCGGTCCTGAAGAAGTTCGAGGAGGAGACCCAGATCAAGGTCAACCTCTCCACCTATTCCTCCAACGAGGAGATGCTGGCGAAGATCCAGGGCGGCGCGACCGGCTATGACGTCGTCTTTCCGTCGGTGCACATGCAGGACATCATGTCCAAGCTCGACCTTCTGGAGAAAACCGACATCAATGCCTATGAAGGTTTCAAGAACATCGACCCGGCGTTCCTGAGGGCTAAGAGCGACCCCAAGGGCGAGTTTTGCCTGCCCTACGCCTTCGGAACCGTCGGCATCGTCTACAACCGCAAGGTCCTGGGCAAGGACGTCGTCGGCTGGAAGGACCTGATTGCGACCGTCAAGGAAAAGGGGCTGAAGTTCACTCTGCTCGACGACATGCGCGAGGTTCTGGCCGTGGGCTTGATCCTCAACGGCCACAAGGTCAACTCGACCGACCCCGCCGAGCTGCAGCAGGCGGCCGATACGATCATCGCGATGAAACCTGACGTCGCTGCCTTCACCTACGATACCCGGCCGATGGTGCAGTCCGGCGACGTCGCCGCCGGTCATTTCTTCGTCGGCGCGATGGTCGACGTCTTTGCCAACCAGAAGGACCTTGGCTACGTGATCCCCGAGGAAGGCGCGACCATGTACCAGGAGGATATCTGCGTCCTGAAGACCGCGCCGAACAAGGATAGCGCCATTAAGTTCCTGCAGTTCTACACCCGTCCGGAAGTCGCCGCGCTCAACGTCTCCCAGCAGACCAACGGCACCGCCAACGTACCGGCACGGCAATTGACCCCCGACCAGATCAAGAATAGCAAGGAAATCAATCCGACGCCCGAAACGATGCAACGGCTCCAGATCTTCGAGGACCTGGGCTCCGGCGTGCGCCAGCTCGATCGTGTCTGGACGAAGGTGAAGACGGCGCAGTAGCGGCGACAAAGATCGGCAATTCCGCCCGCCTGCCGCAAGTTAAAAGGCCTTGCAGCGTCGTTTGCGCGTCATATCCGACGCGCGGCGCTGTCAGCGGGCGGAAGTATCTCCGGGGAGGGGACGTGGCACAACGAATCCTGAAGCTCGTGCAGAGCGAGGAACTCAGGCGGTCGAAATCCGACAAGCTGATTGCCCATTACATCGAGCGCAATCTGGCGGAGATCCCGTTCGAAACGGCAAAGTCGATCGCAAGCCGTCTCGAGCTGTCGCCGATGACCGTCGGGCGCTACCTCCGGCGCATGGGCTTCGACGGCCTCGACCAGCTGAAGCACGAGCTGCGGCGCGGCAGCTCCAACCCGGCCTGGCAGGTGAAGGGTCCGGTCGACAGGCTGCGCGAAGACATTCGCGAGGGCAAGCTGCTTGCAGGCTTGATTCAGGAGCAGATCAACAATCTCGGCATGGTCTACGAGTTGACGACCTCGCCGGAATGGCAGCAGGCGATCGACGCGCTGATCGGTGCCAGCGAAGTCTATGTCGCCGCCTATCAGAACGTGCGCGGTATCGCTCAGTATTTTGCCAGCCAGCTCTCCTATACCCGCTCGCGGGTGCAATTCGTCGATGGCCTGAACGGAACCTATTCGGAACTGCTCGATGGTTCGGTGGAGGGCCGCGTGCTCTTTCTGCACGACGTGCGCCGCTTTGCCGCCAAGGCGAAGCCGCTCGCGATGGAGGCGCGCCGGGCCGGCGTCAAGGTCATCCTCTACACGGACGAATATTGCCCCTGGGCAGCAGAGGTGTCGGATATCTGCCTTGTGGTCCCGGGCTCGCATGGCCCCCTGTGGGATGGTGCTGCCACGACTATTGCCGTCATGGACCTGATGCTCAGCAACATCATCGTCGTCCTGGGTGACGAGGTCAGCGAACGGGTCGGCATGCTGACGCGGCTGCAGGATGTGTTCGGCGATTTCGAGGCCTGAACGGTGCGAAGGGCGCTTCGCTTGCGCTCCTTCCCTCGTCGTCGCGGGAGCTCTGTTGCCTCGCTTCCCGGAAAGCTTCCCCACCGGTCGCCGTTGAACGTCGAGGCCGCCAGTGAATGTCATGCTGCCCGGGCCGATGCGTCGCTGCCGACAACCTTGCAGCCGCCCGCGCCTTCGACCGCCGTTCTGCAATGAGCGGCAGCACGGCGTCCATTCCTTTGCGGGTCTTTGCAAAGATTTTTGTCGGCGACGTTCCACACTGTCGCAAGCGCCAGTTTTCTGCCCACTTTGGCGTGGATTTCGTCCGATAGCCGCGGGAAACCCTAGAGATTAGACTGATTTTCGAGTGCTGGGCCAAGCCTTGCAGAGCCTTGCAAGGATTCTTGCGGGTGTCGCCTTGACTGCAAGGTCGTTTGCTTGAACGATGTGTCATGCAAAGAAACTTGTAGAGCGCCATGACACTCATCGATCGCATAAAGGCACAATCGAAAAGGCTGACCGAGGCCGACCAAAAGCTGATCGCGACGATGCTCGAGAACCGGGCGGAGGCTGCGTTTCTGTCCGGCCCGCAGCTGTCGCAGCGGGCCAGCGTTCATGAGGCGACGGTCACCCGTTTGGCGCAGAAGCTGGGTTACCGCGGCTTTCCGGATCTGCGCGCACAGCTGCAGCGCGAGGTGCTTGATGATCAGGATGCCGCGACCCGCATGCGCCGCTCGGTCGCCAAGGTCGAGCACGGCGATTATCTGACCGATCTGATTGCCGCGGAGATTTCGGCCCTGGAAACGCTCGCGCGCTCGGTGCCGCAAAGTGATGTGGATCTCGCTGCCGACATCATCTTCGAAGGGCGCCGGGTGTTCGTGTTTGGCCAGGGGCACGCACAGTCCGTCGCCGGCTTCCTGCAGCGTCGCCTCGACCGGTTCGGCATGACGACGATCGCGCTCACCGGCCGCGGCCGGGACATCGCCGAGCGCATGGTCAGCATGGACAAGAGCGACGTCGTCATTGCGCTCGCCTTTCGCAAGCAGCCGCAAAGCTATGCGCCGCTGGTGCAGCATGCCCGGCGCGTCGGCGCGCGAACGATTTTGATTTCGGACCTTGCCGGACCGCTGATGGAGCCGATTGCGGACTTGATGCTGGCCGCGCCGCGGGGGCGTTCGGGAAGCGAGTTTCAGACACCGACCATCCCCTTTGCCATCGTCAACGGCATCGTCCTGACGATTGCCGGCAGGCATGAACGCGAGGTGATCGGCAGGCTGGAGAAACTGTCGGAGCTGTTCAACGACTTTGATTGAGTGGGGAAAATGGAGGAGGAAACCATGTTGAAGCGACTGATGAAGTCCGCACTTGCGGCCTGTGTCGTGCTGCCCACGGCAGCAATGGCGGCAGATCTGGATAGCATGACGCCCGAACAACTGCTGCCGCTTGCGCAGAAGGAGGGCAGCGTCACCGTCTTTTCGTTGTCGAGCCGGATCGCCAAGATCGAGAAAGCCTTCGAGGAGGCCTATCCGGGCGTCGACCTGATCGGCCTCGACATGAGCTCGACAAAGCAGATCGCGCGTCTGGAGGCAGAGCAGCAGGCAGGCGTTCATGCCGTCGACGTGCTCTATATCGCCGACACGCCCGTCGTCTTCAGCAAGCTTCTCGAAGCCAAGCGCATCGTCAACTATGTGCCGCCGCGCGTCGCCGCCCAGATCGACGATCGCTACAAGGGGCCGCTGCTCACCCAGCGTCTTTCGACCAAGGTGCTGATGTACAACGAGAAAGCCTTTCCCGGGGGTTCACCGGTTACCAACCTGTGGCAGCTGACCCAGCCGGAGTGGCAGGGCAAGGTGCTGATGGTCGATCCGAGCCAGCGCGGCGAACTGCTCGACCTCCTGACGGAGATTGCGCTCCATCCGGATGAGATGGCCGCGGCCTACAAGGCGCAGTTCGGCAAGGACATTGCCGTTGATGCCGATCTTCAGGGCGCCGGCGAGCAGTTCATCAAGGACCTCTTTGCCAACGACCTGATCCTCGTCCCCAATAGCGACGTGCTCAACAAGTCCGTCGGCGATGCCACTGCCAAGAACCCTCCCGTCGGCTTCGGCACCTATTCGGACCGGCGTGACAATGAGAAGGAAGGCTGGGCACTGCAAGTCGCCAACAATGTCGAGCCCGCCAACGGCATCCTGTTTCCGGCCGTTCTGACGATTGCTGAAAAGGCGCCGCATCCGGCCGCCGCCCGGTTGCTGATCGACTTCATGTTCGGCGACGACACGCCGACGGGAGGTGCCGGCTTCGAGCCGTTCAACGTTCCCGGCGACTATGCCACGCGCACGACCATCGCCCACCATCCGGACTCCGTCAAACTCGGCGAGCTGAAGGCCTGGACCATCGACCCGGCAAAGACCGCCGCTGCCCGCGGGCGCGTCTCCGATCTCATCATCACGCTTCAATAACGGGCTTATTGCCGGCGCAACTTAGGCTGCGCCGGCAAATGCCGAGGTTCGCAAATGACATTCATATCGACCTTTGCGCCATCGGGCGGTCGCCGGCTGCTCCGATCAGGCTTCGTCATGCCGGCAATCCTCGTTGCCATCGTCGCCATCCTGGTGGTGGCGCCGCTTGTGCGCATCCTTCTGTCGACGCTCACCCCTGCAGGCATCGGGGCCTGGCAGGCGGTGCTCTTCAGCCCGCTGTCCTTCAATCTTTGGTGGCGCCCCCTGTTCAACACCATGGTCCTCGGCTTCGGGGTCGCCAGCGGCTGTCTTATCCTCGGCGGGTTTCTGGCCTGGCTGGTGGTCCTGACCGACGTGCCGGGACGTCGCCTGCTCGGACTGATGGGGACCTTGCCCTACATGATCCCGAGCTTCGCCGCGGCGCTTGCCTGGGGGACGCTGTTTCGAAACTCACGGCTCGGCGGCTCCGCCGGCTTCTTCGAAACCAATGGCCTTGCCATTCCCGACTGGCTCGCCTGGGGGCTGGTGCCGACCGCGATCGTGCTGATCGCCCACTATTATTCGCTGGCCTATGCGATTATCGCAGCGGCCCTGAGTTCGGTCGGCGCCGATCTCGTTGAAGCCGGTCAGATGGCTGGTGCGAAGCGTCCGCGTATCTTCTTCGGCATCATCCTGCCCGTCGTCACGCCGGCGCTGATCGCTGCCGCTTCGCTTACCTTCGCCGGCGCCGTTGCCAATTTCGCCGCACCTGCGCTCCTGGGATTGCCGGTGCGCATGCAGACGCTTTCGACCCGCCTCTTCGGCATGATCGAAACCGGCCAGAACGAGCGCGGCTTCGTGCTTGCGCTGTTGCTGATCGCCGTTTCCGCACTGTTCCTGTGGATATCGGACCGCATCGTCTCCGGCCGCAAGGCTTTCATCACGGTCACCGGCAAGGGCGGACGCACGAAACGGTTTCCCCTTGGCGCCTGGCGCTGGCCGCTCTTTGCCGTCGCCGTGCTCGTCGGTCTTCTGACCACGGTGACGCCGGTCCTGGTGCTTGCGGCCTCAAGCCTTGCGCCTCAAAGCGGGGCCCTGTTTTCGAACTGGACGCTGCATTTCTGGATCGGCGAAGGCGGCGGCGAAATTGCCCAGGGGCAGGCGGGCATCTTCCGCAATCCCGTGCTGATCGACGCGATCTGGAATACCATCCGCCTCGGCCTTGTCGTCGCGCTGACGACGATGCTGCTTGGCCTCGCGCTCGCCTATACCATCGTCCAGCGCCGCGGCAGTCTGCTCGCCACGATCCTCAGCCAGCTTGCCTTCGTTCCGCTTCTGGTGCCGAGCATTGCCTTTGCAGCCGCCTATATCGCGCTCTTCGGTGCGCCGATTGGTCCGCTGCCTTCGCTTTACGGCACCTTCGCGTTGCTGGTGATTGCAGCCTCTGCCCACAATCTCCCCTTTGCCGTGCAGTCCGGCCGCTCGGTTCTCGGTCAGATCTCCGCCGACATCGAGGAAAGCGCGCGGCTGACCGGGGCCGGCCTGCTCCGGCGGCTGTTTGCGATCATCTTCCCGCTGGCGATCCGCGGCCTTTTTGCCGGTGCGATCCTCGTCTTCGTCAAGATGGTGCGCGATCTCTCGCTGGTCGTGCTGCTGTTCACCGCGACGTCGCCCGTACTCAGCATGGTCGCCTATCGTTATGCCGCCGAGGGCTTCATGCAGTTTGCCAACGCCATAACCCTCGTCATCCTTATCGTCTGCCTTGCGGCCTCGTTTCTGGCCCACGGCCTCCAGAACCGCGTCCAGAAATGGAAAGAGTCATGAACGCCCTAGCAACCGGCGCTGCGGACGCCATAGAGATCCGCAACCTCGTCAAACGATTTGGCGCCTTCACGGCGGTCAAGGATGTCAACATTTCGGTCCCGGCCGGCTCGTTCCTGGTACTCGTCGGCCCGTCCGGCTGCGGCAAGTCGACATTGCTGCGCATGTTGGCAGGCCTGGAAAGCCCGAGCGAAGGCGAGATCGCCTTTGTCGGCCAGACGGTCTCCAGTGGTGCGGGAGGCGTCATCGCCGACGCGGGGCGGCGCAACGCCGGCCTCGTCTTCCAGAGCTACGCCCTTTGGCCGCACATGACCGTCGCCGGCAACATTGCCTGGCCGTTGAAGGTCGCGCGATGGCCGCGCGAAAGACGCGACCGCCGCGTCAAGGAGGTGCTTGCCCTACTTGGCATTGGTGCCCTTGCCGAACGTTATCCAGCGGAAATCTCCGGCGGCCAGCAGCAGCGCGTGGCAATCGCCCGCACGATCGCGCCCGAACCCAGCATCCTGCTGTTCGACGAGCCGCTGTCGAACCTCGATGCCAAGCTGCGCATCGAGATGCGCAGCGAATTGATGCGGATACACCGGGCAACGGGCGCCACGTCGGTTTATGTCACCCACGACCAGGTGGAAGCGATGACCATGGCGACGCACGTCGCAGTGCTCAACAATGGTCGTGTCGAGCAGTTCGGCAAGCCGATCGAGCTGCTGCGCAACCCGGCAACGACCTTCGTCGCCACCTTTCTTGGCACGCCGCCGGCCAACCTCCTACCGGCGCGCCGGGTTGGAGAGACTTTCGTGTTCAATGATACGCCATTGGTGTCCGGCTCGATCGCCGCTGGCCATCCAGAGGTGCAGCTTCTCTATCGGGCCGAGGACGTCTGCGTCGGCGCGGTGCCGGACAAACCGTCGGTCACCGCGCGGTTTGCCGAGGCAGCACCGATCGCCGGACGCACGATGGTCACCGCCATGCTCGGCGATCTGCGCATCACCGGCATGGCGGAGGGTTACTTCAGCGCAATGCCCGGGGACGCCGTCACACTGTCATTCATCAGGACCCCTGACGCTGTCTTTGCCGTCAGCGGAGAAAGGATAAATCAATGAGGCTGATCCTCATGCGCCATGGCGAAACCGAGTGGAACGCCGAACAACGGCTGCAGGGCCAGGACAACTCGCTGCTGTCTGAACGCGGCGTTGCCCAGGTCCGGCGTTTCCGCCCCTATGCCAAGGCGCTGCAGCCCGCCCGTATCATCGCATCGGATCTCGGCCGGACGCGGCAGACCGTTGCGCTGATCGGACATCCGGACGCGCCGTCCGACGAGCGGTTTCGCGAGCTCGACATGGGCGAATGGACGGGGCGTCGCAAGCCGGAGCTGATCGCCGAACGTCCGGAGGACTACACCGCCTGGCGCGCCGGCACCTTCACGCCCGCCAATGCCGAAACCTGGATCGCCTTTCGCAATCGCGTTGCTGACGGGGTTCGTGACTGGATGTCGCGCACGGATGGCGACCTGCTGGTGGTCGCCCATGGCGGGGTCATTCGCGCAGCCTGCCACGAGTTTCTGGACCTGCCGCCCTCGCGCGTCGTTCCCGTGACGCCGGGCACGGCAACCATCCTGAATTTTCCCGTGCCGGACCGATCTGCAGCCCAGCTCGAAGGCTACAACATCGGATCTGTCGCTCCCGACATTTCCGTCGCCGATTGATCGCTTCGAGCGGAAGGGCCTCGCTGGACATGAATTCCGGAACGTTTGTCATTGTGGAGCTGCTCGGCGGCGTCGCGCTCCTGCTCTGGGGTGTGCGGATGGTTCGAACCGGCGTCATGCGGGGATGGGGCGATCGGCTGCAGCGGTTCGTCGAGCAGCGCCTGTCCAACCGGCTGACAGCATTCGGTGGCGGCATCGCCGCCACCGCCGTTCTCGGCAGCGCCACGGCCATGGCGTTGATAATAGCGGGTCTGGCAGGCGCCGGTGCGATCGGGGCGACGACAGGCCTTGCGGTTCTGCTCGGTGCCGATATCGGCTCGGCGCTCGTCTCCGGCCTTTTCGCATCGGGCTCGTCGCTGGCAACGACGATGGCGCCGCTTTTTCTGTTTGCCGGCTATCTCACCTTCGGAGCGTCGAGCGAGTTTCGCCCGCGAAACGCCGGCCGCATCATGATGGGGCTCGGCCTCATGTTGCTGGCACTGAAGGTCATCGTTTCGGCGACCGCTCCGCTGCGCGAGGCGACGCTGTTTCACGACGTTCTCGCCGCGATCGCCAATGAGCCGGTGCTCGGTTTCCTCGTCGGCGCCGGTCTCGCCTGGTTCTGCCATTCGACGCTCGCGGTCATCTTGTTAATCGCTTCGCTGCTGACCAATGGCAGTCTGGAAGTGGCCGGCGCCGTGCCCCTGATCCTCGGCGTCAATTTCGGCGGCGGCCTGCCGGCCGTCAGCGCGACCCTCGACCAGCCATCTGTCGCCCGAAGGCTCCCAGTCGCCAATCTGCTTTGCCGCGGCCTTCTGGCAATCGCGCTGCTGCCGTTGGCGCGACAGATCGTCGATGCTGCCGCCGGTGTGCCGCTGGACCCCTTGCATGTCGCGGTCGGACTCCATGCGGCGTTCAACTTGACGGTCGCCGCCGTGTTCCTGCCGATCTCCCCTGTCGTCGTGCGCTTCGTCGACCGGTTGATCCCCAATGCTTCGGCCGCCGATGATCCCTTGGCCACACCGCGCTATCTCGACAGCGCTTCGTTGACGACGCCGGCCGTCGCGCTTTCCAATGCCACGATCGAGACGATCCGGATGAGCGAACTGCTGGAGCGCATGTTCAAGATGTCGCTCACGGCGTTGTCGTCCAGTCGGTTGGAGACATTGAAGGAGGTCAACGCCATCGATTTCAAGCTCGGCACCTACATGGGGTCGGTCCATGCCTATCTCGGCCGGCTGGCCCAGGGCGAACTGTCGGGTGGCGATACGCGCCGCGCTTTTGAGATCATGCTTTTTGCCAGCAATCTCGAACATGCGGGTGATGTGATCAAGCTCAACCTCGCCGACCGCATCCGGGCAAAGATCAAGCAGGACATCCAGTTGGCGCCGAGCCAGCGCGAGGCCCTCGATATGCTCTGCGACGAGGTCGCGGTGTCATTACGCCTTGTGCCGGTGGCTCTTTCGTCGCGCGACGTCGGCGCTGCCGCCCGCCTGGCATCCCAGAAAGATCGCTTCCGCGCGCTCGAGGAGCGCGCGATCAATGAGCATCTCGGCCGGGAAGGCATGGAAAAGGGCGTCAGTCTTAGAAGCAATGCTCTGTTCATCGATCTTATTGGTGACCTGCACCGGATCAATTCGCACATAGCGGCCGCGGCTTACCCGCTGATCCAGGCGGCCGGCCTGTTGAACACCACCCGTCTTCGCACGTCTGCCCTCAGCGAGCGGCTGGCGTGAAAGTCGCCCCGGGCGCTTTCAATGGCGGGAGGTTCGACCCGGGAGCGGCGCCGGTCACTTTATCGGTCGTGGCGCCGTTCGGCCCGGAGCCGGAAAATATGGTAGCTCGTCAGTGCAGCGCCGAAGGCATCACGAACACGGACATGCCATCCTGCTCGACGGCGCTGAGAAATTCGGCGAGCGCTGCGGCATCCGTTGCGAAGAGATCCTCCCAGCGTGTCGACATGCCCTGGGTATCGATGACTTCCAGCGCCCACTCGTTGCCGTCCTCGATCCGGGAGATTTCGACGGTCACAGTGATGCCGTCGCGGGAGAACTCCTGCGAGAGCGGGGACAGGACGATTTTCGGTTCTTCGTTCATGGGGCACCTTTCGCTGTGATGCGGAGACGGTTGGACCGATTTGTCGAACCGACTGCCTAGCTACGCCATTGCTGTTAAAGCAATCAAGGCCGTCGTCGGGTTGGGCAAGAAGCTACCCGATCTGCCCTGTTCGAACGCAAGCAGTTCAATCATCGCGTCGCGCGGGATCCGGCACCCGTGACCGCCTGTGTCTAAATGCGAACGCTCGCAGCCAAAAAGAAATCCACTCGCCCGCGTCACGGGAAGCATTGCTGGATCGTCAAAACGATATGGAGCCTGAACGCGCTGTCCGGCACGCCGACCCACAACGTCGGCGATCCTCCATACGGCGTTTCCACGGCTTCGTCGTGCAACAACGGAAAGCAAAAAATGTCGTCTACAACTACAAAATCGCCTATTCGCCTTTTCAATCCTCCTGGGCTTTATGATGCATCGGTCAATGGTTACTCCCATGTCGGCCTGGTCCCGGCGGGCGTGCGGCTGGTCTTTGTCGCCGGCCAGGGAGGCGAGGACGTGCAAGGGGCTCTCGATCCGGATTTCCGACTGCAGGTCCGCCAGGCGCTCGCCAATCTGCGCACCGCGCTTGGTGCCGCGGGCGCTGATACAAGCGACATCGTCAAGCTGACGGTGCTGATCGTCGACCACTCCGAAGAACGGTTGCATATCTTCGGTGCTGAAATGGAAGCGGCGCTGGGTGAGGGCGCAAAACCCACATGCACACTGATCCCGGTGCCGCGGTTGGCGCTTGACGGGATGCTGTTCGAGATCGAGGCTGTTGCCGCGCTCGGCTAACCGGAACCATCGCGGGCGCCGTGAGTGGCGCCCGTTCGACCCTTCCGGGCCGAGATCTTGCCGCTTGGCGGTCCGCTCACAGGTTTTCCCGGGTTAAATCCGGCCCGCTCGCCACAGGTTGTTGACAGTGGGAGAAAGTGATGGCGCGATAGGCGCTCGGTCTTCCCTTTCGCCAAAAGTTCCGGGAGAAGGGCTGATGGCATTGCAATACGACATGTTTGTTTCGTCCGATCCGGACGAGAAGGGCGCACGCTCCAAGCGCGCGTCCTCACGCGCGGCTGCCGGCATGAGCGCCGGCGCCATGGTCGATCATCTGGAGGCGACGGGTCGCTACCGCGTTCTGCAAAAGCTGGAGCCGCGCCCCGTCGTGGCCGCGCCGCGCGCCGAGTTTCCGCTCGTCGGCGTCATCCTCGACACCGAGACCACCGGCCTCAACCATCGCAAGGACGAGATCATCGAGATCGGCGTCATTGCGTTCACCTTTGACGCTCACGGGGCCATCGGCGACGTGATCGACGTCTATGGCGGTCTGCGGCAGCCGAGCGGCTCCATTCCAGCCGAGATCACGCGCATCACCGGCATTACCGACGAAATGGTCGCCGGCGAAACCATCGATGTTGCCCGGCTTCAGGCGATCATTGAGCGCGCCGATCTGATCATCGCCCACAATGCCGGGTTCGACCGGCCGTTTTGCGAAGCTTTTTCGCCGATCTTCGAGAAGAAGGCCTGGGCCTGCTCGGTCTCCGAGATCGGCTGGAGCGACCGCGGCTTCGAGGGCACGAAGCTCGGCTACCTCATCGGCCAGGCGGGATATTTCCACGACGGCCACCGCGCCGTCGACGATTGTTTTGCCCTGCTCGAGGTGATTGCGGGCCCAGCCGATGATACGCAAGAGACACCTTTTGCCGAGCTCTACGCGGCAAGCCAGCGATCACGCGTTCGCCTCTATGCGGAAAACAGCCCCTTCGAAATGAAGGACCACCTGAAGGGCCGCGGCTATCGCTGGTCCGACGGCAGCGATGGGCGCCCAAAATCCTGGTGGATCGAGATCGGCGAAGAGGGGCTGGACGAGGAGCTGCGCTACCTCAGAACCGAAATCTATCGCTGGAACGAGGCCGATCCGCCGATGGTGCGGCTGACAGCCTTCGACCGCTTCAAGGTGCGCTGAGCCGCCTGACCGGCGCTCCACGCATGGCTGGTCTGCGAAGTCAGATCTACGAAATCGGTAGGTTTCTTGTATAGTCAACTCATCGAAGCGATGCATCTCCTCCCGCAGGACTTCGAGTGTGCAAGTGCTTTCTCCTCCTCCCAACGAGCGCTTGCCGGAATGGCGACACTCCTCCTCCCGGTTGCCATTCAATTCTTTTGAAAGCCTGCCGCACCTCCTCCCGCGGCAGGCTTTTTCTTTTGGCATGGGATAATCTTCAGAAAGAAAGTTCCAGCTGCGAGCGGGCTTCTTCCTCGTTGCCATTGAGCGACGATAGCGTGACCCCCAGCAGGCGTACGCCGCGCTTGAACGGATGGACCGATACCAGCAGCGAAACCGCAACCTCAAGGATCTCGGACGCTCCTGCGACCGGTGTGCCGAGCGTCCTGCTGCGTGTCGCCTGGGTAAAGTCTGAGTACTTCACCTTGACGGTCACCGTCTTTCCGCTGATCCCCTGCGCCTCGCAGTATCGCCAGACTTTGTCGGCCAATGGCAGCAACTCGGCACATGCCGGTTCGAACTCGAAAATATCCTCGACGAATGTGTCTTCCGCACCAACCGATTTGCGCACCCGGTCGGGCTGCACCCGTCGCTCGTCAATGCCGCGGGCGATGCCGTAGAAGTACGGGCCGGATTTGCCGAAATGCTCCTGCAGGAACGCCAGGGTCTGTTGTCGCAGGTCGAAGCCGGTTTCGATGCCCAGCCGCTTCATCCGCTCGGCCGTTGCCGGCCCGACGCCATGGAACTTTTTCACTGGAAGCGCTTCGACGAAAGCCGGCCCGTTCTTGGGCGTGATGACGAACAGCCCGTCCGGCTTTCGCTGGTCGCTCGCCATCTTGGCGAGGAACTTGTTGTAGCTGACGCCGGCCGAGGCCGTCAGGTTCGTCGTTGCCTTGATCTTCGCGCGGATCTCCTCGGCGATCTCGGTCGCGATCTCCATGCCCTTCAGATTGTCGGTCACGTCGAGATAGGCCTCATCGAGCGACAGGGGTTCGATGACAGGCGTATATTCGGCAAAAATCTCGCGGATCTGCTGCGACACGGCGCGATAGACGTCGAAGCGCGGCTTGACGAAGATGAGATCGGGGCATTTTCGCTTCGCAGTGACGGATGGCATGGCGGAATGGACGCCGAACTTGCGTGCCTCGTAACTTGCGGCGGCAACGACACCTCGCGCAGCCGCGCCGCCGACAGCCACCGGCTTGCCGCGCAGCTCCGGATTGTCGCGCTGTTCGACCGAAGCATAGAAGGCGTCCATATCGATATGGATGATCTTGCGCTGCCGCTCCGTTCCCGACGCATCGGCTGTAGTCTGTCTTCCGATCACGGTGTCGCTAGGCTCGGCCACGTGCCGCTCCTTACTTCCACATGGTCCGCATGCGCGCGCCCACATCGATGCGGATCTGCCTGGCGCTGCGCTCGGACGCTGAGGCGCTGACCACCGGCCAGGATGCCGTCTCGAAGAACTGCAGGAGCGTTGCCGGAATGAACCGCGTGCGCGAGGCGTAGACGTGGCGATCGCCCTGCGCATGCTGGCCGCTCGTGAAGAACCGCTGTGGGGTGATCAGCGTCAGGCTGTCCTTTGCCCGTGTCATGCCGACGTAGAGCAGCCGGCGCTCCTCTTCGATCTCATGCGTGGTGCCGACGCCAAGATCGGAGGGGATGCAGCCGTCGACGACATTGAGCATGAAGACCGAGCGCCATTCCTGCCCCTTGGCCGAATGGATCGTCGAAAGGATCAGATAGTCCTCGTCAAGCAGCGGCACGCCGGCCTGGTCGCTGGTCGCATCAGGCGGATCGAGCGTCAGTTCGGTCAGGAAGCGTTCCCGGCTCGGATAGCCGCCGGCGATCTGCTCCAGTTGCAGGAGGTCGGCCTTTCTGGTGTCCGCGTCCTCGTGGATGCGGTCGAGATGCGGCTCGTACCATTCGCGTGCCTGGGCAATTTCACCCGGCCAGCCGCCTGCCTGTTTGCGTAGCCCCTCGATCAGGGTGACGAAATCCCGCCAGTTGTCGCCGGACCGCGGCGGGGCGGGGATCTCCCCGAGGGCTGCCAGCGGTTCCGGGTCGGCGGCGATCGCGTCAAGGATCTTGCCGGCCGTCTGCGGGCCGACACCGGGGATCATGTGCAGCAGGCGAAAGCCGGCGACCCGATCCCGCGGGTTCTGCGCAAACCTGAGCACCGCCAGCATGTCCTTGACATGGGCGCTGTCGAGAAACTTCAGCCCGCCAAATTTCACGAAAGGGATATTGCGCCGGGTCAGCTCCACCTCGAGCGGCCCGCTGTGGTTCGACGAGCGAAACAGCACCGCCTGCTGCTTCAGCGTCATGCCGATCTCTCGGTTCTCCAGAACCTTCTCGACGATATAGCGCGCCTGGTCGGCTTCATCCGCGACCGCCAGCAGCTTGGGCCTTTCCGCCGACTGCCGCTCGGTCCAGAGGTTCTTGGTGAAGCGTTCCCGGGCGAGATCGATGACGCCGTTGGCAGCGGCAAGGATCGTCTGGGTGGAACGATAGTTTCGATCAAGCGTGATGACGTCGGCCGGAGGGGTGAACTCGCCCGGAAAATCCAGGATGTTGCGCACTGTCGCTGCCCGGAACGAATAGATCGACTGGGCATCGTCGCCCACGACCGTCAGGCCCCTGCCGCCTGGCTTCAACGCCATCAGCACGGATGATTGAAGCCGGTTGGTATCCTGATATTCGTCGACCAGCACATGGTCGAAACGGTTGCCGATGTCCTCGGCCAGTTCCGGCACGCTGACGGTCTGCGCCCAGTAGAGCAGCAGGTCGTCGTAATCGAGCACGTTCTGCGTCTGCTTTGCCTCGACATAACAGGAAAACAGCTGCTTCAACTGCTCCTCCCAACCGGAAACCCAGGGATAGTGCGCGCGCAAGACCTCGCTCAGCGGCGTCTCGGAGTTGACCGCCCGCGAGTAGATCGACAGGCAGGTGCCCTTGGTCGGGAAGCGGCTCTCGGTCTTCGAGAGGCCGAGCTCATGCCGGACAAGGTTCATCAGGTCGGCACTGTCTTCCCGGTCATGGATCGTGAAATCGACATTCAAGCCGATTTGCTCGGCATAGATGCGCAGCAGGCGCGCGCCGATGCCGTGGAATGTTCCGGCCCAGGTGAGCGCATCGGTGGCAACAGTGGCGTTTGCCCCAAGCACCTGGGCGCAGATGCGCTCGACCCGTCGCGCCATTTCGGAGGCCGCACGGCGCGAAAACGTCATCAGCAGGATGCGGCGGGGGTCGGCGCCATTGACGATGAGGTGGGCAACACGATGGGCGAGCGTATTCGTTTTGCCCGACCCGGCGCCGGCGATGATCAGGAGTGGCCCTGCAAGCGTTTCGCCGGGTGCGGTTACGCCAAATTCGACGGCATCGCGCTGTCGATCATTCAATTTTTCCAGATAGGCCGCCGCCACGCCGAAGTCCCCGGTAAGTCTCTGCCGATTCTACCTCTCGCGCTGAACGCTGGCACCGATTGCTCGGCCCTGCGGGCGACGCCGAGGCATCCCCGCGCTCGATATGAGAGATTCACGACGGGGAACGAATTAGGAACATATCAGCCGCAGATCACATTGCAAAGGCCCGGTTGGCAATGGCTGAAATGCCCATCGGTTTCCGGTCGCAAAATGCCGGGCTAGCGTTACCGCAATCAATCCCGCCCGTGGCGACTACCGAAGCGCCACGTTTGCGGCTATCTCTGTGGGCGAAATATCGCCCATCAAGCGCATCCCAAAAGAGCCCGCCCACCCTGTGACATCAAACGATCTACAAGCCGACGATCCGCCTTCTGACACGCCGCCCTCCGACGCGCCGACCGCGCGCATGCTGTCCTGGGCGCGCAATTCGGCGGTCTATCGCCTCGAACGACAGATGATGACGGAGAAACAGTTGTTCGACGCCATCACCCGGAAGGCGCGACAGAAGTTCGAGGATATCAGCCAGCAGCAGCTCAAGGCCGTTGCCGAGTTCGCGGTCAAGTTCGCCTATGATCTGAATGCCCTGAACGACGCGGATTATGCGCAGCTCAGCACGCAGTCGGCGGTGCGCAGCGGGAAGTCGAAACGGGCGATTGCGCAGAGGCTTTCGGCGAAGGGCATCGACAGGGAAACCGCCGCCGTGGCGCTGGAGGAGACCGACGATCTGTTTGCTGCCGTGGTCTTTGCTCGCAAGCGCGCTTTCGGCCCCTTCCGCCGCGGCGAGCTCGACGACAAGCGCAAGGCCAAGGAGCTGTCCGCATTCGCTCGCAACGGTTTCGGGTTCGAGATAGGCAGAAAAGTGTTCGAGATGAGCTCGGAGCAGGCCGAGAGTGTGCTGCGGAAGGACGCTTTCACCTAAAGCGCGTCGCGATTTCCAGGATTCGCTTGCGCGCTTTAAGCTCTTGTTTTTGTGCATGTCGTCATCGCAAAACCGCTGCGCACTTTTGCGCGATATGCTTTAGACCAACTGCTAGGCTGAACGCGACTTGCCGCTTCCGTCTGCCGTCAAGTTGACTCCCCGCTCGCGCCCGACCGGGTGAATTTTGCAACACTCAGTTGGCGGCGAGCGACTGGCGAGGATCATCCACCAAAGAGATCGGCTTTGACCACATTTCGGTCACGAATGGGACCAACAGCCACAACTCTCTCCTCGCATACATCCAACCCGGAATAAAAAAGTGTCTTTTCAATTGTCCCGCCGATCACTGCTTGCAGTGGTCGCAAGCTCTATTTTGAGCGCCTGCACACAGGTCCCCAAGCCCGGTCTCGAGCCAAATGCCGCCGATAAGACCAGCAAGGACGTCATCACCCCGCCAGAGAAGGCCCCGATCGAGCTTGAGCGCAAGGATGAGCCGCCGCCAAAGCTCGATTACGCCCAGATCTACGGTCCGGTCAAGGACGAGGGCTATGATGTTCCGGGGGTGCAGTTCGATGCGATAAAGCCGGAATTCCTGCGGCAGGAGGTCGCCTATGCGACCAACGAGCCGGCCTATTCGATCGTCGTCGATACGCAGAAGATGTTCCTCTACTGGGTGCTGCCCGGCGGCAAGGCGATCCGCTATGGCGTCGGTCTTGGCGCACAGGGACGCGCCTGGAAGGGCAGGGCGGTCGTGCACTGGAAGCGCAAGTGGCCGCGTTGGACGGTGCCGGACGACATGGTCGCGCGCCAGCCGCACCTGAAGAAATATGGCATCGAGGCGGGCGGCATGGATCCGGGCCTCAGCAATCCGCTCGGCGCGCGGGCGATGTATATCTTCCAGGATGGCCAGGATACGCTCTACCGCATCCATGGGTCGCCGCAGTGGCGCTCGATCGGCAAGAACGCTTCGGCCGGTTGCGTGCGGATGCTGCAGCAGGACGCAATCGACCTCTATAATCGCGTCCGGGGAAAGACGCCGCTGCTCGTCATCTGAGGCCAGCTGTCGACCGTGGGAGCGTTGAATGCTCCCACGGTCGACATCGCCGGTCCTAATAAATCGGCGGGGGTGCGCCGGGGATGCCGCCTTCGCCAGGCAGGAGATTGTCCTGCGGCTGGGCCGGTGTTTGCGCCGCCATTCCGCCGCCCGAAAGGTCCGTCACCACGACCGGCGTGCCGTTCGGCACGCGGTCATAGAGATCGACGACGTCCTGGTTGATCATGCGCACGCACCCCGACGACACCGACTGGCCGATGGTCCACCATTCCGGGGAGCCATGGATGCGGTAAAGCGTATCTTCCCCGTTCTGGAAGATATACATCGCGCGGGCGCCAAGCGGGTTCTTCAACCCCGGCTCCATGCCGCCGGCCTCGATGCTGTACTGCTGCAGTTCCGGCTGGCGTGCGACCATTTCGTTCGGCGGTTTCCAGCGCGGCCAAGGCCGCTTGTACTGGATGACGCCGCGACCGGCCCAGGCGAAGCCGGCCCGGCCGAGGCCGACGCCGTAGCGCATCGCCTGGCCGTTCTCATAGACGCGATAGAGGAAATGGTTGCCGACATCGACAACCAAAGTGCCGGGCCGCTCGCCCGTCGGATCGGGCACCATCTGCCTGTAATATCGCGGGTCGATCTTTTCGTAAGGGATCGCCGGCAGAGGATAGGTTTCTCCCGGCCGTTCGCCATACATCTCGGAGAGCACGGTGTTGGCGGCGGGCACCGGTTCCGGCGCCGGGGCGTATTGCTGTGCAACCCGCTCGCGCGTCGAGCCGCACCCCGCCAAACCGAGCACCGCCATGCCGGCGGAAAGCTTGAGGAAGGATCGGCGGCAGACGTCACGTTGCGGCATGGGGAACCTCAATTACCTGTGTTCGGTGACTACCGGGGGAATGGCGCATCTAGCGCTGCTCATCTCCCGCCGCCACCGATCACAGGCCGGCATAGGGATCTGCCAGCGCCGCGTCCGGTCGGCTAATGGGGTATTTAGTTCCCGAGATCTTGGCGGCCAGCTTTTCAGCGCCGTTTTTCTCAAGCAGCGTCCGGAAGCTTGGATGCATGCCGCCATCGACATAGGAATTCACCGGAGCGGGCGTCTGATTGGCGACTATGCCCGCGACCTTGGCGTCTTCCGTTTGCAGCCTTGCCATCAGCCCGGCGTCCGATGTTGCCGTGGTCGCAGGGCAGGCGCCAAGCGGGTCGGTCGGCTCGCCGTTGGCAAAGTCGGTGTTGAAGACGTAACGACCGCCACAGACCGAAACCTTCGGCTGGCGCTTCGTCGCTTCAAAGATGTCGTAGCCTTGTTTGATGTTCTTCCAGAAATTGAAGTTCGGGTCACCGCTGTTCCGCGCCATATTCGTTGCCGTCATGCGGAACGGATAGGCCTGCACCTGGAATTGCCCCTGACCGCCCGCGAGCGCGCGCTGGACGACGGGATAGATTTCTCCGACCCCCTGGTCCGTCAGCGCGTAGCAACCGGATGACGAACAGGCACCATGCACCATCAGCGCCTCACCGGTGTAGCCGAGAGCCTGCTCGAGCCGGTTGGGGTAGCCGAGATTGAACGACAGATAGAATTGCGACTTCGGATTCAGCATGCGGGCGGACACGTGGTAAAACCCTTCCGGCGCCTGGCGGTCGCCCGCCTTGGTCTTCGGCCCAAGCTTTCCAGACCAACGGCACATCGGATAGGTTTTGAGGAGCGCATACTGCCCGGATTTGTTCTGTTTCCAGATCTCGAGTTCGCTTTCCTGCTTGAAGATGCGAACGAGCACCGGGCTTTCCGGCTTGGAGCCGTTCTTGGCCATGGCGCCGATCAGTTTCGCCGGGATCGGCGGCGGCGCACGAACTTCGTCAAAGGCTGACATGCAGCCGGAAAGGGCGATGGCGATCGTCGCGGCCATCGCGGCGCGCCGGGCGGGCTTCGTCTTGCCCAGGAATTCGCCGGCGTTTGCGGGCGAAAGGGAAAGAAGGTGTCTCGTTATGCGCCGCATGCGGGCTCCTTGAAATGGCGACCGGACCATAAAACCTCTAGCGGCTTTAGCTGCAAGCGCTTGCCGCTGGCTTTCGTCTGTCGGCAGTTCAATAAAACTTGAACGCCGGACATCCCCACTGCTCACCAGCCTTGGCATGTGATGGTAAATTTTGTCCAAACAGCGGCATCACGTGCGCGTTACTCGCGAACCTCGGTTGCGGCTGTTGGTCGGCGCCGCGCGCTAGGCCGCCCTGTTGAGCGAAGATGCCATGGCGCGCAGGATCACGACGGACGAGGCGGCTCCGGGATCGACATGACCAAGCGAGCGCTCGCGCACCCTTGCGGCGCGTCCCTTTGTAGCGATCATCGAGCGCGTCGCGTTGGCGCCGGCCTCGGCCGAAGCGACAACGTCGCGCCAGAAACCGTCAGCTCCCTTGTTGTCTGCAAGGGCTGCTGCGGCGGCATCGGCTGCCGGCAGCCAGGCGTCGAGCATCGTCTTGTCGCCGCGTTGTCCCTTGCCGCGCTCGCGCATCCCCGAACCCATGGCATCGATGATGGCGGCGCAGGTGGCGAGATCGAGATCCGTCTTGCCGGCGACGGCTTGTGCGGCGCGGCGAAAGGCCGTGGCATAGAGCGGTCCGGTCGAGGCGCCGACGGCATTGAGGAAAGCGCCCGCCGCCGTCGCCATGACGTCGGAGATCTGGGCATGGTCGAGGTCGAGCTTGGCCAGTCCGGCCTTCACCGCCAGGAAGCCGAGCGACATCGTCGTGCCGTGATCGGCATCGCCAATGGCGCCGTCAAGCTCCGACAGATGATCCTTTTCGGCTTCCACGGCCTCGGAGATCGCCTGAAACATGCTGACCAAGCGGCGCGCCGCATTTTCCGACATCACTGTCCTCCCAGAACGCCCGGTACCCATGCTTGACCATGGGTCCCTGACGGAATGCTAATTGATACGCAGAAAAGCCGTTTCGCAAGGGTGATGCAGCAGATCGGTCAGTTCCTGGTCGAGATGGAGGATCGAGATCGATGCACCGACCATATCGAGAGACGTGCAATAATGGCCGATCCAGTTGGCTTCAATCTCTATGTTCTTGGCGGCAAGGCGCTGCGCAACCCGCCGGTAAAGGATGTAGAGTTCCATCAGCGGCGTCGCGCCGAACGAATTGATGAGCACGGCGACACGATCTCCGGCCGAAGCTTTCATCTCCTTGAAGATGTTGTCCATGATCGCATCGGTGATGTCGTCGGCCGGCTTGATGTGCTCGCGGGTCACGCCGGGCTCGCCGTGGATGCCCATGCCGATTTCCATGTCGTCGGGGCCGATCTCGAAATTGTGGCGTCGGGTCTGCGGCATCGAGCAGGGCTCGAGCGCAACGCCGACCGTATACGTGCGAAGGTTCGCCTTCCTGGTCACGGCCTCGCAGGCGTCGAGCGAAAGTCCCCGATCGCAGGCCGCACCGGCGATCTTGAAGATGAAGAAATTGCCGGCAACGCCGCGCCGACCCTCGCGATCCTCGATCGGCGAGGAGGCGATATCGTCCGTGGTCAGGACGGTACGGACCTTGATGCCCTTTTCCTCGGCGATCTCGGCTGCCATCTCGAAGTTCATCACGTCACCGGCGTAGTTGCCATAGACGAAAAGCACGCCCTCGCCGCCCGATGCGGCAACCGCACATTGGACGATCGGATCAGGCGGCGGCGAGGAGAAGATGTTGCCGACCGCCACGGCGTCGGCGAGGCCCTTGCCGACATAACCGAGGAAACAGGGTTCATGGCCGGTGCCGCCGCCGATGACGAGGCCGACCTTGCCCGGCCGCGGTCCGGTCTTGGCAACGAGCGCGCGATGCGAACCGTTGATCGGCTCGATATAGTCCCGGTGTGCCCTGACGACGCCGTCGAGCATCTCCTCGACAACCTCATTGGGGTTGTTGAGGAACTTCTTGACGTGGGTGCGGTAGGAGCTGGGCGTCTGGGCAAGCTTCGGCCGCTGCGAGATCCTCGTGTCGAGGCCGGTGACGCCGTCTGCCCTGAGGATGCCGTGACCGGTCGCCGCGTCGGTAATCAGCACGTTGGCGTAACCACCGCGCAGCGCCGCAAGCAGCGCCGGAACCTTGTCGAAGCCGCCGGCAACGGCAATGCGCGTGCCGATCCGGCGTAGCATGTCGAGCGAAATCCCAACTGTCCTGTCGTCGAGTGGTCCCGCGACGGGCCGTCCGCGCTCGTCGATGAACCGTCCGGCGACGACGCCGACGGCGCCGGCTGCGAGATAGTGTTGCAGCGAGACCGATTCGAAGAAACCGCTGGTATGGATGGTCGAGTTAGGGCGCAGCGACGAGATGCCGAAGAGGATGCGGTTCGCCTGTGCCAGCGTGGCGAATTGTTCCTGCAGCAGCGGCTCGTCGAGCAGCATCTGCCGCAATTCCGGCGACTTGACGATCGCCGGCGCGGTTATGCCGACGCAGCGCGCAGAGATCGCACGGGCGATCGAAGCGGCGCAGAGCTCCGGCGTATAGGAGAACGCCGCCGTCGTGCCGCCGGTCGCCTGCACCACGGTCGCGTCCTGGAGCGCATGCACATCGGCATGCTCACCCACCGACATCACCGTGCGTCCCCAGGAGACCGCCAGCGTGTCGCCGGATTTCACCAGCTTCTGCAACGCCATTGCGCCGGCCACGCCGAGCCGGTCGATCAGCGGCCGGGCGTTGTCGTCGCTTGGAACGACGAGACAGTCGGCGAGGCCGAAATGGCGCTTGAGTTCCTGGGCGATCGTGAGCGACGCAAGACGCGCCGGCTCGAGCGAGATGTTGACGATGCCCTTTTCCCGGGCTTCGGCGAGGTAGCTGTTGACGGTCGCACGCGAGACGCCCATCGCATCGGCGATCTCGCCCTGGGTCATTCCGTCTTCGTAGTAGAGCCAGCAGGCCCAGACATAGGGATCGTCACCATAGCGCAGGGGGATGGCGTCCGACGTATCGGTCGCGCCGCTCCTGCTCGCACCGCCCTTGCGTGGTGAGGATGTCTTCGATGTCATCTGGTTGCGTTCGTTCCCTGTTTTGGTTGGTGAACATGGAAGCAACGTCGTGCTTTTGCAACCTTACTGCACCGTTCCTTAGGTCGGGTCTGATCGAAGTGCAGGTTTATACAGCAGATTTGGAATGTCGCGCATTCAGCCATCTGTGCCGGCCGGCACCAGCAGCTGGTATGACTGTCGTCGCGGTGTGCGATCCCGCTGTTTTTGAGCGGGATCGCACCGGCCTTGGGAGGCGAAGGTGTCTGGCGAAGGCACGGAACCGTGCCGTCGCCTTCGGCAGGGGTTACGTCAGGCGTGCGCGTGCGCCCAGCGAAAGTTCCTTCAGGATGATCGCGCAGGAGGTCGCACCGGCGTCGAGCACGCCGAGCGAGCGCTCGCCGAGCCGGCTGGCGCGGCCGATCTTGGCGACGAGGTCGCGGGTCGAATCGCGGCCAGCTTCGGCTGCGGAAACAAGCGCATCGAGCGCCTCGTCGAACGGTTTGCCGCTCGCGGTCGCACCGTCAAAGGCTTCCACGGCCGGAACGAGCGTGTCGATCAGCGTCTTGTCTCCGACCTTGGCCGAGCCGATCGACTGGATGCCCTCGAGGCCGGCATGCAGCATGAGGCTATAGGTTGCCGCATCGATGGCAGGCACACCGTCGAGCTTTTCGGCGAACTCGGTGAACATCACCCCGTAGAGCGGGCCCATGGATCCGCCGATCTCGGTCATCAGCACGGTTCCGAGCGTATCCAGCGCCTCGGACAAGGTTGCCTCCTTGCCCTTCAGCCGATCGGCGGCCATGCCGAAGCCCTTGGCCATGTTGACGCCGTGGTCGCCGTCGCCAATCTTGCCGTCGATCTCGCTCAGATAGGCGCGGTTCTCGATGATGCGCTCTGCGAGCGACAGCACGATCGCGCCTGAGTTGGCGTTGCTAAACGTCTGCATGATGCGCCTCTTTCGTCACAGGATGGTGGTGCAGCGAACCTCGACGTCGAGGAGCGCCTTGAGTTCGTCGTCGAGCGCCAGCACGGTCAGCGTGGCGCCGACCATTTCCAGCGAGGTGAAGTAGTTGCCGATATAGGTCCGGTAGATGCGAAGACCGCGACCGGTGATTTCCTTCTCGATCGTGTCATTCAGGATATAGAGTTCGTTGAGCGGCGTTGCGCCGAGACCAGAGACCAGCACCGCGACCTCGGTACCTGACGCCAGGTTGTGATCGTCGAGCACGATCTGGCACATGTCCTTGGCGACGTCGTCGGCGGTCTTCAGCGCTTCGACGCGTACGCCCGGTTCGCCGTGATGACCGATACCGACTTCCATCGTGCCGGGCTCGATCTGAAAGTTCGGATGGCCGACCGCCGGAAGCGTGCATGGCCCGAGACCGACGCCGATCGAACGGCAATTGTCGATGGCCTTCTGCGCGGTTGCACGCACCTCCTCGAGGCTTGCGCCTTCAGCCGCCTTGGCACCGCCGATCTTCCACATGAAGATTTCGCCGGCCACGCCGCGGCGCTTCTCGCGCTCCTCCGGCGGTGCCGAGCAGACGTCGTCATTGGCAACGACGGTCAGGACGTCGATGCCGTCCTTGGCGGCGAGCTTCATCGCCATCTTCACGTTCATGTTGTCGCCGGCGTAGTTGCCATAGAGGCAGACGACGCCCTTGCCGCCATTCGCTTCACGGATGGCATCATGGAAGCTCTTGGCGGTCGGCGACGAAAAGAGTTCGCCGACGGCGACCGCGTCCAGCATGTTGCGGCCGGTGTAGCCGATGAAGGCAGGTTCGTGGCCGGAACCGCCGCCGGTGACGACGCCGACCTTGCCGGCAACCGGTGCGCCCTTGGCGACGACCACGCGCGGGTTGTCAGCCAGGCGCACGATGTCGGAGTGCGCCTTGACGAAGCCCTTGACGGTGTCCTCGACCACCTCGTCGGGATTGTTGATGAACCTTTGCATGGTGTCTCCTGTAGATGGGGTCGTGCGTCGTCAGAGAATGGTGTAGCCGCCGTCGATCAAGAGATCGGCGCCGTTGATCATGTCGGCTCCCGCCGACGACAGGAACACGGCAGCGGCCGCGATTTCCTCGGGATAGGCGAAACGGCCGGCCGGAATGCGCTTCTTGGCGGCTTCGCCCTTTTCGCCGCTCCAGGCCTTCTTGCCGAGTTCGGTCAGGACGATGGTCGGCGAGATGGTGTTGACGGAGATGCCGTGTTTGCCCCATTCGGCCGCAAAGGTCTTCGACATGCCGATGACGCCGAACTTCGAGGCGCAATAGGCGACATGGTCTTCGATCGCGACGGTACCGGCCTGCGAGGCGAGGTTGATGATCTTGCCGCCCTTGCCGGCGGCGATCATCGCCCGGCCGACGGCCTGGGTGACGAGGAAGCTGCCCTTGAGGTTGATGGCGATGGTCTTGTCCCAGTAGTCGAGCGACAGCTCTTCGGCAGGCGCCAGAAGCGCTACGCCGGCGCTGTTGACGGCGATGTCGATGCCGCCGAAAGCGGCGACCACGCCCGACACGGCCGCATTGACCGAGGCTGGGTCCGAGACGTCGCAGACGAAGGGTCTTGCATCAGCCCCGAGAGCCTCGGCTTTTGTGCGCGCGACATCCTCGTTGATGTCGAGCACCGCCACTTTCGCGCCCTTGGCGGCAAAGGCGCTGGCAATCGCCGCGCCGATGCCGGAGGCACCGCCGGTGACGAGGGCAACCTTGCCCGTCAGCGGGAAATTGAGGTCGATCTGCGGTGTGGTCTCGGTCATGTCGTTTTCCCTCGGCGGTTGGAAAGCGGGGCGGGCAGGCCGCCCCGCTTGAGTTGGCGTTACTTGCGGGCTTCGAGCAGCTTGTCGACGTTTTCGGTCGTGACCGGCGTCCACGGAACGTTGTATTCCTTGTCCTTGCCGTCGTTGAACGGCATGTCCGGATACTGCGCCCAGATGTCCGACTGTGGCTTGTAGTCACCCTTTTTCGCCTGGAAGATCGCGAGGTCGAGCGCGCCCTGTGCCTGCGCGCGGGCATCCTGCAGGATCGAGGTCATCGTGCCTTCCTTGACGGCCGTCAGGGCATCGGTCACGCCGTCGATGCCGGCAATGGCGAAGTCGTCGACCTTGAGGCCGGCCGACTTGATCGCTTCGATCGCGCCGAGCGCCATCTCGTCGTTCTGGCCGATGACGCCGTTGATCTGGCCTGAATGGGCCGTCAGCCAGTTTTCCATCAGGGTCTGGGCTTCGGCGCGCGACCAGTTGGCCGTCTGCTGCTCGAGAACTTTGACGTCAGGGCACTCGGCAAGCGCCTTCTTGTTGCCCTCGAGGCGGGAGATCTGCGCCGACTGGCCGATCGGGCCTTCGATAATGACGACGTTGCCCTTGCAGCCGATCTTGTCGAGCACGGTCTTGGCTTCCATGTAGCCGGAGACGGTGTCGTCGGAGCCGACATAGGCGGTCAAGAGGTCGGAGTTGACGCGGGTGTTGGATCCGACGACCGGGATCCCGGCATCATGCGCCGCCTGAACGGCGGTTGCGCCGGCCTCGATGTCGATCGGCACGAAGATGATCGCGTTGAACTTCTGCGTGATCATCGTGTTGAACTGTTCCTGCTGGACCAGCGCGTCGTAGCGACCGTCAAACACGGTCAGTTCGACTTCGCCACTCTTGACGGCGGGGTGCTCTTCAAGCGCCGCCGACCAGATCTGCATGAATTCGGCATTGAGTCCGTAGGGCGCTGCACCGATCTTGAGCTTTTCCTGCGCGACGGCTGATGACGCGAAGAGGGCCGTGGCGGAAGCCAGGGCGATCACGAGTTTCTTCATGCTACTCCTCCATATTGTGGTTTCCGCGACCTTCATGGCGCACGGATTGGTTCATGGCAGCCGCTCGGCGGCCAATCTCTTAGGGGTCAAAGACCCTGATTGCGTTTCTGGTCGAGCATCACGGCGCCGACGATCAGCGCGCCCTTGAGGACCTGCTGGTAGTAGGATTGGATGCCCATCAGATCGAGGCCGTTGTTCATTACGCCGATGATCAGCGCGCCGATCAGCGTTCCCGTCACCCGGCCGACGCCGCCCGAAAGGCTGGTGCCGCCGATCACGACCGCGGCGATTGCGTCGAGTTCATAGGCGATGCCGGCCTGCGGCAGGGCCGAGCCCGTCCTGGCAGAGAGCATCATGCCTGCAAGGCCCGAAAGACCGCCGGAAATGACGTAGACGAGGAAGCGAATGCGAGTGACATTGATGCCCGAGGTTTTGGCCGCATGCGGGTTGCCGCCGACGGCGTAGATGTAGCGGCCGAAGCGCGTGCGGGTCAGGATCCACCAGGAGGCCAGGAAGACGATCGCCAGCAGGATGACCGGCATCGGGATGCCGAGGATGTTGCCCGTTCCGATCCAACGGAATTCCGGCGTCAGCGCCGGCACCGGCTTGCCGCCGCCATAGATCAGCGTCATGCCGCGCGCCGCAGACAGCATGCCGAGCGTGGCGACGAAGGCCGGAACAGAGAAGCGCGAGACGATGAAGCCGACGATGATACCGCAGGCGACGCCGACGAGAATGCCGATCGCCAATGCGATGAAGAAAGGGTAGGGCGCGCCGGCGATGCCTGCCGTCGCCGAGGTCGTCGCGAAGCTGGCGCTCACCATGCCGGCAAGGGCCACGACCGAGCCGACGGAAAGATCGATGCCGCGCGTCAGGATGACGAAGGTCATGCCGATGGCGAGCACGCCGTTGATCGACGTCTGCAGCAGCACGTTCGAAATGTTGCCCGGCGTCAGGAAATATTCGTTGGAGAGCGAAAGGATGAACGCCAACAGCAGGAAGGCGAGAAAGATGCCGTATTCCTGGATCATCGTGCCGCGGTTTTCGGCATTGAACCAGCTGCTGGACGATTTGTTTTCGATATTGGACACGGTTCTCAGGCCCCTTTGATGTCGGACAAGCGCTTCTGGCGTCGATCTCGCGGGTGGTTCAGGTCGACAGGTGGACGAGCGAACGGGCGTCGGTCGCCCGGCGGTCATAGATGCCGGCGGATTTTCCCTGGCGCATGACCAGGATGCGATCGGACATGCCGAGCACCTCGTCGATCTCCGAGGAAATCATGACAACGGTGCCACCGGCCGCGGTGAAGTCGCAGATGATGCGGTAGATTTCGCGCTTGGCACCGACGTCGACGCCGCGGGTCGGCTCATCGAGCAAGAGCAATCTCGGCTGGCGCAGGAACCATTTGCCGAGCACCACCTTCTGCTGGTTTCCGCCCGAAAGGCCCGAGACCGGCATCGTGTCGCGGGCGGCCTTGATGCCGAACCGGGCGATCATCTGGGCGCTTGCCGCGGCCTCGTCCCGGCGCTTCATGACGAAGCTCGGGCTCATCTCCGGGAGGCTTGCAAGGCAGATGTTGCCGCGAACGCTGTCTGCAAGGTTGAGGCCGCTCACTTTCCTGTCTTCGGTGACGAAGGCGATGCCGCTGGCCATCGCGTCGGCTGGCTTGGTGACGTTGACCGGTTCACCTTCGAGCCTGACGTCGCCTTGCGACGGGCGATCGAGGCCGAACAGGCAGTTGAAGATTTCCGTGCGGCCGGAGCCCATCAGCCCGTAGATGCCGAAGATTTCGCCCCTGCGCACCGAAAACGAGATGTCCTCGATTTTGCCCGGCAGCGTCAGGCCCGAAACCTCCAGGCCGATCTCGTCGGTCGGGTCGTTGGTCTTGATATATTCTTCGCCAAGTTCGCGCCCGACAATCATCTTGATCAGGCCCGGGCGGTCGATATCGGCGAGCAGGCCGCTGCCGACATAGCCGCCATCGCGAAAGACAGTGTAGCTGTCGGCAATCTGGAAGATCTCCGACAGCCGGTGCGAGACGTAGACGACGCCCTTGCCTTCGGCCTTGAGGCGGGCAACCGCAGCGAAGAGGTGCTGAGCTTCCTTCTCGCCGATCGCCGATGTCGGCTCGTCCATGAAGATGACTTCGGCTTCATGGCTGAAAGCCTTGGCGATCTCGACCAGCTGCATCTGCGCAACCGAAAGGGTCATCATCGTCTGGGTTGCACGGATGCCGAATTCGAGCCGATCCAGCAGTTGCTGGGCATCCCGGTTCATCTTCTTGAAGTCGATGCCGCCGAAGCGCCCCGAGGGCTCGCGGCCGAGATAGATGTTTTCGGCGACCGTCATATGCGGGACGGGGCTCAGTTCCTGCTCGATGATGGCGATGCCGGAGGCGAGCGCTTCGGCGGGGTTGCCGTAGTGCACTTCCTTGCCGCGGCGCCAGATTGTGCCACCGTCGCGCTGCTGGATGCCCATCAGGATCGACAGAAACGTCGACTTTCCGGCGCCATTGCCGCCGCAAAGCGCATGAACGGAGCCGGCTTGAAGCTCCAGGCGGCCGTCGCGCAATGCAGCAACGCCCCCGAATGATTTCTTCAGTCCTTCAACCTTCAAAAGCGGTTGCATGGTGTCCTCCCACGCTGCGATGGCGATTTTGCCACCATCGATTTCGACAAAAATCACACGATGATCGACATCTGTCAATATCAGCTTTTTACTTTTGATTTTTTCAATCGTCTTTTGTCAAATGGCAATGCCTGTCTTGAGCCCAATTGACATGAGTCAATGCGATGACCTGCTCCTTCGCGTCTGCTTTAGCGATCCGTTTACGCCGCGGTGACGGTTCCCCGCGCCAGGCCTATTCCCGGTTGTGTTTGGGTGACCGCGGTCTATTGTCGTGGGATGCATTTGAAGGTGGGACGCTGATATGGAAAAAGCCCGGAAGAATTGGCTCGTGATCGGTCTGGTCGTTCTTGCGCTGGCGGGCGGCTACTACGCCTGGCAGAATCTGGATCGCAATGCGCTACCCGCCGGGATCGCCAGCGGCAACGGACGCATCGAAGCGGTCGAGATCGATATCTCGACGAAAACGCCGGGCAGAATCAAAGAGATCATGGTGGACGAGGGGGACTTCGTCACTGCCGGTCAGGTGCTTGCCCAGATGGATACGGTCCAACTGGAGGCCCATAAACGGCAGGCGGAAGCACAGGAGAGGCGCGCCGTCATCGGCGTCGAAGCGGCAAAGAACCTTGTGACCCAGCGCGAGGCGGAAAAGGCGGCAGCCGACGCCGTTCTGGCACAACGCCGGGCACAACTGGACGCTGCCGAGCGGCGGCTCGCCCGTTCCGAGCAGCTCGTCAAGACGAGCACGGTTTCACAGCAGGTGCTCGACGACGACCGGGCGACGGCAGAGGGGGCAAGAGCTGCCGCCAGTGCCGCGGAAGCCTCGCTCGCCGCGTCGAATGCGGCGATCAATTCGGCGAAATCCCAGGTCGTCGATGCCGAAGCCTCGGTCGAGGCAGCCAAGGCATCGGTCGAAAGCATCGTCGCAGACATCAACGACAGCACTCTGGTCTCGCCGCGTGATGGCCGCATCCAATATCGTGTCGTCCAGCCCGGCGAAGTGTTGGCGGCGGGCGGCCGTGTGCTCAATCTCGTCGATCTCGGCGATGTCTACATGACATTCTTCCTGCCGACGGATCAGGCAGGGCTTCTGTCGATCGGCAGCGAGGTCCGTCTCGTGCTGGATGCAGCGCCGCAGTACATCATTCCCGCCAAGGTTTCCTATGTCGCCGATGTCGCGCAGTTCACGCCGAAGACGGTCGAGACGGCCGAGGAGCGGCAGAAGCTGACGTTCCGCATCAAGGCGCAGATCCCCAAGGAACTCCTGAAGAAGTATATCCGCATGGTGAAAACCGGTCTTCCGGGCGTTGCCTATGTGAAGGTCGACCCCAATGCTGAGTGGCCGGCGAGCCAGACCGGCACGCTGGTGCAGTGATGGCGGATCCCGACCGGGCCGGCCTGCCGCCGGCGGAGCCCGTGGTTCGCCTGAGCGCCGTCACGCTTTCCTATGGGAAGACGAAGGCGCTGGACGACGTGACGCTCGATATACCCTCGGGCTGCATGGCCGGCCTGATCGGGCCGGACGGGGTGGGAAAATCGAGCCTGCTCTCTCTCGTCGCCGGTGCACGCGCCGTGCAGGGCGGACGCGTCGACGTGCTCGGCGGCGACATCGCCGATGCCGGCCACCGGCGCCGCACCTGCCCGCGCATCGCCTATATGCCGCAGGGCCTCGGAAAAAACCTTTATCCGACGCTTTCTGTTTTCGAGAACGTCGATTTCTTCGGCCGTCTGTTCGGCCACGATCGCGAGGAGCGTAAAAAGCGGATCGCAAGCCTGCTCGAAAGCACGGGTCTGGCTCCCTTTGCGGAGCGTCCTGCGGGCAAGCTTTCCGGCGGCATGAAGCAGAAGCTTGGGCTCTGCTGCGCGCTGATCCACGATCCCGATCTCCTGATCCTCGACGAGCCGACCACCGGCGTCGACCCCTTGTCGCGCCGCCAGTTCTGGGAACTGATCGACGACATCCGCACTGAGCGGCCGGGTATGAGCGTCATCGTCGCAACCGCCTATATGGAAGAGGCGGCGCGCTTCGACTGGCTGGTGGCAATGGATGCCGGCCGGGTGCTGGCAACGGGCACGCCCGGTGAACTGCTTGAAAAGACTGGCGTCGACACGCTCGACGCCGCCTTCATCGCCCTGCTTCCCGAGGAGTTGCGGCGCGAGCATCATGACGTCGTCATTCCGCCGCGCCCGGAAGGTGTTGGCGAGGATATCGCCATCGAGGCGAACAACCTCACCATGCGCTTTGGCGATTTCGTCGCGGTCGACAATGTCAGCTTCCGCATCGGCCGCGGTGAGATCTTCGGCTTTCTCGGCTCCAACGGCTGCGGCAAGACGACGACGATGAAGATGCTGACGGGCTTGCTTGCCGCCAGCGAAGGCACGGCAAAGCTGTTCGGCCGCGAGGTTGACCCGCGCGACATGGAGGTCCGCCACCGTGTCGGCTACATGTCGCAGGCCTTCTCGCTCTATACCGAGCTTACGGTTCTGCAGAACCTCGAACTGCACGCCAAGCTTTTCGGCATGGCGGCCGATACCATTCCTGACCGAATCGAGGAACTTGCGGCACGCTTCGACCTCTCAGGCGTGATGGAGGCTTTGCCGGACGCGTTGCCGCTCGGCGTGCGCCAGCGGCTCTCGCTCGCGGTCGCCCTGATCCATTCGCCCGACATCCTCATCCTCGATGAACCGACATCGGGCGTCGATCCCGTGGCGCGTGACAGTTTCTGGCAGATCCTCGTCGACCTCTCCCGCAACGAGCAGGTGACGATCTTTATCTCCACCCAATTCATGAACGAGGCGATGCGCTGCGATCGCATGTCGCTGATGCATGCGGGCAAAGTGCTGGTGAGCGATACGCCCGCCGACATCATGAAGAGCCGCTTGGCAGCGACATTGGAGGAGGCCTTCATCACCTATCTGGAAGAGGCGATCGCCGGGGCGAAGCAGGCGGCTCCCGCGGTAGTTCGGGCAAAGGCCCCCTCGGAGCCGGTCGTCAAGCCTGAGGCCCCAAAGCGGCCCGCCTCGAAATCGGGGTTTTTCGATGTCGGGCGCATGTTCAGCTATACCCGCCGTGAGGCGCTGGAGCTGGTTCGCGATCCGATCCGGGCGACGCTTGCCACCATCGGCACCGTGATCCTGATGTTCGTCATCGGCTACGGCATCAACATGGATGTCGAGGACCTGACCTTCGCGGTGCTTGATCATGACCAGACGACCACCAGCCGCGAATACATTCTCGAGATCGCCGGTTCGCGTTACTTCATCGAGAAGGACCCGATCACCGACTACGCCGACCTCGACCGGCGCATGCGCAACGGCGAACTCAGCCTGGCGATCGAGATCCCGCCGGGTTTTGCCCGCGATGCGGCCCGTGGCGATAAGGTCGAAATCGCCGCCTGGATCGATGGCGCCATGGCCAGCCGGGCCGAAACGGTCAAGGGCTATGTCCAGGGGCTGCATGCCCATTGGCTGACCGGCAAGATCCGCGAACGCTACGGCAATGCGGCAACCACCGGCACCTTCAAGATCGAGACGCGCTTCCGTTACAATCCTGACGTCAAGAGCATCGTCGCCATGGTTCCCGCAGTCATTCCGCTTTTGCTGATGTTGATACCGGCCATGCTGTCGGCGCTCAGTGTCGTGCGCGAGAAGGAACTGGGGTCGATCGTCAATCTCTATGTCTCGCCGGTGACGCGGCTGGAATTCCTGGTCGGCAAACAGATCCCCTATATCGCGCTCGCAATGCTCAACTTCGTTCTGTTGACGGCGTTCGCGATCTTCGTCTTCCGGGTGCCGTTTACCGGCAGCCTCGTGACCTGGACGGTCGCGGGACTGATCTATGTCTCGGCGGCGACGGCGATGGGGCTTGTCATCTCCACCTTCATGGCGAGCCAGATCGCGGCGATCTTCGGCACGGCGATCCTGACGCTCATTCCGGCGATCCAGTATTCCGGCATGATCGATCCGGTCTCGTCGCTTGAAGGGGCAGGCGCATTCATCGGCCAGATCTACCCGACCACGCATTTCATGACGATCGCCCGCGGCACCTTCTCCAAGGCGCTCGGCTTCAGCGATCTTGCCGGCGCCTTCGTGCCGATGCTGATCGCGGTGCCGGTGCTGCTCGCCATCGGCACCCTGTCCCTCAAGAAGCAGGCGAGGTGACGATGCGCCTGTCCCACATCTATCAACTCGGCATCAAGGAACTCTGGGGCCTCTGGCGCGATCCGATCCTGTTGATCCTGATCGTCTATTCCTTCACGCTGTCGGTCTATACCGGCTCGACAGCGATGCCGGAAACGCTCAATCGGGCGGCCGTCGCCATCGTCGACGAAGATCGCTCGCCGGTTTCGACGCGGATCGCCACAGCTTTCTATCCGCCCTATTTCGTGCCCCCACAGATGATCACGCCGGCGGAAATGGACCGGCGTATGGACCAGGGCCTCGACACCTTCGCCCTCGACATTCCGCCGAATTTCCAGACGGATCTCTTGGCCGGGCGTTCGCCGACGATCCAGCTCAATGTTGATGCGACGCGCATGAGCCAGGCCTTTTCCGGCAATGGTTACATCCAGCAGATCGTCACCGGCGAGGTCTCAGGCTTCCTCGATCGCCATCGCAGCGAACAGTCACTACCGGTCGATCTTGTTCTTCGTGCGAGGTTCAATGCCGAGCTGAACAAGGGCTGGTTCGGCGCGGTGATGAACGTCATCACCAACATCACCATCCTGTCGATCGTCTTGACAGGTGCTGCCCTCATCCGCGAGCGCGAGCATGGGACGGTGGAGCACCTGCTGGTCATGCCCGTGACCCCTTTCGAAATCATGGTCAGCAAGGTGTGGTCGATGGGACTTGTGGTGCTGTTGGCCTCGGCGGTTTCGCTGGTCTTCATCGTCAAAGGGGTGCTCGCCGTTCCTGTGCAGGGCTCATTCATCCTGTTCCTGCTGGCAACCGCCCTACAACTCTTCGCGACCACGTCGATGGGCATCCTGCTTGCGACCATCGCCGGCTCCATGCCGCAGTTCGGCTTGCTGCTGATGCTGGTGCTTCTGCCGCTGCAGGCTCTCTCCGGCGGCATGACGCCTCGCGAGAGCATGCCCGAAATCATCCAGACCATCATGCTTGCGGCGCCGAACACCCATTTCGTCATTCTGGCCCAGGCAGTTCTTTTCCGCGATGCGGGGCTGGACGTGGTCTGGCCGCAGCTCCTTGCCTTGCTGGTGATCGGCGCCATTCTCTTTGCCTTCGCCATGCGACGCTTTCGGGCGTTCCTGAAATAACCCGTGCGCCGCGGCGGCGACCGCCTGTGGCGCATGGTGCGATCTGTGATTGGACGGAGATCGACCGTGACGGCACCGGGACTGCTCATCACTGTCGAGCTTCAAGGCAAGCCCGACGAGCGCCACCGCTATGTCCGCGCATACGGCGAGTGCATGCCGGAAATCCAGGGCTGGCGCTGGCCGAGCTGATCTCTTGCCAGTGCCGTTTGCGACTGCAGTTGAAGGCTGGAAGTGGCTCGGCGAGCCGCTCCCAACTCTATCGCCGCCGCCGGCTTTACCAGTGAAAAATGACCCTGGCATCGGCAGGTTTTTGGCCAGCGAACGGTGCATGACTGTGCCAGCGACGCGGCGGACGCGGCCCGTTGGCTTGCGCGCCGTGCATTTCCACGCCAGACAGGCGGTTCTGACCCGACGAAGCAAGAGGAGGATCGCCCGACATGACCGACCGTAAAGCCGAAACCGCAGCCTCCAAGTTCGATGCAACGGTGACCAGCGCCGACTGGTATGGACAGACGATCTCTGACCGCAACCACAGCCGGACGCTTTTTGCCGATCTCGATATGACCGAGGCCACGAGCGCCGGCGCCGTCTTCAAGGAATGCACGTTCCGCCGCGCCAAGTTCAATTGCTCGCGTCACGAGGCAAGCGCCTTCATCAACTGCACCTTCGTCGGGTGCAATTTCTATGATGTCGCTTTCAACGCGTGCAAGTTTGTCGGCAGCGTGTTCGAGGCCTGCAAGTTCGACGCGACGAGCATCAAGGGCGGAAACTGGTCTTTTGTCGGACTGCAGGGGGCCGATCTTCGCAGTGCTGATATCGCCGACGTCGTGATGCGCGAGGCGGATCTGACCGGTGTGCGTTGCGACGGTGGATCGATGACTGGCGTTGATCTGTCCGGTGCGGCACTCGATCGCGGCAATTTCATCGGCTGCGATCTGCGCGGCAGCGACATCAGCACGATCGAGCCCGACACGGTGGCCTTGAAGCGCGCCGTCATCACCATCGATCAGGCGGTCATGATCTGCGAGGCCATGGGGCTGGTGGTTCGGGCTTCATGATCCCTGGTTAGGCATGGGAGGCGGCGCATCGGACCTTGAGGAAGCGTGGTTCGAACCCTTTATGCCTCAAGTCCGTGGCTCGCCGCTCGGCGCATAGACCGTCTTCTGCTTGAAGGCGAAGATATGGCCGCAGCGGCACCGCATCATGTGTTTAGCAGGATCGCTCGACGGGCGCTCCGTCGAAAAGCCCGTTGGCATCTGGTCGATGAGAAAACCACGGGTCCTGCTTTTCGGATCGTCGTTCTCCGAGGCTTCTGCAAAGCCGGACGCCCCACATTTTGAGCATTCCAGTTTTCTCGAATAACGATCTCTCGACACGATTGTCCCAATCCAAAATCAACTCGGCACCCGGACTATAGGAGGCGAGATGCGTGTTCAAGGCCGCCGAGGGAAAACCGCGCCAGGCTGAGGCCGGGTTGACGGCGGCCTGTTGCCGATCAGGCAGTATCCTGTCGGCGTCGCATCTCCGCTGCGATGGTCGCCTCGTCCTGCCGGAGCGACAGGCGCCTGGCTGCGCCAAGACCCTGAGTCCACGTCGACAGCGCGCGCTCCTTGCTGTCGTCCAGCCAATGCGCCAGCCCGCACCACAGCCCGTATTGCGCCGTACCGACCGGGAAGACCCGGCAATAGCGCGAAAGCTCATGCAGCGGATCGTTTTTTCCCATGACTTCTTTCTCACGGCTGCAGAAAGACGGAGGAAGCGCCGGGGCGCCCAAGTCGCTCACACGACGGGGTGAGGAGCCTACTACTTCTGGATTAGTGGTTCCCCTCTCACGTATCTGCGGACTTTCGCATATAATTCACCCGGCGCTAAGAGGGGGGCGTCAACCTCAGTCGAAATCAGGACATGGGTCGGAAGGGCCAATGCGGCGCTTTGTGTTCATGTACAACCCAAGGTTAAGTCGATATCTTCTGGCTTCGACGCATGGAATGGATGCGAGCATATTTTGCAGGCGTGGAAAGACCGGAAGAAAGGCGGCTGCGACCGAGGGTGGCGGCACATCTGGTGGAGAACTCTGTGCAGAGAAGCGACATTGGCAAAGGCAGATCGCAGACCGACAAAAGATCGGGGGCCGTCATCGACGAGGCGTTGCGATACCGCATCGCCGGGCGTCGCGGCAGCTTGCCGGAGAGGTCGGCATGAGCGACCTCGACACAGAATCGAAAACGGCCTGGATATCGCAGGGATTCGAACGGTTGGTCGATCGTGTTCGCAAGGCGCCCGCCAATGTGCACTTCGATATCCTGATCATCGGCAGCGGGTACGGTGGCGCCGTTGCCGCATCGAGCTTCGCCGGTCGCATGCATGAGGGCAGACCGATCTCCGTTGGCGTGCTCGAGCGCGGGCGTGAATATCTGCCAGGCTCGTTTCCGACAGGGCTTGGTGAATTGCCGCGCCATATTCGCAGCGACAACAACAAGGAGGGCCTGATCGACATAAGGATCGGTGCGGAGGTCGTTACCGTCGTCGCCAATGGCGTGGGCGGCGGCTCGCTGATCAATGCCGGGGTCATGGAAACGCCGCTGCCAAGCATATTCCATAGGGGATGGCCAGCGGCCCTCAAGGACCTCTCGGTCTGGAAATCCTATTTCGATCGCGCCCGTGATCTGCTCGGCAGCACCATCATGGGCACCCCAAACACCATTGCAAACCATGTTGATGGCGTGCCGCAAAAGTTTCGCTCCGTTCGCTCCATCGCCCCGGACGGCAATTTCCGCCCCGCCTCGATCACGGTCGCGATGAGCGACACCGTCAGTTCGGGCAATGTACGCCTTAACAAATGCGTGCGCTGCGGCGATTGCGCCACCGGCTGCAATGGGGGTGCGAAGAACTCGCTCGACGTCAATTTGCTGGCGCGGGCACACGAGTACGGTGCGGAAATTTTCAGCGGTGCGACCGTGCTGACCATCGCCAGGGATGGCGAGGCGGGCTGGATCGTCAACAGCGTCTACACCGACGCAAAATTGCGAAAGCGCGACGGCGGGACGGTGCCGATCAGGGCGCGCAAGGTCGTGCTTGCCGCCGGTACTCTCGGCTCCAGCGAAATCCTGATGCGGTCACGCGGATTGGGCCTGCAACTGCCCGACAAGAACCTCGGAACACGGTGCTCGACCAATGGTGACATGCTGGTTGCCGACTATGCCACAACAGCCACTGTCAACACTGTCGCGGATGAAACGGTCAAACCCTCGGCCCGGGCGATCGGGCCGATGATTACCGGCGTGATCGACCTGCGTGCCTCCGCCGGTGTCATGATCGAGGAAATGTCGGTGCCGGCCGCCCTGCGCATCGCCTTTGCCGAGGTTTTTGCCACGCTCAATACGCTGCACGGCCTCGCCAGGCATGACGGCAGCCGTCACCGGCCGGGGTTTCCGGATGACGATATCTACGCAGTGCCGCCGGCACGCATCGGCCACTCGGCCCTCTACGCCGTCATGGCCGATGATGGCGCGGCGGGTCGGATCGAGCTCGACGGTGATCCAATCGCGACCGATCGCGACGGCATCGCGCGGATCCGCTGGGACAAACTGCAAGGCCTGCCGATCTTCGACAAGGAGATCGAGGCGCTCGCTGCACTGACCAAGAATTCAGGTGGCCGCCTCATCCCCAATCCGGTTTGGAAACTGTTGCCGGCCGATCTGACCTGGCTGCTCAAAGACCAGCGTGGACCGTTGGCAACCGTCCACCCGCTTGGCGGATGCGTGATGGCCGATACCGGCGCGGACGGTGTGGTCGACCATCTGGGGCGCGTCTTCACGTCGGCGGATTCCGATGCTGTGTATGACGATCTCGTCGTGCTCGACGGATCGATCATTCCAACGGCCCTTGCAACGAACCCTGCCTTGACGATTGCCGCGATCGCGCTGCGCGCGGCCGAAATGTTGGCGGACGAGTGGGGCTATGCGGCGGCCGAAGCCCGGCCCACGGGTCCACCACTGGTTCGTCCGGTCTTTCGCAGCACCGACGTTGCCGCACGGGCGCAGTCGAGCGAAGTGGAAATCACCGAACGGCTTGTCGGCCCCATTCGCCTGACGCCTACTGATGGGGTCGAGGAAACCCGGATCGTCGAGCTGACCATGCGGTTTACACCGACGAGACTTGGACAGTTGACGCCGAACAATGGCGGACATCCGATCCTTCGTGTAGCGACCGAAGTGCCGGATCGCGCCATCAGAAGCCAGATCCGGATCTTCCCCCGGGAGGTCTGGGAAACGCTCGAGACAACTTGGTTGCCTCTGCATGTGAAGGAGCAGCGACTCGACGCCGCCGTCGAGTTCAGCGCGCCGATTTCCGGCAGCCTCAGGATATTCGAGCGGCAGGAAAGCACGTTGCTTGGGCGGGTGTGGCGTGCCGGCAAGGCGTGGACGCTGAACCGGGGCCTTCGCGACGGCTACCAGGCTCTTGTCGATGGGGATGACGGCCCCGGTATCTGGTCGCGGCTTAAATCGGCTTTTGCGATCGCCAGCCGCTCCGGCGAGATCAGGGCGCTCAGCTATGATCTGACCATTGGGCCACGGGACGTCGGCGGCAAGATCACGCTTGCTGGCAACCGTATCGTCGGCACCAAGACCTTCACCTATGAGAGGCGCTGCAACCCCTGGCGCCAACTCATGGAGGTGAGGCTCGACAGGTTTCCAGGCCTCAGCGCTGACAGCGGCGAGCGCGTGCTGAAACTCGATGTCGGCTATCTCGCGCGGATCGGCCTGCCGTTATTCCGGATCGTCAATCAACGCGATGGCGCCAACACCATCGGCGAATTGCTGACATTCTTCGGCTTCGTCACGCGGCTTCTGCTTGGTCTGCACATCTGGAGCTGTCGTTCTCCCGACCAGGACAAGCGGTCAAGCGAGGCGATCGTCAACCGCCTGCCGCCGACCACCCTGAAGCTGCCTGGCGGCGCATCGATCACCGCCGAACTGCACCGCATCGCGCTTGCGCCCGAACGGCCGGATGGCGGAGGCAACGACATCCCCGGCGAAGTGCGGCTGACGCGCTATCGTCATCCCAACACCAAGAAGCGGCCGCTGGTGATGTTCCACGGCTATAGCGCCAGCGGCACGACGTTTGCGCATCATGCGGTCAACCCCAATTTCGCCAGCCATTTCTGGTGCACCGGCCGTGACATCTGGATCGCCGATCTGAGAACCAGCGCTGGTCAGCCGACCGCGACGCAGGCCTGGAGTTTTGACCAGATCGGCAATGTCGACGTGCCGGCAGCCCTGAAGACGGTGGCGGCGACGTCGCCGGACGGAACGGTCGACGTGATCGCCCATTGCATGGGAACCGTCGTTTTCAGCATCGCGGTTTTGAACGGCCATGCGACCGGGCTCGTCAATCGCGCGGCGTTCACGCAGGTCGGCCCGCTCGTGGTCTTCGCACCGGCCAACATCTTTCGCGCCTATGTCGTGCGCTATCTCATCGATTTCCTGCCGGACTGCTACAGCTTCAACCCGAAGGAGCCGACACTGGCCGACGATCTTCTCGATCGGCTGCTGTCGACACTGCCCTATCCCGTCGAGGAATTCGACGTCGAAAATCCGCGATGGCCGACGAAACGAACGCCCTGGACGCGGACGCGGCACCGCATGGACGCGCTTTACGGTCGCGATTTCAACGTGCGCAACATGGAGCCCGAGATGCTGCGCTATATCGACGAGCATTTCGGTCCGCTGAGCCTGTCGACGGTGTCGTCGACACTGCATTTCGTGCGCTATTCGACGATGACGGACTTTCATGGGCGCAATCGCCTGGTCTCGCGCCAGAATCTGGAAAAGCACTGGTCGTTCCCGACCTTCAGCGTGCATGGGGCGGAAAACGGCCTGTCGCACGTCTCGACCGTTGATCGCATGCGGCAGATTTTTGGCGATGCTGGTCGGGTCTATAGGCCTCCCTTCGTCAACCCGGGTGCGGGCCATCAGGATGCTCTGGTCGGAACGACGCGTCATGCGACCTTGCAGCAGATCCAGCAGTTTCTCGACGCCGACATACCGACGGGTGTAATCAAGGCCGACAGCGAAAAAGTGGTCTATCCGCCCTGGATCGGTCCGATCCTCACTGAAGAGCGCCCGAAGACGCCGGCGCTGGTGATCCGCCTTGGTTCGGCGCCCTCGCACCGGGCGACGGAAGCCGCATTGTTGCTGCGCATCCGGCTGGTCAACGAACGTATCTGTCGACCGGATGATGCGGCGAAGCCCTGGGATATCCAATATCTCATCGAACACCTTGTGGCCTATACCTCCAAGGCGCTTGAAGACGATGGCTGGGACGCATTCGAAGCCCCGCTGCCGGCCCGCATGCCGGGCAACGCTGGTGCGGGTCGCGGCAATGCGCTTCTGGTCCTGTTGGTCTACGACGAGGATGCGGCGTTGGCGGCACCGGACCTCGATCATGAGGAGCCACCGCCGCCGCTTGAACCCATTGCGGCACCACCGCCGGTGATCGTGCTGCGCGAGACCGCCGCTCCGCGTGATCCGATTGCTGGTCCTGGCGGCGGGCTGTCGTTGCCGACCTTCGATTTCGACAGGCATCTGGCACAGCCCGGCCGTGCCGGGCAGGGGCCAGCCTACGGCTATTTCGTTGCCGATATCGCGAAGAAGCAGATGCGCCGGCTGGATCCGACAGGTGCGGGCAATGCCGCGAGCAAGCAGGCGATCGCCTTTGCCTTCAGTCGATTTGAAGAAATGGCCGTCGCTGTGGAGCGTGCGCTCGCCTTTCCCACTCCGAATACAAAGCGGCAGGGTTTCATGCAGGCAGCGCCTCTTCCCGTTGTCGAACAGGATTTCGACTTGAGGGACGGCGTCATTCCCTACGATCCGCCGGTGCAGCCGCCCCTGGAACCGACGCCGAACGGCACCAGTTTTACGCTGTCGTCGTGCCAGTATCCGGCCGGATTTCTCGACGAGGCCGTCGCCTACCATTCCTATCGCCGCATCGGCGAGCGGCTCGACGCCAATGTCGGCATCAAGCCGCGCTTCGCGCTTTTCGTCGGCGACCAGGTCTATGTCGACCCGACAGCGGGCCTTTATGACCCGACCCGGCGGGACGATCGATATCGTCTGCCCTATGAAGCCTGGCTCAACCAGCAAAGCGTGCGCAACGTGCTGCGGAAGATCCCGTCCTTCATGCTGCTTGATGATCATGAGATCGACGACAATTGGGAGCCGATTTCCGATCCCGACGACGATGACAACGCCGAAAAGGTGACGCGGGGCATCGAAGCCTACAGGAAGTATCAGCGCGGCATGCATGCCAAGCTCGAGATGTTCGATTTCGACGGCTTTCATTTCTTCATGCTCGACACACGGACGCAGCGCACACACCGCAAGGTCGGCGACGGTCTTAGGACGGCGGCGATGATTGCGCCGGCGACGATGGACAGTTTGAAGCAATGGCTGTTGCTGGCGCCCGCACCGAAGTTCGTGGTGTCGCCGGTGATGTTCCTGCCGCGGCATCGGCGCGCCATCCAACGCGACCGCAGCCTGTCGTGGACGAACCTGAGTGCGCTGCATTCCGACGGCTGGGACGGTTATCCCAACACGCTTCGCGAGGTGCTTGCCTATATCGCCGAGAACCGGGTCGAGCATGTGGTGTTTCTCTCGGGCGATGAACATCGAGGCTGCATCGCCACCGTCGATCTATGCGATGAGGATGGCTCTCTCATCACTCGTCTACACTCGATCCACACGGCGGCGATGTTTGCGCCCTATCCCTTCGCCAACGGCATCGACGAGGAGATCGTCGACAGCGAGGCGATCGAGATCCGAAATGGTGCGAAGACCTACCGCTGCGTCGTCAATGCAACGCGCCCGGCGGCTGGAGACGGGGCGACATTTCTGCGTGTGCGTGCCGCTGCCGCCGGTTGGGAACTCGATTGCGAGTTCGGTGACGGTGCGATCCAGACACTGACGATCTGATCGCTGGACGCCTTCGCGTGAGATGTTTCAGCGATAGCCCGTCGCGTCGGCGGGCTTGTTCTGCTCCATCACCTCGCGCATGTAACGCCAGCAATCGGGGCGCGAGCCGTCGAGGTCGGTGAAGCCGTATTCCTGGGCAAGGCTGCCGCTCGACAGCGATTGCCCGTTCCACCGGGCCTTCTGCGGATCCGCGGCCAGCGCCGCGATGGCGCGGCCGACGAAGCGTGGACTTTCGGAAATGACGAAATGCGGCTGGATCTTCGTTGCCTCTCGCCAGGTTTCTTCCGTCACTTGGAAATGCTCCAGCATCATTTCAGAGCGCATCCAGCCCGGGGTAATCGAGATGGCCGTGGCGCCGTACGGTTCCAGATCCTTGGCATGTGCCCAGGCCATGCGGTTGGCCGCGACCTTGGCGAGGTCGTAGAAGGGCGAGAGCCGATAATGCTCGGCATTGTACTCGGCCGTTCCGTCCGTCACCTCGACAAGCAGCCCGCCGCGATTTTCGATCATCAGCGGCAGGGCATGGTGGGCGGTGATCAGATGCGTGTCGATCGCCAGGCGCAACAGCTTCAAGCCGTTGTCGAGATCATGTTCCCATACCGCCTTGTTCCATTCGAACAGGTTTTCTCCACCCCAGACGTCGTTGACGAGAATGTCGAGCCGACCGTGCTCGCGCCGGATGCGTTCGATGAGAGCCTTCACCTGCGTGGATTGCAGGTGGTCGACCTGCACCGCGACGCCTTCGCCGCCGAGTTCGCTGACGAGTTCCGCCGTCTCCTCGATGGTTTCGGGGCGCTTGTATTCCGACTGCTGGCTTCTCGTGGTGCGGCCGGTGACATAGACGGTTGCGCCCGCCGCACCGAGTTCGGCGGCAATGCCGCGTCCGCCGCCGCGAGTGGCGCCTGCGACCAATGCAATTTTTCCCTTGAGCGTCATATTTTCCTCCATCGGTGATCGAGGCCATCTGGTCGTGGCTATGAGAATAGGATATATAAACGATTATTCGGTTATTAATGAGAGTCAAGATGCCACGCCCCAAAACAATGCCTGATGAAGATGTGTTGGCAGCCGCGTTGGCGATCATGCATGCGAGCGGCCCGGAGGGCCTGACCTTCGCCGCTCTTTCCACGGGCACCGGGCTCTCCGCCTCCACCCTGGTCCAGCGGTTTGAGAACAAGCAGCACCTCGTTCGGCGCACGCTTTTGCAAGCCTGGGACGGGCTCGACCGATTGACTTCAGAGCTTTCCGCGACCTTGCCGAAGACACCGGAAGGCGCCGTCGATCTGCTCGTCGGACTGTCCGGCGACTATGGCGGCATCGAAACCTATGCCGACGGGCTTCGGATCCTGCGCGAGGATTTGCGCGATCCGGCGCTTCGCGCCCGCGGCGCGCGATGGCGCGATGCGCTCTCACAGGCGCTGGATGAACGCCTCTCCGGTCCATCGGGGCCGGTACCCGGCATTGGCCTCCTGATGGCGTCCCACTGGCAGGGGGCCCTGCTTTGGTGGAGTTTCGATCCGCAGATCCCGGTTGCGGATTTCGTCCGGCAGAGCCTGCGCCGTTTCGTGTCGGTCCTCGCCACAGGCGCATCCGCTCCACCGCTGCTTGAAGTGCTGCGCGACTGGGCCACGACAGGACCGGCCGGTCACCCGGCTTCAAATCCGCGTGACATTGCGCGCGGCCCCATGACGCGGCCGCGCATTCATCCTAGATCGAATGCATGATCAGGTTTGCTGCCGCATTTTTTTCTCTACTGCTGATGTGCTTCCTGGCGGTCGCACAGGATCGGCCACCGCTTGCGGCGCTGTTGGACGGCCTTGCTGCGCGCGACGACCTCAAGCCATTGAAAACCGTGATCGTCTCACAAGCTGGCTCTGTCCTTGCCGAGCGCGGCTACCGGGGCACCCGCCCTACGGACACCAACAACATCAAATCGGCTTCCAAATCGATCGTATCGGCTCTGGTCGGCATTGCGATCGACAAGGGCTTGCTTGAGGGCCCGGACCAGAAGATCGCTCCGATCCTCAAGCCGGACCTGCCGGCTTCGCCCGATCCGCGGCTTGAGGACATCACCATCGGCAATCTGCTTTCGATGCAGGCCGGTCTCGGAAGGATGTCCGGTCCGAATTACGGCCGCTGGGTGTCCAGCCGGAACTGGGTCCGCTCCGCACTCGCGCAGCCGTTCGACGACGAACCGGGCGGGCAGATGCTTTATTCGACCGCGTCCACCCATTTGCTCTCGGCAATCCTGACCAAGGTCAGCGGCAAGTCGACGCTTGCTCTCGCCCGCGAATGGCTTGGTCCGATCAAGGGTTTTCGCATCGATGCCTGGGACCGCGATCCCCAGGGCATCTATCTCGGCGGCAACCAGATGGCCATGAGTGCGCGATCTCTGCTTGCTTTCGGCGAGATTTACCGCAACGGCGGCAAAACGGCAGATGGAAGACAGGTGGTGCCGGCGCAATGGATCGCACTTTCCTGGCAACCGCGCACCAATTCTCGGTTCTCCGGCGACATCTACGGCTACGGCTGGTTTCAGCGTCAGATCGCTGGCGAGACCGTGCATTTCGCCTGGGGCTATGGCGGCCAGATGCTCTATATCGTTCCGGCGTTGGATCTGACCGTGGTGATGACGTCTGAGGAGAGCGGCCCGTCGGCACGCACCGGTTACCGCGATGCGCTGCATCTGCTGCTCGGCGATATCATCGACACGGTCAGGGCGTCGCCGCGTCTCGGCGAATAGCTGCGTTTTCCACTCCATCACCGGCGAAACCTGCGGTGCTGGGTGCAGCCGCCGTGTCGCGTGCGTGGCTTCGTGCGGAGCGAACCTGCTGTGGATGAACGGCGTCTCCTTTTCCTGATGGGCTCGTGGGCCGCCGGCCGGCAAACGCAGGCTTGCACGGCAATTCAACCGGCGCCGGCACCGGAGATATCGTGCGCGCCGAGCGCGGGACGGGCCGTCATTTTGTCGGACGCTGTAACGCTTCCCCCTGATCGTAGTCTAACGATCAAGAGAAATAGAGATCGCAGGAGAAACACCGGTTTCGCGCAGCCGATTCATTGGATGCGCCGTATGTCTGCAACCAGGAAGACGCAGCAATCTGTCAACGTGGAGAAGCACCATGACAATTCCCAGACCCCTCCTTGGAGCCCTTATCGTTGCTCAGCTGGCAACTGTCGCCGGCCGGAGAGATCAACGAGAAGAGCGGTGTGGCGATTTCGGGCTATGATCCGGTCGCATATTTCGTCCAGAGCAAGCCGGTTGAGGGCAAAGCGGACCTTGCCGTGACCTACCGTGATGCCCGCTTCCTGTTCGCCTCGGAGGAAAACCGCAAAGCCTTCGAAGCAAACCCGGGAAAATATGCGCCGCAGTATGGCGGCTTTTGCGCCTACGGCATGTCCCGCGGCTACAAGGCCCCGATCGATCCGGCGGCGTTCACGATCGTCGATGACAAGCTCTACCTGAACTACGATCAATCGGTGCTGGAAACCTGGCGCAAGGATATCAAGGCTTATGTGACCAAGGCCGATCAGAACTGGCCGGCGGTGAAACTGCAGTAAGCCGGTGGACGCTCAGCTATCCTGTGTCTCATCAATGAGGCGCAGGATAGCCTCGCGATCTTCATCGAGATGCGGCGGGCGCTTGCGGTACTGCACCGGTGTTGCCGACATCTTCAGCGGATTGCCCAGAACGCGGATCGGGGTCTCACCTCCTTGGTCCTCCATGCTGACCACCATTCCGCGCGCGAGCGTATGCGGATCACGCAGGGCCTGATCGACACTAGCAACCCGACCGGCGGGAACACCCTCGGCGTTCAGCCGTATCTCCCAATTGCGAGCGGTGTCCTTGACGATTTCGCCGGCGATGATGGCCTGCAGGTCTGCCAGATTGGCAAGTCGATCGCGATTGCGGCGAAAGCGAACGTCTTCGGCCAGTTCCGGTTTGCCGATGACGGCAGCAAAGCGGGCGAACTGAGCATCGTTGCCGACGGCGACAGCCAGATGTTCGTCGGCCGCCTCGAAGGTCTGGTACGGCGCGATATTGGGATGGGCGTTGCCGATGCGGCCCGGCACACGCCCGGATACCAGATGATTGGTTGCCGCATTGATCAGCCAGGCGATCTGGCTGTCGTAGAGGGCGAGATCGATCTGCTGGCCTTGCCCTGTGCGGTCGCGATGGCGCAACGCCGCCAGAATGCCTACGGTCGCGTACATGCCGCACATCACGTCTGCTATCCCGACGCCGGTCTTGACCGGAGAACCACCGGCCGTGTCCGGCTCGCCTGTAATGCTCATGATGCCGCCCATGGCCCGGATCAGGAAATCGTACCCGGTGCGGTGGCTGTAGGGGCCGGTCTGGCCAAATCCCGAGATCGAGCACCAGATCAGATCGGGCTTGATGGCTGCCAGATCCTCATAGGCAAGGCCGCGGCGCGCCAGATCGCCCGGCTTGTAATTTTCGACGACGATATCGGAAATCCGCGCCAGGCGACGCTCGAGGTCGACGCCTTCCGGCGTGGCGATGTCGATTGCGATCGACTTCGTTAGTCATGGGGACTGAGTGTTAGACCGGAGCCGAGCGTCAAGTATTGACGTTTGTCTCGATTGTTCTCGGAGAGTTCAAAGATGGCTTCCGGCGTTGTTCTATCCAGACGAACACGTCTTGAAAGGGCACCGCTAGGCCGAGCCGCGCAGCATGATCTCGGCGCTGAGCAGAATGCGCTCGTCCGCGGGGAAGGCCTGGTCGTCGTTCTCAGTTTCGCCGAGCTTGAACAGTAGCAGCTCGATCGCCAGCCGGCCGATCTCGTTGTAGTTCTGCGCCACAGTCGTCAGCGGTGGACAGGTGTAGCGCGACAGCGGATGGTCGTCGTGGCCTGCCACCCGCAGGTCACTGTCCGGTTCGCGGCCGACCTTGACGCCGGACTGGAAGGCCGCCGCAATCACGCCGAAGGCAACGCGGTCGTTGGCGCACAGCACCGTCTTCGTCGGAAAACCGCCTTCTCCCAGAATGCGCAGCGTTTCGTCGTAGCCGAACTTTTCGAAATCCCACGAGGCGTTCGGCGCCGTCGGCACGATGACGGGATCCATCTTCAGCTGCTGCATCGCCTCCTCATAGGCGTGTTGGCGGGCGAGCGCGTTGTTGTTGACCGGCGGCATGCCGAAGTAGCAGGGCGGTGCGCCGGACCGGCAGAGATAATCGACCATCAGCTTGAAGCTCTGGCGGTTGTCCGTGCCGACGAAGGAGGAACTGCCGTCGAGCGGCGAGTCGACATAAACAAGCGGGATGCTCTCGCCGAGCGAGGTGAGTTTTTGGTGATGGGACTGGACGCCGAGCGGGGCGATGATCGCGCCGGCGACATTCATCGACTTGAAGGTTGCGATGGCGCGCTCTTCCATCTCCGGCTTGCCGTCGGAGGAGAGAACGAAGGCGAGAAAGCCCGCCTGGTTGGCGATATGTTCGATCCGCCGCGTCAGCGCCATGTAGAACGGGTCGGTCGAATTGGGAACGATGACGCCAAGAATATTGGTTCGCCGCCGGTTGAGATTGACGGCGAAGATGTTGGGCCGGAAGCCGGATTGCTTGATCGCGGCCTCGATGGCGTCGCGGGTCTTCTTGCGAACCGAAGTCGGATCGTTGAAGTATTTGGAGACAGTGGGGCGTGACAAACCAACGAACTCCGAAAAATCCTCCATCGTCTTGATTTGTCTGTCCACGGTCGAAGCGCCCCCATTCTTCTTTTGGGTTTCGTTTATAGATTTATTTCCGAGGGATAGGCAGTGTCGACTACGAAATATTCACGGAATGAACGGTCGGATCTATCCTTTGCAGGCGGTGAAGTAATCCTCCAGAACCGCATCGACGGCGGCAATCGCCAGGGCCTTTGCTTGCGGCGGCACCTGACCGTCTCGCACGCGCTCGTAACTGCCCGAAAGATACTGGCTGATCAGCGTCTCGGGGATGGTGACGCCATCGAGCAGGCGAAGAAGCTCTTCCACTGCAGTCGCGACCTTCGGGTGCGGCCAGTAATAGCGGATGCGGTCGCTGTAGGAGAAATGGCGCTGAAGACGCAGCGCGTCGGGCGAGCCGTGATAATACTTGCCCCAGTTGCCCGGCTCCTCGCGCATGACCTCTTCGGTGACCTCGGCCAGCGTTTTGGATCGCGCATCGGGAAACAGGAACGCGGCGATCTGGTCGAGCCCGTAAAGCGCTTCACGCAATGCAAACGTGAGGCCGGGGCCGACCTTGAGGATGGCAAAACCATCCGTCACCAGATCACGAAGTGCTTCTTGCGTCTGGTAGTCGGTGGAATGCGCCTCGAAGACGAGGCCGTTTAGCTCGGCCAGGCTTGCGCTCAACTGAGCGGCCCTCGGCCGGTCATAGGCGATCACGTTCTCGTTGCCGAATTCGACGCCCGGCTGGACGACGGCGCCGACAACCCGGGAGAAGGCCTCGCCGGCACCTGCATCGCTGAACGCCTGCCGATGAATATCGACGGTCTCGACGGCTGCTTCGGGTGCGGTAACTTCGAGCGTATCCAGTTCCTCGAGCGCGCCGCCGGGAACAGGCACCTCGGTGCCGATGATGTAGACCGGGGCGATGCCGTTACGTCCGCGGATGGCATCTTCGGCGGCGGCGGCAAGCCGCGCGGCACGCAACGCCGTCGTCGCATCGGGAAGGGCGACGGGTTCGCCGGCGCAGCCCATGCTGGTATCGAGATGCAGCTTGGTGAAGCCGGCCGCGGCATAGGCGCGGATCATCGCTTCCGCCTTGTCCATCGCCTCATCGGCCGGCAGATGTTTCCACGGGTTGGGGCCGAGATGGTCTCCGCCGAGGATGATGTTTTCGATCGGGAAGCCGGTCTTTGCGGCGATCTCCCCGACGAAACGGGTGAAATCGGCGGGCGTCATGCCGGTATATCCGCCGTCTTGATTGACCTGGTTGCAGGTCGCCTCGATCAAGAGATGGGTGTCTTCCCTAAGGGCACGCAGCATTGCGGCCTCGATGACCAGCGGATGCGCCGAGCAGATCGAAGGAATACCGCGCAGGCCCGGACGGTCGCGCCACTGGGCAATGTCGATCAGATAATTGGGTTTCATGGTCTTCAATCCTTTCGCGCGCTGATGAAGGCTTCGAGTTCTGCTCTCGTCGATGCGCCCTCCATCGGGCCGGAGATCATCACGGCGCGAGCGCCCGACGCGTTGGCGAGTTCAAGCGCTTCGCGGGGGCTGGCGTCATTCAGCCAACAGGTGACGAAGGTGGCGCCGAAGCAGTCGCCCGCGCCGGTCGGATCGATCTCTTCGACGGCAAAGCCGGGCAGGGAGAGCGTCGTTTCCGCATCGAAGTAGCTGGCGCCTTCGGCGCCGCGCTTGACCACGATGACCCTGATGCCGGAGGCGAGAAGTTCGGCGATGGCGTCCGCCTCGGTTTTCGCTTCAGTGAACAGGAAGAGTTCGGCGCCGCTCGGCAGGAACACGTCGGTCTTGGCAAGGACTGTCCTCAGCGCTTCCCGCATCCCCGGGCTTTCGAGGATTTCTGCGCGAAGGTTCGGATCGAAGGAGACCGTGCCACCGGCTGCCTTGATGATGTCGATTGCGGCGAGAATGCTCTCGACCACGCTCGGAGCGTAGAGCGACGACCCCATCACATGCAGGTGGCTGCAGCTTTGAACCAGCGCGATTGCGTTGTCATCGAGGGAAATGGTGCCGCAGGCGCTGTCGCGGATGTTGAAGACGAAGGCACGGCTGCCGTCATGACGGTAGCGAACGAAGGCGCTGCCGGTTGTGGCGAGCGGATCGACCGCGATGCCGGAGGTATCGACGCCGTCCGCCTCAAGGCGGGCGAGGTTGACGTGACCGAAGTCGTCGCCGCCAACGCGGGAAATGATCGCGCTCGCCTGGCCGAGCTTGCCGACCTGGTCGATGAAGATGGCGGGCGCGCCGGAAGGGAAAGGCCCGACCAGTGGTGTCGCCTGCCGGAAGCCGTCGCCCTTTTCGGTGGCGATGATCTCGACGAGGATCTCGCCGATCGTCAGTATCTTGTGCATGGGTTTCACTCGTGCCGGGTCAGCGCTTTGCCTGTTTGGCGCGAACGTCGAGCCAAACGGCGACAAGGATCACGAGGCCCTTGACGATGAGCTGGTAGAAATAGGGGATGGAAAGCATGTTCATGCCGTTGTTCATCACGCCGATGATGAGCGCGCCGATGAGCGTGCCGACCATGGTGCCGACACCGCCAGCAAGCGAGGTGCCGCCGAGAACGGCCGCGGCGATGGCATCGAGCTCGTAGCTCATGCCGGCATTGGTCTGGGCGGAAAAGAGGCGCGAGGAGAGCAGCACGCCGCTGATCGCCGCCATCACGCCCGAGATCATGAAGATGATGATCTTGAGGCGATCGACCTTGATGCCGGAATAAACAGCCGCTTCGCGGTTGCCGCCGGTAAGATAGGCGCGACGACCGAAGCTCGTCTTGCTGAGCACGATCTGGTTGATGACGAAGAGCACGGCAACGACCCAGATGATGGTGGGCAGGCGGAGGAAGCTCTCGGTGCCGATGGCGGTCCATGTCGCGTTGTCGATCATCGCCGGCGCGCCGTTGGTCGGCAGGCTGACGAGGCCGCGATAGATGCCCATCGTGGCGACGGTGACGATGAACGACGGCAGTAGCAGTTTTGCCGTCAACACGCCGTTGAGCATCCCCATCAGCGCGCCCGCCACGATAGTTACCGCGAGTGCCGGGCCGAAGCCGAGCCCGAAGGCGAAACATTGCGCCCCGACCATGCCGGCGACTGCGATGATCGAGCCGACCGACAGGTCGATCTCACCGAGCAGGATCACCCAGGTCATGCCGAAGGCGGCAATAGCGATCACGGCCACCTGCTGCAGGATGTTCATGAAGTTGACGACCGACATGAACCGGGGATTGAGGAACGAGAAGATGACGCAGAGCATCACCAGCGAGAGGAAGATGCCGCCATATTGCTTCAATGCCCTGACGAGGGCGGCCTGGGCTGCAGTTTGCTGGGTCATGATTGGAAACCTGTCGCGTGCGCCATGATCGTTTCGGGGGTAAGGTCGGTGCCGGCGAGGGTCGCGCCGAGCACGCCTTCATGCATGACGACCACGCGGTCGCTCATTCCAAGCACCTCCGGCAGCTCGGAGGAGATCAGCAGGATCGCCGTTCCTTCGGCCGCCAGCTGGCGGATGATCTTGTAGATTTCGAATTTCGCGCCGACGTCGACGCCGCGGGTCGGCTCGTCGAGGATCAGCACCTTCGGCCGGGTCAGGAGCCATTTGGCGAGCACGATCTTCTGCTGGTTGCCGCCGCTGAGAGAGCCTGCCGGCGTGTCGAGCGAGCGCGTCTTGATGGCAAGCCTGCCGACCTCGGCTGCCGCTGCCTTGCGCTCGGCGCTGCCGCGGGTAAAGCCAAACGGGCCGGTGAAGTCAGGCAATGCCGCCATGGAAATGTTCCACTCGACGCTGTGCCCGAGCACGAGGCCTTCTTCCTTGCGGTTTTCGGTGACGAAGCCGATGCCGCGGGCAATCGCTTCGGCCGGCGAGCGGAAGCGAACCTCCTTGCCGTCGAGGCGAACCGTGCCGCTCGCGTTCTTCATGCCGAACAGTGCGTTCATCACTTCGGAGCGACCTGAGCCGACGAGGCCGAAGAAGCCGAGGATCTCGCCGGCGCCGACCGTGAAGGAAATATCGGCGAATTCCTCGTCGCGCGTCAGACGCTCGACCGCCAGGACCGGAGGCTGATCCGAAGTAATCTCCGTCGAGCGAACGTGGATTGGGGGCGGATAGATCTCCTCCATCCGACGGCCGACCATCAGCGCAATCAGCGCCTCGATCGTGACGTCGTTGCGATCGTGAGTGGAGACATACTCACCATCGCGGATGACGGTGATGTCGTCGCTGAGCCGCATGATCTCTTCCATGCGGTGGGAAATATAGATGACCGCGACGCCGCGGCTTTTCAGCCGGCCGATTATGTCGAACAGGATCTCGGCCTCGCTGTCGCTGAGCGACGAGGTCGGCTCGTCGAGAATGACGACCTTTGCCTCATGGCTGAGGCCCTTGGCGATCTCGACCAGCTGCCGCTGGGCGATCGAGAGATTGCCGACCTTCTCGGTGACGTCGATCGGCAGCCCGAGTTCAGCGACGATCGACCTTGCCCTGGCAACGAGCGCCTTATCGTTGATGAAGCCGAACTTGCGCGGCTCGCGCGTCGCCAGAATATTCTCCGCCACCGTCAGGTTGTTGCAGAGGCTCAATTCCTGGAACACGATCGCAAGCCCGAGCGCTGCTGCCTGCTGCGGGTTGGTGGGGCGATAGGGTTGATTGTCGAGGGTAATGTCGCCTGACGTCGCGCTGTGAACGCCGGCAAGAATCTTCATCAATGTCGATTTGCCGGCACCGTTTTCGCCGAGCAGTGTATGCACGCGGCCGCGGCGGACATCGAGCCGCATGCTCTTCAACGCGGCAACCTGCCCGAATGACTTCGTGACATTGCTGATCTTGAGAACGGTGTCCGTGGTCGAACCATGCATGGCGGCCTCCTTGGATCGCGCCGAGAAGCGCCTCCGGGCTGCAGCGCAACGTGTCTCATCAGACGCGCAAAGGTCGCTGTAGCACTTCGAATTGCTGCCCGTTTTTGTCGGCAGCAGGCGGAGGCGTTCGTCGTGTTGGTGCCGCCGCCCTCGGGCGGCGGCTGTCCTGGGAGGACTTACTTTGCGGTGTAGACGCCGGGCACGATCGGCTGTTCGGCCGGAACCTGTTCGCCGGCGGCAACCTTGACGGCAGTGTCGACGGCCTGCTTGCCCATCTGGTCGGGGAACTGCTGGATCACGCCGACCATCACCGGGTTGGTGTCGACAGCGTCGCGGGCTTCCTTCATGCCATCGAAGCCGATGACCTTGACCTGGGATTCGAGGCCCGCCGCCTTGACGGCAACCGCTGCAGCAAGCGCTGCGTCATCACCGAAGCCGAAAATGCCGGTGATGTCAGGGTTGGCCTGCAGCATGTTCTGTGCCGCTGCGAGTGCTTCGGCGCGGGTGATGCCGGTCTGGATGGCGACGATTTCCATCTCCGGATGCTTGGCGATCGCTTCCTTGAAGCCGTTGACGCGGTTCACGACCGACTGGACGGTTGGGTAGTCGATAACGGCGACCTTGCCCTTGTTCTCGAGAACCTTTGCCATCAGTTCGCCAGCCTTGACGCCGCCGGTGAAATTATCGGTGCCGATATGCGAGGTGACGGTCGCGCCGTTGGCAGGCACGTCGACGGTGATCACCTTGATGCCGGCCTTCTCGGCCTTTTCGATCGCGGCGCGCACGCCCTGGCTGTCGACCGGCGAAATGACGATCACGTCAACGCCCTTGACGATGAAATCCTCGACGTCGGCGAGTTGCTTGTTGAGATCCTGGTTGGCAATCGCAACTTCGAGCGCGACGTTCTTCTCTTTCGCCTCGGCTTTCATCGCGTCGGCAAGCTCGATGTAGAACGGATGCTGCTGGGTCAAGAGCGAGGCGCCGATGCCTTCGGCCGATGCGGCGGAAGCAATCAGGGTCAGTGCCGTGCCGGCGACAAGCGCCTTGAGAATACGGGGCATGTTCATGGGTTTCCTCCCTTGGAAACGATGTGGGCCTTTGGTCTTGGCGGCCAAGCAGGAGGGGCCTCCCATCACCGTCTTGGCGATGATGTAAAAACCATAAAACTTTGCGCGCGTCAATTTTTAAAAGTACGCGATGAAAAGATTAACAGGGTAACGCGAGAAATTTAGACGCCTCTCGCTTGAGTGGTCGGCAGGCCATTCGACGTCAGGCGGCCAAGCAGGACCACAATGGCGCAACCGCATTCTCTGAAGAGGTTCCAAAAAGAACGGCACGGTGTCTGCAATTGGAAAAATGACGGGAACCTTTGGCGGAACCGTGCATCTAATGCTGCGGGAGGCTCGGCCATGGCAGACATTCGAACAGGCGCGCTGGCGATCACGGACCCGACCGCGGATGTGGCACTGGCGCAAAGGGCGATCGCCGGTGACGGGCAAGCCTTCCTAGCGATCATGCAGGTTCACAACCAGCGCCTCTACCGCATTGCCCGAGGCGTCGTTCGAAACGACAGTGAAGCCGAAGACATCGTGCAGGAAGCCTATGTGCTGGCCTTTGCGCATCTCGCAAGCTTTCGTGGCGAATCGTCGCTTGGAACCTGGCTGTCACGCATCGTCATCAACGAGGCGCTCGGCCGGTTGCGCCGGGGACGCCGCAAAGCCGACGCCCTGGGCTCGATCGGCGATGGCCGCGATGCGACGATCATCCAGTTCCCGCTGCCGGCAAGTGCCGATGATCCCGAACGCACGATGGCGCAGCGGCAGATCCTGCAACTCGTCGAACGGGCGACCGACAATCTGCCCGATATCTACAGAACGGTTTTCGTCGCGCGGGTGATAGAGGGGCTGAGCGTGGAGGAAACGGCTGATCTGCTTGGGTTACGCCCCGAGACGGTCAAGACACGGTTGCATCGGGCGCGGCAGCTGGTGCGCAAACAGTTGCATGAGCAGATCGGCCCGGTTTTGCTCGATGCTTTCCCCTTTGCCGGGCGGCGCTGTGCGCGGCTGACCGCGGCGGTCATGAAGCGGCTTGGCCTTTCCAGCTGACCGGCGGGAACCTTTGCGGGCAGGCGGCATCCAATGGATGTCAACTGCAAACAGGGTCCGCGCCCTGCGCGGAACAAGGAGGTTTCCATGAACATTCGGCCAATGACCGCGCTCGTCACGCTTTGCCTGCTCGGGCTTGTGATCCCGGCACAGGCAGCGGATAAGCCGACCGACCCACAGATCGCTCACATCGCCTATACGGCCGGAGTGATCGATGTGGAAAATGCCAAGCTTGCGATCTCGAAGTCCGGCAACAAGGACGTCGTTTCGTTTGCCGAAGATATGATGCGCGACCATGAGGCGGTGAATACGCAGGCGCTCGATCTCGTCAAGAAACTCAAGGTGACGCCGGAGGACAACGATACCAGCAAGGCGCTCTCGAAAGCAGCTGACGACGAACGTGCCAAGCTTGCCACGCTCGACGGCGCGAGCTTCGATAAAGCCTATGTCGACAATGAAGTCGCCTACCACAAGCAGGTGAACGGAGCCCTGGAGACCCTGCTCATTCCATCGGCCAGCAATGCCGAACTTAAGGCACTGCTTGAGACCGGCTTGAAGATCTTTCAAGGCCACCAGCAGCATGCAGAACATGTTGCCGCATCGCTGAAGTAGGGCGCAGCCATGCGATCCGGGTTTTATCTCGTTGCCATTGCCGGGCTCCTGCTCGGCAATGGCGCAGTGGATGCTCAAGCAGAGACAATCCGCGTGACGATCGAAAAAATGGCGTTTGTTCCCGCAGAGATCGAGGCACGCATCGGCGACACGATCGAGTGGGTCAACAGGGACATCCTCGTCCATACAGCGACCGTGAAGGGTGGTTGGGAGGTGTTGATCCCGGCGAAGAAGACCGCAAGTCTCGTCGTGCGGGAGGCGGGGCTGATCGATTATTATTGCCGCTTTCATCCCAACATGAAGGGACGCATTTTGGCGGCGGCGCCATAGGAAATTTCCAGGAGAACTGCGAAGCGGTCTTCCGTCCGGAAATGCGTCAAAACAAGGCGACGGAGCCATTCCGCAACTTCGCCCGATGTGGAAACGGCCCGGCGTCGCAGGCGCCCGCAACGTCAGGTGGCTTGTCTTTGTTCGCCTTCGCTCCAGTTTCTCTTCTATAACAAAAAACAGGTGCGATCATGATCAGAGAGCGCAAGGCGATGCTGGTTCGTGTCAGCGGAAGGGTACAGGGTGTCAGCTTCCGTATCTGGACCCGCCGCGAGGCCGAGCGCCTCGGCGTGACCGGCTGGGTGCGCAACGAGCGCGACGGATCGGTGGCGGCGATGATCGTCGGCTCCGATGCTGCGCTCGCAAACATGGTCGAGCGGCTCTGGATGGGGCCGGCGGATGCCTCTGTCGTCAGCGTCGAAACCGAACCGGTCGCCCTGCCCGATCCGGTGCAGGGGTTCCAGATCACTGGTTAGGTGATCGGAGATGCGGAGGGGCGTTGGTCTTAGGTGCGTCGCGAAGACGTCAGGGTGACTGAATTGGTCAGAGCGACTGGCGGTCAAGCCGATTGGTCGAGGCGACCGGCTTTTTTCTGGGCTCGTTCGGTCTCGACCCTGCCATAGGCGCGCAGGAAGGTCCTGACGGCGTTGCGGGCAGAGGTCTGCAATTGCTCCTCCGTTGGAGCTTCGCCAAAAGGACCGGCTATCTGCATGTCCGCCTTGATCAAGGCCAGGAATTGCCGAGCGGCCAAGTCGAGGTCGTCGATCTCAAGCGGGGCCGCGTGGGCAAGCCGGGCAAACAGCGCCGAGAGTGCCGCGCCGATCTTGCCCGGTCCCTGTTCGCGCCAGATCCTGATCAGCTCGGGATATCGCTCTCCCTCGGTCTCGACCAGCTTCTGGATGAACTTGCCGTCCTGATTGCAGATGCAGTTCCTGTTGAGGCGCACTGCAAAGGCAGTGAGGTCGTCCTCGAGATTGTCTGCCCGTTGCGGGAAGGTCGCGAGGATCGAGAACAGCGCGGCGTTGGTTCGGTCGAGGATATCCTGCACCACCGCCATGAACAGCGTCTCTTTTTCGCGGTAGTGATTGTAGATGGTCTGCCTGGAAACACAGGCTTCCGCGGCGATTTCGTCTATGCTGGCGCCGGAAAAGCCTTCGCGGCAGAAGACCTCTGCGGCGGCGTCGAGGATCGAGATGCGTTTGGCGCATTGACCCTTCTGGGTGGGGCCACCGGCGGTCGGCAAGGCGGCTTGTCGTTTTTTCATGATCCGACGATAGGACATGTTGACGGTTTGGACAATAGTGTCTAATTTGACATGTGTGTCCAAAATTATGGACCACATAGGTCAGCGCAGGATGCGTCTCCCGGACGTTCGATCCTGGCACGACCGGCTCATTCCAGTTTCAATCCAGGCGGCAACGAATGCAGGCGCGCGTCCTCGTTCGTTTCGCGACCTCTGAAAGATCATCACCATGACGGCGTCCTTTCTACGCACTGCCATAGTCCTCGGTCTGATTTCAGCGATCGGGCCTTTCGCAATCGACATGTATCTCCCCGCGCTGCCGTCGATCGGCAAGGATCTCGCCGCAGAGACCGGTGTCGTGCAGCTTAGCCTGCTCGCCTTCTTCATTTCCTTTGCAATTTTCCAGCTCGTCTATGGCCCACTCTCGGATATGTGGGGCCGCAAGGCGCCGCTCTATCTCGGCATCGGCCTGTTCGCGCTGGCCAGCATCGGCTGCGCGCTCGCGACCGATATCGAAACGCTCATCGCCTTCCGCTTCCTGCAAGGTATTGGCGGTGCCGCCGGCATGGTCATTCCGCGCGCCATCGTTCGTGACATGCACACCGGCGTTCAGGCGGCACGCCTGATGTCGCTGCTGATGCTGGTGTTCAGCATCTCGCCGATCCTGGCGCCTCTGACTGGCAGCGCCGTCATCGAGTTCTACGGCTGGCGCGGCGTTTTCTATGCCGTCATGATCGCAGCCTTCATCGGCCTGATCCTGCTGTCGACCCAATTGGCTGAGACCCGTCCGAAGAAGGACAGGGCCGACAGCAATTTCGGCAGCGCGATTGCCGCCTACCGGCTGCTTCTGAGCGACCGGAACTTCCTGACGCTCACCTTCATCGGTGGCCTCGGCATTTCGAGCTTCCTCGTCTACCTCGCAAATTCGCCCTTCGTGCTGATCGATCATTATGGCCTGACGCCGACGCAATACAGCTTCGCCTTCTCGATCAACGCGGTATCGTTCTTCGCGGTCTCGCAGGCAACGGGTTGGCTTGGCGATCGTTTCGGTCTCGTCCGGGTCATGCAGCTTGCCGTCGCCGGCTTTGCCTTGACCATGGCCAGCATGTTCATCGTCATGAGCCTCGGCTTCAACCAGTTGCCGGTCATGGCCGTATTCCTGTTCGTCGGCTACGGTGCGCTCGGTCTGGTCATCCCGACCTCCGCGGTGCTGGCGCTTGAGGATCACGGCGAGATTGCCGGCACGGCATCGGCGCTGATGGGGACGCTGCATTTTGTCACGGCGGCTGTCGCCATGATCGTTGCTGCCGTCTTCTTCAACGGAACGGCGCTTCCGATGGCCGCGGGCATTGCGATTTGCGCGGTCAGCGCGTTCCTGCTGACACAGGCAACCATCGGCCGCAGCCGTGTCGTGCCGGCGGAGTAACACCACCTCGCTTCGCGCAGTTGAAACAGGACGGCCGGTGAAGACCTTCTCGTCTTCACCGGCCGCTTTGCTATTGGCTCAGCAACGGAGTGCGGCGCGCTTGTCAGAAATCCCAGTCTTCGTCTTCGGTCGCAACCGCCTTGCCGATGACATAGGAGGAGCCTGACCCCGAAAAGAAGTCGTGGTTCTCGTCGGCATTCGGCGACAGCGCCGACAGGATTGCCGGATTGACCTTGCAGGCGTCGGCCGGAAACAGCGCCTCATAGCCGAGGTTCATCAGTGCCTTGTTGGCGTTGTAATGCAGGAACTTCTTCACGTCCTCGGTCAGGCCGACGCTGTCGTAAAGCGACTCGGTATATTTCGCCTCGTTGTCGTAGAGTTCGAGCAGCAGGTCGAAGGCGAAATCCTTCATCTCCTGCCGACGCTCGTCGCTTAACCGCTCCAGGCCCTTCTGGAACTTGTAGCCGATGTAATAGCCGTGCACCGCCTCGTCGCGAATGATGAGGCGGATCATGTCGGCGGTGTTGGTCAGCTTGGCGCGGCTCGACCAGTACATCGGCAGATAGAAGCCGGAGTAGAACAGGAAGCTCTCGAGGAAGACGCTGGCAATCTTGCGCTTCAACGGATCCGCTGTGCGATAGTGCTCGAGAATGAGCGCCGACTTCTTCTGGAGGTGTTCGTTCTCCTCCGACCAGCGATAGGCGTCGTCGACGTCAGGCGTCGAGCAAAGCGTCGAGAAGATCGAGGAATAGGAGCGGGCATGCACCGCCTCCATGAAGGAGATGTTGGAATAAACAGCTTCCTCATGCGGCGTGATCGAGTCCGCCATCAGCGTCGGCGCGCCGATGCTCGTCTGAATCGTGTCGAGCAGGGTCAGGCCGGTGAAAACGCGGATCGTCAGCTGCTGCTCTTCCGGCCGAAGTGCTGCCCAGGAGGGAATGTCGTTGGAGAGCGGCACCTTTTCCGGCAGCCAGAAATTGCCGGTGAGCCGGTTCCAGACCTCGAGGTCCTTGTCGTCCTCGATACGGTTCCAGTTGATGGCGCGCACGGCCCGCGGGCTCTTGGGCGCCTTGGTCTTCACTTGGATGTTCATCGTGTTCCCCGGAGTATCACAGTGCGCAGGAGACGCAGCCCTGCACTTCCGTGCCGGACAGTGCCATCTGACGAAGGCGGATGTAGTAGATCGTCTTGATGCCCTTCTTCCAGGCATGGATCTGCGCGCGGTTGATGTCGCGGGTCGTCGCCGTATCCTTGAAGAACAGCGTCAATGACAGGCCCTGGTCGACATGCTGGGTCGCCGCCGCATAGGTGTCGATGATCTTCTCCGGGCCGATCTCATAGGCATCTTGATAGTAGTCGAGATTGTCGTTGGTCATGAAGGCGGCCGGATAGTAGACACGGCCGATCTTGCCTTCCTTGCGGATCTCGATCTTCGAAACGATCGGGTGGATAGAGGAGGTCGAATGGTTGATGTAGGAGATTGAGCCGGTCGGCGGCACCGCCTGCAGGTTCTGGTTGTAGAGGCCGGAGGTGATCACCGCCCTCTTGAGTTCCAGCCAGTCTTCCTGCGTCGGGATCTGCACACCAGCGGTTTCAAACAGTTCGCGCACCCTCTCGGTTGCCGGCTTCCATTCCTGCTCGGTGTATTTGTCGAAATACTCGCCGGAGGCGTATTTCGAGTTCTCGAAGCCCTTGAAGCTCGACCCGCGTTCGACCGCGATGCGGTTCGAGGCGCGGATGGCGTGGTAGGTCACCGTGTAGAAATAGATATTGGTGAAGTCGATGCCTTCTTGCGAACCGTAATAGACGCGTTCGCGGGCGAGATAGCCGTGCAGGTTCATCTGGCCGAGGCCGATCGCATGGCTGTCGTCATTGCCCTTCTCGACGGAGGGAACCGAGGCGATATGGCTCATGTCGGAGACCGCGGTCAGCGCCCGGATCGATGTCTCGATCGTCTTGCCGAAATCGGACGAATCCATCGCGGCGGCGATATTCAGCGAGCCGAGATTGCAGGAGATGTCCTTGCCCAGGTGCTTGTAGGACAGGTCGTCATTGTACTCGCTGGCTTCGCTGACCTGGAGGATTTCTGAGCAGAGGTTGCTCATGGTGATGCGGCCGGCGATCGGGTTGGCGCGGTTCACCGTGTCTTCGAACATGATGTAGGGATAGCCCGACTCGAACTGGATTTCGGCCAGCACCTGGAAGAACTCGCGCGCCTTGATCTTCTTCTTGCGGATCCGGCTGTCGGCGACCATTTCCCGATATTTTTCCGTGACCGAGATGTCGGTGAAGGCAACGCCGTAGACGCGCTCCACGTCATAGGGCGAGAACAGGTACATGTCCTCGTTGTTCTTGGCGAGTTCGAAGGTGATGTCGGGAACGACGACGCCCAGCGACAGCGTCTTGATACGGATCTTCTCGTCGGCGTTCTCCCGCTTGGTGTCGAGGAAACGCATGATGTCGGGGTGGTGGGCGTTGAGATAGACGGCGCCGGCACCCTGGCGGGCGCCAAGCTGGTTGGCGTAGGAGAACGAATCCTCCAGCAGCTTCATCACGGGAATGATGCCGGACGACTGGTTTTCGATCTGCTTGATCGGGGCGCCGGCCTCGCGGATGTTGGTGAGCGACAGCGCCACGCCGCCGCCGCGCTTCGACAATTGTAGCGCCGAATTAATGCCGCGCGCGATCGATTCCATGTTGTCCTCGACCCTCAGCAGAAAGCAGGAGACGAGCTCGCCGCGCTGCTTTTTGCCGGCGTTGAGGAAGGTCGGGGTCGCCGGCTGGAAGCGACCGGAGATGATCTCGTCGACCATGTCGCGCGCCAGCGCCTCGTCGCCGCGCGCCAGCGTCAGCGCCACCATGCAGACCCGGTCCTCGTAGCGCTCGAGGTAGCGCTTCCCGTCGAAGGTCTTCAGCGTGTAGCTGGTGTAATATTTGAAGGCGCCGAGGAAGGTCGGGAAACGGAACTTCTTGTCATAGGCGTGATCGAACAGGTCGCGCACGAAGTTGAACGAATACTGGTCGAGAACCTCCTGCTCGTAGTAGCCCTCGGTGACGAGGTAATCGAGTTTTTCGCGCAGGTTATGGAAGAACACGGTGTTCTGGTTGACGTGCTGCAGGAAGTACTGCTTTGCCGCCAACCGGTCCTTGTCGAGCTGGATCCGGCCGTCCTCGTCATAGAGGTTCAGCATGGCGTTCAGCGCGTGGTAATCGAGCGCCGATTCCGTCGCCTTCAAGGGGCGTTCGAGTGTTGAGACGTCCAAAATCGTTCCATCCCGTTTTTGACATTGGCGACGTCCTCATCGGTTCCCAACAGTTCGAACCGGTAGAGATAGGGCACCTGGCACTTGGCCGAGATCACGTCGCCGGCGATCCCGTAGGTCGCGCCGAAATTGCTGTTGCCCGCGGCAATCACGCCGCGGATGTGGGAGCGGTTGTCCGCATCGTTGAGAAAGCGGATCACCTGTTTGGGCACGGCGCCCCGGCCGTCGTCGCCGCAATAGGTCGGGACGACGAGCACATAGGGTTCGTGCACGTCGAGCGGCGCGTCGGCCGCGCTGACGGGAATGCGTCTGGCGCGCAGGCCGAGCTTGCCGACGAAGCGATGGGTGTTTTCCGAGCGGGTGGAAAAATAGACGATCAGCCCCATCGCGCCGTACCTCGGCTTCAGGACAGTGCGCTGATCTTGTCGGGGCGGAAGCCTGCCCAGTGCTCCGGGCCGGCGATGACGACGGGAACCTGCATGTAGCCAAGGCCCTTGACCGTCTCGAACGCGTCCTGGTCGACCGAAATGTCGATCACCTCGTAATTGACGCCCTGGCGGTCGAGCGCGCGATAGGTTGCGGTGCACTGGACGCAGGCGGGCTTGCTGTAGACGGTGACGTTCATTTCTTCCTCGTTTGGTCGGCTGGATCTGGGCATGAAAAGGCATGCGGATACGCACAAGCGATCCGGCGAAATGCAGGACTGGCAGGATGACCGCTTGCTCGGGTCGAGAAGACCCGGGCGCGGTTGTTCGTCAGATTCGCGGCTTCCCGCGCCTCTTCATTGGCGAATGATAGGAATTCGATGACGCGGACATGACTTCACCCCGAAGTTGAAGACGGCGCTTCCGGGGAGACGTCGAGACGATCAGGCAGGTTTCATCCTGCCCCATGCACACCTCTGACCTCTCCGGACACCCCGCCCGTGGACGTTTATCGATCGAGGCAGGTCTCCTGGCTCACGGGTCGGTGCTTCTGTCCGGACCTTCCCGAAGCATCATGCTTCAGTGGCCGAATGCTGGACAGTTGCTCGCCGTTTACAGTTGCGGGGGCAGCCACGGCTTAGCCAAGCGAAATCGCTACGACGGCACCGTATTCCCATCTTCGCTCCCAATCCTTGCGAATCGGGAGAACCTCGAACACTAGATATAGTATATGTCGGGAAAATTGCGTCAATAGGTTCCATGTCGAAGCTACCTGGGAGGCGGACAATATTTTTTCGGGTGTGGATAGCGGGGAGTAAACGACAAGTGTCGGCGAAGCCTGTGGATGGAGAGCCGTCATTGACAGCTCTGCTGAAATCCTCAAGCCGCGAAGGCGGGAACAGGACGATTGTCCCCGTCGACTGCCACCATGATGAAGGCGCCATGGGCAGTCAGGGTCTGTTTCGCTCCCGTCAAATCCTCTGACCACAATTCGACATCGACCGTCGTCGAGCTCCGTCCGGTGCGCACAATCCTGGCGACAAGCTCGATGATCGAGCCAACGGTGATCCGGTGCTTGAAATCGATGCGCTGGCAGGAGGCGAGCACTGTCGTCTTGCGGCTCGCCCGTGTCGCCGCGCCGAAGGCGGCCTTGGTCATCTGCGCCAGCGCGTCGCCGCCAAACATGGCGCCGAAGCTGCTGGCCTGATCCGGAAAGACGATATCGACCATGCGCACGGCATCGTCTTTTGGCGCTCCGATCGCATCGGTGTCGAGAGAAGGCAACGACCAGCCGGCGCCCTTGCCCTCCGGCATCGCGACCATGGTGAACTGGCCGCGGGCGCACAGATCGCGGGTGCCGGCCGTCAGATCTTCCGCGATCATATCGACTTCGACGACCATCGAACGCCGCCCGACCCGGATCGGGCGGCCGCTGCAGCTGACGATATGGCCGATGTGGGCAGGGGCGTGGAAGTCGACGCGATCGCAGGAGGCGATGACGAAGGGAACGCGGCCGTGGCGCGTGGCGACGATGAAGGCGGTCCGGTCCATGAGTGCGAGGCCCGCACCGCCGAAGAGCGTGCCGTGGTGATTGGTGTCGCCGGGAAAGACGATGTCGATCAAGGTGGCGGGCGCCGGGGTTTCCCCCGGCGCCTTCTCGATATTGCTATCGTCCGTGTTGACGAGCGCCGGGCGAACTTCCTCCCACCGCCTTGTTTTCAGCCCACAATCCGGATTGACCCAGATCTGCGCCGGCGTCAGACCGTCGGTCGCCTGTTCGATCAGATGCACCATCTCGTCGACAGTGGGTACCCGCGGCGAGTGGATGTCGTAGACGCCGGGGCCGATCTCGTTCGGATAGGCCTGATCGATAAAGGCGCCGAGCAGCTCCATCTTCGAGCGCGAGGTTTCGATGGAGATGACATCGGCATCCATTGCCGCAATCGCCGCCATGATGTCGTTGAACTCCGAGTAGCACATGTGGGTGTGGATCTGGGTTTCGTCACCGACGCCGGAGGCGCTGATGCGGAAGCACTCGACCGCCCAGTCGAGATAGGCCTTTCGATCGGCCTGTCTCAGTGGCAGTCCCTCGCGCAGCGCCGGTTCGTCGATCTGGATCACGGCGATACCGGCCGTTTCCAGGTCGGTGACTTCGTCGCGCAGCGCCAGTGCGATCTGCCGGCATACGATCGACCGGGGCAGGTCGTCGCGCACGAACGACCATTGCAGCATCGTCACCGGGCCGGTGAGCATGCCCTTCATCGGCTTGTCCGTCAGCGACTGCGCATAGGTTGCCCAATCGACCGTCATCGGGTTCGGGCGCGAGACATCGCCGAAGATGATCGGCGGGCGTACGTAGCGCGAGCCGTAGCTCTGCACCCAACCGCTCTGAGTGAACCCATAGCCGGAGAGCTGCTCGCCGAAATACTGCACCATGTCGTTGCGCTCGAATTCGCCGTGCACCAGCACCTCGATGCCGATTTCCTCCTGCCAGCGCACGGCCTTCTCCGTCTCCTGGCGCAGGTAGGCGAGGTAGTCGACATAGCTGAGCTCGCCCTTGGCATGCAGCGATCGTGCCTGGCGCACCTCTGACGTCTGCGGGAAGGAGCCGATCGTCGTCGTCGAGAAGAGCGGCAGTGCCAGCCTGTCTTCCTGCCGCCGCCGGCGCGTTGCAAAACTCGATTGACGGCGGCTGTCTGCTGCCGTCAGGTTCTTCAAGCGTCCGGCAACGAGTGGATCGTGGACCTTGAGCGAGGTCAGCCGTGCCTCGACCGCAGCAATCGATTTTGCAAAGACCTGCTCGGGATTGGCCAGGCCCGGCTCGAATGCGCGGGCAAGCAGGCTGAGTTCGTCCAGCTTCTGCAGGGCGAAGGCAAGCCAGGAGACGAGCTCCGGATCGAGCGCTCGTTCGAGATCGAGGTCGATTGGCACATGCAGCAGCGAGCACGATGGTGCAAGCTCGATACGATCGCGGCCATGCGCCTCGATCAACGGCTGCAGCCGGCGGAAGAGGCCGGCAAGATCGGTACGCCACACATTGCGGCCATCGACGACGCCGAGCGACAGCACAAGCTGTGCCGGTACCGTCTGAAGTAGCAAGTCGAGCTGTTGCGGCGCCCGCACGAGGTCGACATGCAGCCCGGCAACCGGCAGCGAAAGGGCTGTCGGCATGTTGTCACTGACCGCGCCGAAATAGGTCGCGAGCATGATTTTCAACTGCGGAAGTTCCGAGGCGAACGTCTGGTAGGTCAGCGCCAGCGCCTGGCGTTCCCGCTCAGTGAGATCGAGCACCAGGCATGGCTCGTCGATCTGCACCCATTCGACGCCGGCTTCCCCAAGCTCGGTGAGAAGCTTCGTATAAACAGGCAGCAGCCGCTCGATCAGATTGATGGTGTCGAATCCGCCGGCAAGCGCCTTGCCCAGTTTCAGGAAGGTGACGGGGCCGAGGACGACAGGGCGGGTGACATGCCCGAGCGCCTTGGCTTCGAGGAAGGCGTCAAGCGGCGCATTGCTCGTCAGCTCGAAGCGCTGATCCTCCGCGAATTCCGGAACCATGTAGTGGTAGTTCGTGTCGAACCACTTGGTCATCTCCAGCGCCTGGTTGCCCCCGTCGGGCCCGCCATGCGTGCAACCGGACGCGCAGGCGGCAGTCGTCGAACCGCGCGCCATGGCGAAATAGGCGTCGAGGTCGACCGGGCCGCCCTTCCAGCCATAGGCCGGTGGCACCGCACCAACCAGCACTGATGTGTCGAGAACCTGGTCGTAAAGCGAGAAGTCGTTCGATGGAATGATCTGGATCCCACGCGCCTTTTGCGCGGCCCAGTTTTCGGCCCGCAGCCTGGCGGCGACGTCGAGCAGGTCCTGTCTCTCGATCTTGCCGGCCCAATAACGCTCCAGCGCGAACTTCAGTTCACGGTGGCTGCCGATACGTGGAAAGCCGAGATTGGCTGTCTTGATGGTCATTTCCTTACCCCGAAGGTTGTGGGCAAGGCTTTGAATGCGACGCATCCACGACCGAGACTGGCTCGCTCGTCAAGGCGACACATCGGACACCCCGCCCGTGGACGTTATCTATCGCGGCAGGTCTCCTGGCTTGCGGGTCAACACGAACCGTCCCGTCTTCCCGAGGCGTCTCCCTCAGTGACATCATTGGACGACCGCTCGCCGCTTACAGTTGCGGGGGCAGCTCCGGCATGAGCGCCTTGCAGCGCCGCACCGAATTCCCTCTTAGCTCCGGCCTGTCGTCAGACGAGCCGCAGAACCACGATTGTTCGACAATGCCCCGCAAAGTCGACGGCGTCAATCGTATAAAGAAATGTTTATGTCTTTATTTTCTCCATTCGGCCGAGGTCGAAAGCTTGTCGCGAGGGCGGCGACGCGACTTCATCATTTGGCGTCTGCGGCGAAAGGGCACCGCCCGGATCAGAGCCCGCTACGTGCTGCCACGGATCAGCAACATCGCCCGCGCGCGCCCGGATGCTGTCATTGTCTCGCGTCAGGCCGATGTCCCTCAGTTGGAACTCGCTGAATGTATCGATGGTCGTCGTGGCGTCGGCAGCTCTCTTGGCCGAAGTCCAGACGTGGAGGATGATCGATCGCAGTGCGCTAAGCATTGCTAACCCCTTCAGTTCTGTGGTGATGTGTTCGCGAGAAAATTGAGGATTTTGGTGGTTTCGCGCAAAGCGATTTCTCGCATGCTGCCATAAAGAATGCTTATCTCACTTCATGAGCAAGATTCCCCCCATGAGTGCGGTGCGCGCGTTCGAGGCCGCAGCCAGGCACTTGAGTTTCACCCGCGCGGCGCAGGAGCTCGGCATGACGCAAGCCGCTGTCAGCTATCAAATCCGACTGCTGGAGGACCGCACCGGCACGCCGCTGTTTGTCCGTCTGCCGCGGGAAGTGCGCTTGACGGCTGCCGGACGGCAGCTTGCGCCGAAGGTGACCGAGGCGCTCGATCTACTGGGTACGGCGTTCTCCGAGATTGCCGACAAGACCGAGCATCACCTGCACATCTCGGTACTGCCAACCGTCGTCTCAAGTTGGCTTGGTTCCAGGCTCGCCTCGTTTCAGACAGCCCATCCAAACATCAGCATTCGCGTGCACATGTCCACGGAGCTGATCGACTTCAAGCGCGATGCGATTGATCTCGTGGTGCGCAGCGGCAACGGCGACTGGTCGGGCAATGAAGTGTTTCCTCTTTTCCCGATCGAATACATGCCCGTCTGTACGCCGACGTTCCTGGAAAAACATCAGCTGAAGGATCCGGCCGACGTTCTCACGGTGAGGCGCTTCGGCAACGCCAGCTGGTGGCGGCGCTGGATGACCGAAGCGGGCGTGGAACCGCCGGCCAGCAATGGCACTGAGCTGATCTTCGACGTCCAGGCAATGGATGTGGCCACCACATTGCTCGATCATGGCATTGCCATGGTCGTCTCCACCTTTGTGATTGAGGAGCTTCGCAGCGGAAAACTCGTCCGGCCGTTCAACCATGTGGTCAGGGATGGCCGTGCCTATTGGCTGGTCTATCCGCAAAGCCACCGGCGGCAGAACAAGATCCAGGTGTTTCGCGAGTGGATCATTGCCGAAGCCGCCACATCGAACGCGCAGCTGGCCGCCGTGGCCGGAGAGCTTCCCTCGGTACGGTCTCAAGCCGAGATCGGTGCGAGCGCGCTCATAAGACCTGAATAGGATTTGCTGAGCGGCGGAGCATAGGAGCCGCGCTTGCTGGTCGTCAGTCCTTGCGACACCAACGCCTCGGCCTGCTTGACGGCTGCCGATACGCCATCAATGACCGGAACGCCGTATTCGGCTTGAAGTGCGCGCGCAAGATCGGCCATCCCGGCGCAGCCAAGCACGATCCCCTCGGCGCCGTCCTCAACGAGCGCCAGCTCGATTTCGCATCGCAGCTTCGCCAACGCGGGCGAAGCCTTGTCCTCAAGCTGCAGCACCGGGATGTCCGCAGCGCGAACCTTCGTCCGGGCACTCATCCCATAGCGTATGACCAGGTTCTCGATAAGCACACGCGACCGCTCGAGTGTGGTCACGACGGTGAAACGCTGAGCAAGCATGGCGGCCGTCGCCACAGCGGATTCGCAAAGCCCGACCACGGGGATGCGGGCAAGCGCGCGGGCTGCTTCCAGACCAGTATCGTCGAAGCATGCGATGACGGCGGCGTCGGCGCCTGCCGCTTCGCCGTCCCGGATTTCGGTGAGCACGCCCGGAAGCGCGATCGCGCCATCATAGTGGCCTTCGATCGAAGCCGGTCCGGACTTGGACGTCCTCGCGATGATCTCCGTGTTCGGGCCCGCGACGGCGCGGGCTGCGGCCGCCGCCTTCTCGGTCATGGATAGGGTGGTGTTCGGATTGACGATCAGAATGCGCATCGAACCTAGCTCATTTTTACCTGCCGCCGACGAAGCGTCAGAATGACGGCAAGCGCGACGAGGATGGTGGTGAAGGAGAAGAGCGTCGTGACCGTGCCCAGCGCGTAAAGCACCGGCGTCGTCACATTGGTGGTCATTCCGTAGATTTCCAATGGCAGGGTGTTGTAGCTGCCCGAGGTCATCAGTGTACGGGCGAACTCGTCGTAGGAAAGGGTGAAGCCGAAGAGGCCGACCCCGATCAGGCTCGGCGCTATCATCGGCAGCACCACATGCCGAAACGTCTGCCACGGGGTGGCGCCGAGATCGCGGGCCGCCTCTTCATAGGCCGGCGAAAAGCGGTTGAAGACGGCAAACATGATCAAGACGCCAAAGGGTAGGGTCCAGGTAAGATGTGCGCCGAAGCCGGAGGAATACCAGGCGGGCTTCAGGCCAAACTGCTGGAAGACGACACCGATCCCGAGCGAGATGATGATCGAGGGCACGACCAGGCTGGCAACGGTCAGGTAGAAGAGGGCCGTCGCCCCCTTGAAGCGGTGGCGAAAGGCAAGGCCGGCGAGGAGCGCCACGACGACGTTGACCACCATCACCATCAGTCCCAGCGTGAATGAGCGGCGGAAGGACGCGCCGAAGTCGCCGACCGCCTGTTTCTCGAAGAGATTGTAGAACCAGTGCAGCGAAAGTCCGTTCAACGGAAATGTGAGACCGCCATTCGGCCCCTGAAAGGACAGGATCAGCACCGCCGACAACGGCCCGTAGAGAAACAGCACGAACAGGGCGAAGAAGCCCGCGAGCAGGTAGAATTCAAGGGTGCGCCGCTCATGGTTCATCTCAGAGTTCCTTTCGGATATCAACGACCCGAAGGATCGCGGCGACCATCAGGAGCACGACGATCAGCAGCACTACCGCATTGGCGGCCGCAGCCGGATATTGCAGCAGTGACATCTGGTTCTTCATCATCAGCGCGACCGAAGCGCTCTGTCCGCCCGACATAACTTGAACCGTCGAGAAGTCGGCCATGACGAGGGTGACGACGAAGATCGAGCCGATGGCGATGCCGGGCTTGGCGAGTGGCAGGATGACGTTCCAGAGCACTTGCCGGCCGCTGGCGCCGCAGTCGCGCGCCGCTTCGATCAGCGAACGGTCAATGCGCATCAGCGTGTTGAAGATCGGCGTCACCATGAAGAGCGTATTGAGGTGAACCATGGCAAGCACGACAGCAAAATCGGAATAGAGCAGCCACTCGATCGGTTGCGTAATGATGCCGAGGTCGATCAGCGTCGAATTGACGAGGCCATTGCGTCCAAGCACCGGGATCCAGGAGATCATGCGGATGATGTTCGAGGTTAGAAACGGCACGGTGCAGATGAGGAAGAGCACCATCTGCATGGTCGTCGTGCGCACGTGGAATGCGAGGAAATAGGCGACCCAGAAGCCGATCAAGAGTGTGAGGCACCAGACGAGGGCGGTGAATTTCAACGTGTTGAGATAGGTCTTCCACGTCACCCACGAACCGAGCGTGTCGACATAGTTCATGGTCAGGAAGTCCGGATAAAGCCCGGCAAAGTCGTAGTCCCAGAAGCTGACGACAAGAACCGTCAGGATCGGCAGCACGAAGAAGAACCCGAGAATGAGGATGAGCGGCAGCGCCTGCAGATAGGCGCCCAGCCTTTGCAGCCAAGCACGGACACTGCTGGGTCTACCGGCCAAGGCCTCCGATGGCTGCGAAATTGCCACTACCGCCATTGTTCATCCTCTCGCGTTGCTCGTCAGGTTCCGCTCGCTGCGGGCGGCCCCATTCGAGGGCGCGCCGCAGCGAGGGCGTTTCGTCTGCCTCAAGCCGCGATGAACTCGTTCCAGCGCTTGATCATGTAGCGATCCTCATCCATGACCGAGTTCCAGCAGGCGACCTTGCCCATGCGGTCTTCGAAGGAGCCGCCATCGCGCACGGCACCGGCCTTCTCCATGACCTTGCCCTCCGGCGAGAGGATATCGCCCTTTGCCGGCTTGCCCTCGACCCAGTAACCCCACTCGTCCTCGGACATGAAGCCCTTGGCCGTGTCCATGGCGGCCGAATAGTAGCCCTGACGGTTGAGATAGGCGCCGACCCAGCCCGACAGGTACCAGTTGATGTATTCATAGGCCGCGTCGAGCTGGGCGCCCTGGAGATGAGCGGCAAGGCCGAGGCCGCCACCCCAGGCGCGATAGCCTTCCTTGAGCGGCTGGTATTTGCACGCGATCCCCTTCGAGCGGACGGCGGCGACGGCCGGTGACCACATGGACTGGATCACCACTTCACCGGAGGCCATCAGGTTGACGCTCTCGTCGAAGGATTTCCAGAAAGCGCGGAACTGACCGTCCTGCTTGGCCTTAATGAGGAAGTCGATCGTCTGGTCGATCTCATCCGTCGTCATGTTGCCCTTGTCGGCATATTTGACGTTGCCCAAGGCTTCCATGATCATGGCGGCATCCATGATGCCGATTGACGGGATGTTGAGGATCGCGGCCTTGCCCTTGAAGGCCGGATCCATGATGTCGGCCCAGCTCGTGATGTCGCGGCCGACGAGATCCGGGCGGATGCCGAGGGTATCGGCATTGTAGATCGTCGGAATGAGCGTCATCCACTGGGTCGGCGACTTCGCGAAGGTCCTGGAAGCCTGCGCCTCGACAAAGCCGACGGTGTGCGGGGCGGTGCCTTGGGCGATAATGCTTTCGGGCTTCAGCTTGCCGTCGATGAACAGCGGGACGATCTTGTCGTAGTACTTGATTTTCGAGACATCCATCGGCTGCATCACTCCGGCCGGGAAGACCTTCTTGGCGATCCAGTATTCGATGTCGGCGATGTCGTAGGAATCGGGCTGCGTCACTGCCCGCTGGGCCGCGGCGTCCGAATCCGTCGCAGTCATTTCCAGTGTGATGCCGAGATCCTGTTTGCACTTCTCGGCAATGGCATTGATGTTGGAAACGCCGGTGCCGAACTGGCGCAGCGTGATCGGGTTTTGCGCCCAGATCGTCGGAAAGCCGGTGATCGCCCCGGACCCGGCAATCGCGCCGATTGCCGCCGCACCGGTCTTGAGCAGCGTGCGTCGGGACAGGCCCTCCTTCGAGGTCTTCGGTGTAGTTTCATTCGTCATGCGCAGTTCCCCTTTTTTTGATGGTTGGTCACTCATGCTGAAAGGCGACCGAGGGGGACGACATCCTCCAGGGCCCAGCTCAGGGACACCGCGTCGCCGACCGACACGGTTTTGTTGAAATAGTCGGCATCGCTGACGATCACTGTGAAGTCGTCGCTGCCGGCGCCACTGACGGTCAACTTCACCGAAGCGCCGCGATATTCGATGTTGGAGACCACCGCCTGAAAACCGAGGGTCTTTTCCGAGGCAGGCTCGAGGCGAACGCGGTCGGTGCGGATGCCGATGTCGATTGGCGCACCGATTTCCTGTGCGATGTCGCGAACGGCAAACCTCGGGCCACCGGCCGCCTCCATCTCGACGATCCCGTCACGGATGGCGCTCACTCGGCCCGAAAGCACATTGTGGTCGCCCATGAACCGGGCGACGAAGGCGGTTGCCGGCTGCTCGAAGACGATACGTGGCGTTGCCGCCTGCTCGATGCGGCCATCGTTCATCACCACGATCAGGTCGGCCAAAGCCATGGCCTCTTCCTGGCTGTGCGTGACATGGACGAAGGTGATGCCCAGCGTTTTCTGCAGCTTCTTCAGCTCTGCCCGCATGCGGATCTTGAGGAATGGATCGAGCGCCGACAATGGCTCATCGAGCAGCAGAGCTTCCGGTTCGGTGATCAAGGCGCGTGCGAGTGCCACCCGCTGCTGCTGTCCGCCCGAAAGCTGCGCCGGCCGACGGCCGGCATAGGCCTCCATCTGCATCAGCCTCAACATGGCCAGCGCCTTGGCCCGGCGTGTTTCCTTGTCGACGCCCTTCATCTTCAAGCTGAAGGCGACATTGTCGACGAGGTCGAGATGAGGAAACAGGGCGTAGGACTGGAACATCATCGCCGTATTGCGGCGGGCCGGCGGGAAATCGGTCACGACGACATGGCCGAGACGAAGGTCGCCGGACGAAATGCTCTCGTGGCCGGCAATCATGCGCAACGTGGATGTCTTCCCGCAGCCCGACGGCCCCAGAAAACAGCAGTAGCTGCCTGCGGGGATCTTGAGGCTGATGGCGTGCACGGCGGTTGTCGCGCCGTAGATCTTGGAAACAGATACGATATCGATTTCGGCGGCTTTCGGCATGATGGCTTCTCCTGATGACAGGGAAGAAGCATCAAACGTGCCAATCTCGTGCGGCGACGATAACTCTATATTTTCGTTTAGGAATCTAGTGTCACCGCCGAATCCGCAGTATCCGGCGCAACAACCTTCTGCTCACGAAATGAGCTTTTGTCGTCAATATTCGCCAATTATTGTATACGATCATGTGAATTTTTGAGCACAGGCACCACGCGCCTTTTGGCGAGAAGCCAGTCAGGACACGTGACACGGTTGCCAACGAGCAGCCGGCCTGAAAGGCGATTTGCTGAAGGGTTGCCATTTGCCGGTTCTAGCGAACATCCGTGACAGGAAATTGAACCGATTGCGCCACCCACTGCAGAACTGGCGTGAATTATTATTCATGCCATGAATTATATTGACAGAAGCCTTGGTCGTCGTTTTAATCACCACAGTCGGAAGTCGAGGAGGAGTTCCGGCAAACTCACACATCAGCGGTCATTTCTGACTGCACGATTGGTTTTTGGGAGGGGCTTTGGCCTCGAGGAGGACGCTTGCGCACTTTTTTGAGCTCGACCGCACTGGCGGTCATTGCAACGACGTTTCTGGCTGGCCCTGCCAGCGCGGAGACGGCCAACCCGTTTCGCTGCGAACCCGGCGAAAAATACGTCATGAACGTCATGGTTTCGGGCGTCGAATACTGGTTCCCGGTCTATGAAATGTTCAAGCAGGCCGGCCAGCAGTTCGGCTGCGAGACCGAATATACCGGCACCCCGGAATATGACGTCAACAAGCAGATCGCCACTTTCGATCAGGCGCTGGCGCAGAACCCGGCCGGTATCCTTGTTCATCCGATGAACTCGGATCCGTTCATCGAGCCGATCAACCGGGCGATCGACCAGGGCACCGCGGTCGTCACCTTCGCCGCCGACTCGCCGCTCTCCAAGCGCATTTCGTTCATCACCTCGGACAATACCCGCGAAGGCGTTTATGCCGCCGATGCGATCGCCGAGAAGATGGGCGGCAAGGGCGAATATGCCGTTCTGGAAAACCCCGGCCAGGACAACCACGACAAGCGCATCGCCGCTTTCGTCGGCCGCATGGCTGAAAAGTGGCCCGACATGAAACTCGTCGGCCGCGCCGCTTCGAACCAGGATCCGAACAAGGCCTATCAGGGCCTGATGAGCCTGATCCAGGCCAACCCGAACCTTGGCGCGGTCTTCATGCCCGAAGCCAACTCGGCGATCGGTGCCGCACAGGCCAGCAAGGAAAGCGGCGGCAAGGTTCTCGTCATGTGCGCCGACGTCAACGCCAACATCCTCGACATGATCAAGGCCGGCGAAGTGTTCGGCTCGATCAACCCGAACCAGGGCATGCAGGGCTATATGGGTTTCATGTTGCTGTGGCTGGCCAAGCACCCAGACCTCATCGACCCGATGAACGACGCCAAGCGTTCCGGCTTCAACCCGATGAGCATTCCCTTCGTCGACAACGGTCTCTCCATCGTCACCGCCGCCAATGCGGATGACTTTTACTGGGACAAGTACCTGAAGCGCCGCGGCACCAAGGGCATTGACGAGTAAGGGGCTTTTGACATGGCTATCCGGATGTCCGGATAGCCGGTCAAACGATTGAGAGTGGAGAAGGCGATGATATCGCAGCCGGTCCTTCAGGTCCGCAACGTCACCAAGCACTTCGGGGCTGTGAAGGCGCTGACCAATGTGGATTTCAACCTCGAAAAGGGCGAGATCCATGCACTTTGCGGCGAGAACGGCGCCGGCAAATCCACGCTCATGAACATCATCGCCGGCGTGCTGCAGCCGAATGAGGGCGAAATCCTCGTCGACGGCACGCCGACGAAGATCTTATCGCCGGCCGCAGCTCAGTCGCTCGGTATCGGTCTTGTCCACCAGGAGATCGCGCTCTGCCCGGACGCGACGGTGGCGGAAAACATGTTCATGGCCGCGACAAACCGGCGGCGCTCGCCGCTGATGCACTACGCGTCGCTTGCCCGCGATGCGCAGACGGTGATGAACCGGCTGGCGCCGATCGACGTGCGCCGCAAGGTCGCCGACCTTACCATTTCCAGCCAGCAGCTGGTCGAGATCGCCAAGGCGCTGACGCTCGATTGCCGGGTGCTGATCCTCGACGAGCCGACGGCGGCGCTGACGGAGGCCGAAGCGCAAGCGCTTTTCGGCATCATCCGCGACCTGAAGGCTGCGGGCATTTCCATCATCTATATCAGCCATCGCATGGCCGAAATCTTCAGCCTGTGCGACCGGGTTACCGTCTTTCGCGACGGTCGCCACGTCTCGACGGAACGCGTTGTCGATGTGACGCCCGATGATGTCGTTCGCCGCATGGTCGGCCGCGAGATCACCCAGCTCTATCCGCCGAAGCAGGCGCGCGCCGAACAGTCCGGCGACGTCATCCTGTCGGTTCGCGGTCTTGGCGACGGCGAACGCATCGATGATGTCGGCTTCGACCTGCGCAAAGGAGAAATTCTGGGGATAGGCGGGCTGATCGGCTCCGGCCGCACAGAGATCGCCGAGGCGATCTGCGGGTTGCGCCGGAAGGTTCGCGGCGACGTGCTGCTGCACGGCAAGAAGCAGACGATCGGCAACTACAGAAACGCGGTCGACGCCGGCATCGTCTACCTCTCGGAGGATCGCAAGGGCTCCGGCGTGTTCGTCGACATGTCGATCGCTCAGAACATTTCGGTGCTGGATCTGAAGACGCTGACCGGGCCGCTCGGCTTGATGAACGCGAAGGCGGAAGCGGACCTCGCCCGCGATTTCACCCGGAGGCTCGGCGTGCGCATGGGCGGTATCGCCATGCCGGTATCGTCGCTCTCGGGCGGCAACCAGCAGAAGGTGGCTATCGCCAAGCAGCTCGCGGTGCGGCCGAAGGTCATTCTCATGGACGAACCGACGCGCGGCATCGACGTCGGCGCCAAATCGGAAATTCACCGCCTGTTGCGCGATCTCGCGTGCTCGGGCATCGGCATCGTCGTCATCTCGTCGGAACTGCCCGAACTTCTGGGGCTGTGCGACCGGGTGCTGGTTGTGCGCGAGGGCGGCATTGCCGGCGAACTCGGCGAGGCCGAGATGACGGAGGAGGCGGTGATCCGCCTTGCCTCCGGGGTCGGGCAGCACGGCGAACCACAGAAAATCAAGGCGGCCGAGCATGTTGCCTGAAACAAGCAGACGGAATGGGGAGGCGGAAATGGCAGTCGATACGGTGGTTGCAACGCAGGTTCAGGTTCCGGCCTGGCGACGGATCGGCACAATGCGCGAGGCTGGGCTGATCGCCATCATTCTTGCGCTCGGCATCGTCATGAGCTTTGCCTCGCCACACTTTCTCACCTTCGGCAACATGCGCGCGATGCTGATGAGCTTCTCAGTCGAAGGCATCGTCGTTGTCGGCATGACGATCCTCTTGATCGTCGGCGGCATCGACCTTGCGGTCGGCTCGGTCGTCTGCTTCGCCATGGTGCTCGCGGGGTCGCTGTTCCTCGCCGGGGTCGATCCATGGACGGCCTCGCTCTTCGGGATACTCGCTAGCAGCCTCATCGGCGCCATCATGGGCTTCTTCGTCACCGTGGTCGGGCTCAACCATTTCATCACGTCGCTTGCGGCAATGGTGATCGTGCGCGGACTTTGCCTCGTCATCACCAAGGGCACACCGCTGTCGCTGTTCACCATGCCGGCATCGTTCAAAGCCGTCGGCCAAGGCACCTTCCATGGCGTGCCTTATGTCATCCTGATCTTCGTCGCCGTCGTGATCCTGTTCGACTTCCTGCTGCGCCGTGCGACCGCATTTCGCAAGGTGTTCTACACCGGCAGCAACGAGAAGGCGGCGCTCTATTCCGGCATCAAGACCAAGCAGGTGAAGTTCTGGGTAACCGTGCTCTGCTCGACGCTCGCCGGTGTCGCCGGCGTCATCTACATGTCGCGCTTCGGCGCCGCCACGCCCACCTTCGGCGTCGGCATGGAGCTCAACATCATCGCGGCTGCTGTTATCGGCGGGGCCTCGCTCAACGGCGGATCGGGGACGATCCTCGGCGCCATCCTCGGCATCGCGCTACTGTCTGTCGTCACCAGTTCGCTGATCCTGCTCGACGTCTCGGTCTATTGGCAGGATATGATCAAGGGCTGCATTCTCCTTGCCGCCGTCTCCATCGACCATTTCCTGCATAAGCGGAAGGCCATCTGAACATGCCGATCGCCAAGCCCAATCAGAACCTCATTTCCAGTGCACGCGAGGAACTCGTCGTTGCCCGGCAGATGCATCAGGCACTGGTGCTGCACTTCCTCGAGGGCCTGACGCAGTCGCAGATTGCCGACCGGCTCGGCATCTCGCAGCCGACGGTCAACCGTCTGATCAAGCGCGGACGCCAGCTCGGCCTGGTTGAAATCAAGATCAAGTCGCCCGTCGAACCGCTGGTCGACATGGAGGAGCAATTGCTTGCGCTTGGCGGCATCAGCCGCGCCGTCGTTGTTCCCACCGTCTCCGACAACCAGCAGACGGCGCTGCAGGCGGTGGGCGAGGCTGCGGCCCGGCTGCTGATGGAAGAGATCGCCGACGGCGACACCATCTGCATCACCGGCGGCAAGGGCGTCAGCGCCGTCGTTGCCGGTCTGCACCCGTCACGGCGCCTGGATGTCGAGGTGATCCCGGCGACCGGCTGCGTGCAGGGCAAGCACTATACCGACGTCAACCACGTCTCGACCCTCCTGGCGGATCGGCTCGGCGGCAGGTCCTATCAGATCCATGCGCCGCTCTTTGCCGACAGTGCCGCGGAGCGCGCCATGCTGATCAACATGCGCTCGGTGGCCGACGTGTTCAAGCGCGCCAGGGAAGCCAAGGTCGCGATCGTCGGCATCGGCTCGATCCTTTCCGACGATTCCAGCTACTACGACCTGCACCCATCTTCGAGCACCGATCGTGACGCGATCAAACGCTCCGGCGCAAGCTGCGAACTGCTTGCGCACCTGCTCGACGACCAGGGACGGGTCTGCGACTACAGCCTCAACCGCTCGCTCGTCTCGCTGACGCTCGACGAGTTCGCGTCGATCCCGACCAAGATCGGGGTGGCGAGCGGACCGAACAAGGCCGGCCCCATTCTCAGCGTCCTGCGCGGCAGGCATCTCGATACACTCGTGACCGACGAGGCGACCGGCGAGCGCATCCTTGCCATGGCAAGCGAAAAGGGACTTTCGGCATGAGCAATGAACAGTTGACGCGCGAGATCGGCCGCACCGGTGTCAAGGCATCCGCCGTCGGGCTCGGCACCTGGGCGATCGGCGGCTGGATGTGGGGCGGAACGGACGAAGGCGAATCGATCGCCGCGATCCAGGCCTCGCTCGATGCCGGCGTGACCCTGATCGATACGGCTCCCGCCTATGGTCTCGGGCGTTCGGAGGAAATCGTCGGCAAGGCGTTGGCCGGCCGCCGCGACAAGGCGGTGATCGCAACCAAATGCGGCCTCGTCTGGCATACGACGAAGGGGCGTCATTTCTTCGACCAGGACGGAAAGCCTGTTCATCGCTACCTCGGTCGCGACGCCATCGTTCACGAGGTCGAAGAGAGCCTGAAACGGCTCGGGACGGACTATATCGACCTCTACATCACCCATTGGCAGGACCCAACCACGCCGATCGAGGAGACGGTGCGGGCGCTGGAAGACCTGAAGAATGCCGGCAAGATCCGCGCGATAGGCGCCAGCAACGTCGACCGGTCCGAGCTGGAAGCCTATATCGCCACCGGCCGCCTCGACGCGATCCAGGAGCGTTTCAGCATGATCGATCGCGAGATCGAGGCGGAACTGTTGCCGCTGACGACTGCCAACGGTGTCGCCACGCTCAGCTATTCCTCGCTGGCCCTGGGCCTCTTGTCCGGTACCGTCGGCCCGGACCGGGTGTTTGCCGGAGACGATCAGCGCCGCGACAACCCGCGCTTCTCCGTCGGTAACCGTGAGAAGGCGACGGCCTTTGCCGAGGCGATACGGCCCATCGCCGAAAAGCATGCGGCCAGCATCGCCCAGACGGTCATTGCATGGACGCTTGCCCAGCCCGGCGTGACCTTTGCGTTGTGCGGCGCGCGCAATCCGGCGCAGGCGCTCGACAACGCCCGTGCGGGAACAATCCGGCTCGACGGCCAGGACCTCGCGGCGATCGATGAAGCGATAGCGGCGAAGCTCGCTCACATGGATAGGTAACGGACGCCATCATGAACCGAGAAGAGATTTTTGACGGGCTCCGCCAGAGCCCGAAGGTGGACGTCTGCGTCCTCGGCGGCGGCATCAACGGCCTCAGCGTGTTTCGCGAGCTGGCGCTGCAGGGCGTCAATGTCGTGCTCGTCGAGAAACACGATTTCTGTTCCGGCGCCAGCGCCGCGCTGTCGCGCATGGTTCATGGCGGATTGCGCTATCTCGAAAACGGCGAATTCAGCCTGGTGCGGGAATCGCTTGTCGAGCGCGACCGGCTCCTTCGCAACGCGCCGCACTATGTCGGTCCACTACCGACGACGGTTCCCGTGTTCGACGTGTTCTCCGGCATCGCCAACGGCGCGGTCCGGTTCCTTGGCTTGAGCCGGCGGCCGAGCCGCCGTGGCGCCGTCGTCATCAAGGCAGGGCTTGCGATCTACGATTTCCTGACGCGCAAGCGCGCCATTATGCCCCGCCACGAGTTTCGCGGTCGGCGCGCGACGCTTGGCCGATGGCCGGCGCTCAATCCCGCGATCAAGAATTCCGCGACCTATTATGACGCCTGGGTCAGTCAGCCCGAACGTCTCGGCATCGAACTGCTTGAGGACGGGCTGTCGTCTGGTACCCATGCGCGCGCTGTCAACTATGCCGAGCTGAAGCTGGTAGCTCCGGGGTGCTATGCCGTCAGAGACAATATCGCCGGCACGGAGGTCTTGATCGAGCCGACCGTGATCATCAACGCCACCGGCGGCTGGATCGACATCGCCAATCAGAGCCTGTTTTCCGAACCGGCCCGGCCGGCACCGTTGATGGGCGGCACCAAAGGGTCGCATCTGATCATCGACAACGACGATCTGACCCGCGCGCTCGATGGACACATGATCTACTACGAGAATGAGGACGGGCGCATCTGCATCCTGTTTCCCTATCTCGGCAAGGTTCTGGTCGGCTCCACCGACATTCGCGTCGACGATCCGGAAACCGTGCGCTGCGAGACGGCGGAACGGGACTACATCCTGCAGTCGCTCGCTTTCGTCCTGCCGACGATCAAGGTTCGTCCCGATGAGATCGCCTTCCAGTTTTCCGGGGTCCGGCCGCTGCCGGCGAGCAAGGACAGTTTTACCGGCCGCATCCCGCGCGATCACTATTGTACCTTCGTCGAGACCGCCGATGCCGGGCCGCCGGTCTTATGCATGATCGGTGGCAAATGGACGACCTTCCGCTCCTTCGGAGAGCTGGCTGCCGATCTTGTGCTCGAACGACTGGATCAGCCTCGCCGCGTGGCCACGGCCGATCGGGCGATTGGTGGCGGCCGGGATTTTCCCGCCGACCGGGAAGCCTGGATTGCGCGGGTCGCCTCGGCAGCGGCCCTTGCGCCGACGCGCGTCGCCACGCTCTTTGAGCGCTATGGCACGGATGCCGAGCGCATCGCCGCCTTCGTCGCTGCCGCGCCCGACGCTCCGCTTCCGCATCCTGATTATTCGACCCGCGAAATCCAGTTCCTGATCCGCAGCGAGAAGGTCGAACAACTCGACGACCTCTTGCTTCGGCGCACGACCCTGGCGATCACCGGCGAGCTTTCGCTCGAAATGACGGACGCCGTGCTCGCATTGCTCGCGGCCGAAAAGCACTGGCCAGTGGCCCGCCAGGCGCTTGAACGCGCCCGTTTTCTCACCCTTCTCCTCGAACGCCACGGCGTCGATGAAGACATGCTTTCCGCACGGAACGAACAAAGGAGTGCATTATGCGAAACAACCGCAAGGTCCGGATGAACCGTCTTTTTGGCGCAGGACGCTGCCTGGACGTGGCCATCGACCATGGCGTCTGCAACGAACCGTCGTTCCTCGACGGTCTTGAGAACATGGAATCCGTGGTGAGGGCCCTGGTCGACGCTAGGCCCGATGCGATCCAGATGAACTATGGCCAGGCCGATCTGCTCCAGGATCTTCCGGGCAAGGACAAGCCGGCTCTGGTCATGCGTATCGACATGGGCAACCCGTATAATCGCATCCGCCACCGCGACATGTGGGCTGTGCTGCAGAACGAGGCCGAACCGCTGGTCGGCGCTTTGGAGATGGATGCCGCCTGCGTGGTCGTCAATCTGTTCATGCTGCCCGACGAACCGGACCTCTTTCGCCAGTGCGTAGCCAACATTTCCCGCGTCCGTGCCGATTGCGAAAAATACGGCATGCCGCTGATGATCGAGCCACTGGTCATGCAGCCGGTCACCGAGCGCGGCGGCTACATGGTCGATGGCGATGCGGAAAAAATCGTCACGTTGACGCGGCTCGCCCGTGAGATGGGCGCCGATATCGTCAAGGCCGACCCGACGACAAATGCCGAGGATTTCCACCGCGTGGTCGAGGCAGCCCGCTGCCCGGTTCTGGTGCGCGGCGGCGGCAAGGAGGACCTGCGTGCCGTGTTCGACAAGTCTGCGGCCTTGATGCGGCAGGGCGCTGTGGGCATGGTCTATGGGCGCAATATCTACCAGCATGCAAACCCGAGCGCCGTCGTTCGCGGTTTGATGGCCATCGTGCACGATGACGCCGATGGCGCAGCCGCCTTCGCCCTGTATCAGCAAGGCTGAGAAAGACGATCCGAACCTTGGGAGGGGTTCTTCAATGGCAGACTATCTTTTAGGACTCGACGCCGGAAACACCGTCATCAAGGCGGTGATTTTCGACCTTGAGGGCAACGAGATCGCGGCGGCTGCGCAGGAGGGGCACAGCCGGGTTCCGCGGCCCGGGCATGTCGAGCGGGGGCTCGAAGAGCTGTGGACCCATGCCCGGGCAGTCATCCGCCAATGCGTCGAACGTGCCGGCATCCGTGCCGAAGAGATCGTGGCGATCGGTTGCGCCGGTCACGGCAACGGCCTTTATGCTCTCGACCAGGGCGGTGAGCCGCTTCTCGGCATCCAGTCGCTCGACACGCGTGCCGCCGGGCTAGTGGAAGAATGGAAGGCGCAGGGTGTCGGCGACCGCACCTATGCCATCGGCCGGCAACGGCCCTGGCCGTCGCAGACGCCGACCTTGCTTGCCTGGCTCAAGCGTTTCCAGCCCGAGACCTATGCCAGGATCGGCACGGTGTTTCTGTGCAAGGATTTCATCGTCAACCGACTGACCGGCAAGCGGGTCAGCGACGTCTCGGATATGACCGGCTGCGGCCTCCTTAATGTCGTCAACCGCCGCTACGACCGCGATCTGATGGCGGCCTTCGATCTCGGCGAGGCAACCGGCCTCTTGCCTGACCTTGCCGAAAGTGCGGATGTGGTCGGCACGGTCACGCCGGAGGCGGCAGCACAAACCGGTCTTGCTGCGGGCACGCCGGTGGTCGGCGGTCTCTTCGATGTCGTCGCCTCGGCAATCGGCTCGGGCGTCACGCGCACCGGCGCTGCCTCGATCATCGCCGGAACCTGGAGCATCAACCAGGTGATTATCGATGGCCCTGACCTTTCGGGCCCGGTGTTCATGTCCTCCACCTTTGATCGCGGCCGCTACATGGCAATCGAATCGAGCGCGACGTCGGCGGCCAATCTCGAATGGCTGGTGCGCGAGTTCTTTGCTGACAGCGGCATCGACGACGGCCGATCGCCGTTTGACGTCTGCTGCTCGTTTGCATCCGATATCGAACCGGCCGCGAATGACCCGATCTATCATCCCTTCCTCTATGGCGCGCAGCAGGACGGTAACGCCCGCGCCGGGTTCTATGGCGTCGCCGGCTGGCACACGAAGGGTCACCTGGTTCGCGCGGTTCTCGAAGGTGTCGCCTTCGGCCACCGCCAGCACATCGCCACGATGCGGGCGGCGGGCGCGACCTTCGACGAGGCGGTGCTTTCAGGCGGCGGATCGCGCAGCCTGATCTGGCCGCAGATCTTTGCCGACGTGCTCGGGGTTCCGGTGTCGGTCGCCCGTTCGCGCGAAACCGGCGCGCTCGGCGCTGCGATTGCCGCGGGCACGGGGGCAGGGATCTTTGCCGATTTCTCGGAAGGTGCGGCAGCCATGGTGAGGACGGAACGCCACTACCGCCCGAACGCGGCGATAGCGCGCCACTACACGCGACGGTACGAGCTTTATCGGGACATCGCCGACGCAATGGCGCCGATCTGGCGGCGGCTTTCGAATGCCGAAGCCGAGGTTTCGGAGGCGGCGGCTTAGAGCATTTCCAGGAAAAGTGCGACGCGGTTTTCCGTCAGGAAATGCGTAAAAACAAGGAGATAGAGCGTTTCTGACTCCACTTAGACCGGAAACGCTCTAGACGCGGGCCAGCGAAAGAGTGAAGCCGAGGGCCGGGACCGGCCTTCGGCTTGTCGTTCCACGTCGAACCGAGCGCCGCTGACCCAGGGAGGATCGGGTGACGGCGCTGCGATCGCGTGGGAACAATCAGAACCGCATGTTCACGCCGGCCTTGATGACGTGGCTGTTGATGTCCTTCTCGCTCGACCCGAAGGCCGTGTTGGTGCGGACGTCGGGCGTGGTGATGTAGTTGTATTCGATCTTCGCCGAGAGACCGCCGGCGAAAGCCTGCTCGACGCCGGCGCCCACCAGATAACCGCCCTTGAAGCCGACATCGTTCTGGACGCCGCCGCCCTTCTTGTAGTTGGTCATGGCATAACCGGCCGTGCCGTAGACGAGTGTCTGGTCGAACGAGAGGCCGGCCTTCGCCTTGATCGCGCCGCGCCATTTTTCCTTGAGTTTGCCGCCGCTGACCTTGTGTTCGGTGTCGCCGAGATAGGAGCCTTCGATTTCGGCACCGACGATGCCGGGACCGACCTGCATGTTGTAGCCGGCCTGTGCGCCGAAGACGACGCCGTTGCGGTCGGAAAACGGATTGGGACTACCGGTAAAGCCGAGACCGCCATGGGCGCCGACATAGGCACCGCTCCAATTGAAGGCAGGCGGGTCCTGGTAGGACGAAGCCGGTTCCGGCGAATAGGGGTCGGCGGCCAGTGCCTGTTGCACACCGGCTGTGGCCAAAAAGGTGATGCCGAGCCAGAGGGGAAGTTTGTGACGTTGCCGCATGGCGTTGCTCCGTGGATTGGACTAGGCGCCGGTCGCGGCGCATTTATCTTCTCTCTTCGCTTCGCGCCGGCTGGCACGATTATCGACGCTGGAAGATGTGCGCATTTGTGCGCCGCACGGATTGCATCAACATTGCAAATATCGACTAAATCGCTGATTTTGTTATTAATAACCTGTTAGACTCTATGGCGAAGATGCGGCAGTCAATCGCCCAAAGTCTCTCACGCGACCGGCAGGGTCATGCGGAAACAGGCGCCACCGGTCGGCGCACAGACCACCGATATGTGGCCCTTGTGACGGTTGACGATCTCGCTGACGAGATGCAGCCCAAGGCCAGCACCGTGGTCACGCGGTTGCAACCGGTGAAACGGCTCGAAAATCCGCTCCCGTTCGCTTTCGGGAATGCCGGGCCCCTCGTCGCTGACCTCGATGATACCACCACGCTCGACGTGAATGGAGATCAGGCCGCCAGCATGCTCGATTGCGTTGCGGACCAGATTGGTGACGGCACGCTCCAGCGCGCCAGCGTCTCCCCGCGCGCTAACCTGAGCGGGCCCATGGGTAAAAGAGATGTCGCAATCGGCCGACAGTGCGAGAGGGGCGAGGTCGGCGGCGACGTCGCGGCAGAGCGAAACCAGGTCGAGGGGTGCGAAATGCGCGCCGTCGCGGTCGATGCGCTCGAGGTCGAGCAGCTGTTCGGCAAGGCCGGCAATACGGGCGGCATCAACAAGAAGACGGGCGCGCAACGGCCCGATGTCCATGCCCTCCAGCCGGGTCTGCAGGATCGCGACCGGGGTCCTCAACTCGTGGGCTGCATCCAATATGAAGCGCTGGCGGCGCTCGTAACCTTCGTCCAAGCGCTGCAGCGCACCGTTGACGGCTTCGACCAGCGGGCGCACCTCGCCCGGCACGCGGCCATCGGGCAGACGGGCGCCCCGGCGGTCGACGTCGATGCTTTTGGCGTGGTCGGCGACCTCGGCGAGGCTGGAAAAGGCACGGCGCACAATGATCGGAATGGCGAAGGCGGGAATGAGCACGAGGATGAGCACGATCGGCAGCAGCAGCAGGTTCGTCAGGAAAAACACCGCGAACGAGGCGCTCCACAGGCGTCCGCCGCCGGTCAGAACCGTGTAAGTGCCGTTCTCGGTCTCGATCGCGCGAACGATCGCCGAGAGCAGGTAGGGTTCCAGTCCGTCGCGGATGTCGGCGAAGGCGACGCGGTCGAGATGCTCGCCGATGCCGCGATAGGCATCGGGGACCGGCCCGCTTTGGATCGTGTCGCCGCGCTCGTTGCGCACGACGAACCAGAAGCCCGGCGTTTCGGCGAGCAGGGCCTGAAGCTGCGGCGTGTTTTTCAGCCTCAGTTTCTGGTCGGGGGTCACCTCGACGGCACTGGCGGCAATCGACGCCGAACTGGCATCAAGGATCATGCCGCCGAGATCGGCCCGGATCAAAAGCGCCATGAAGCCTGCAATGACGGCGACGAGCAGCAGCACCTGAAATGTGAGGATGTGCCAGATGAGCCGCTTCTTCAGCGAGTGGTTGGGGTTGTCGCTCATGACATCGGTCTCAGCAGGTAGCCGACCCCACGAATGCCGTGGATCTCCACGCCGGAGCCGGACTCCAGCAATTTCCTGCGCAGTCTCGAAACATGGGCGTCGAGCGAGTTGGACTGGATTTCGTCGTCGTACCCGTAGACGGATTCCTCCAGCGTCGAGCGTTGCACGGTGCGCCCCTGCCGTCGCGCCAGCGCTTCGAGCACAAGCAGTTCCCGGCGGGGAAGTTCGAGCACGCGGCCGTCGATCCGCGCTTCCCGAGCGCCGAAATCGAAGACAAGATTGCCGATGCGCGCGGTCATCGGTGCGATATCGGGTGCCCGCCGCATCAATGCGCGAAGCCGTGCCAGCAGTTCCTCGACCGCGAAGGGTTTGGCGGATAATCGTCGGCCCCCATGTCCAGCCCCTTGATCCGCTCGTCGACGGCGCCACGCGCCGTCAGCACGATCACCGGGATGCCCGACTTCAGCGCGCGAACACGGGGAATGAGCGTCAACCCGTCTCCGTCAGGCAATTGCCGGTCGAGAATGATCGCGTCATGGACCTGATTGGCCATCGCGGCGATGGCGTGATCGAGCGACGGCGCATGGTCGAGGATCATGTCGTAGCGGCCAAGGGCAACGCCGAGCGCGGCAGCCATCTCAGGCTCGTCCTCAACAAGGAGTAGGCGCATGTCTCGATTCTCCAACGTGTCTGTGCGGTAGGCGCACATTTGCTTGAGGACCATTGCCGCAAAGTTGCGGTTGGTTCGCGCTCTGACTGCATCATTTACAGGCTGGCGCGCAATGCGGCCGCAACGCTGCGGCGGCTCCAAGCGATATGAGAGGCAGGTATATGCGCGTCTTGGCGAAAGGGCGTTCGTGCAGGGATTATCACGGAGGCGATCGTCATCGGCGCATCGAGGAAGCAGAGAATGCGCGAGAGCCTGCCGTATGGCCGCACCGAACAGCACGCGCGCTGCGCAGTTCGCTACCGCACGTATGAACCGCGCAGTAGCTCATTCACCGGGCATGGCGGCGGCGATACGCATGCCGGTGAAACGGGCAGATGTGACGGCCCCGAAAGCCCATCACATCCTTGAAAGATTTGCCGGGCGAAGCCTAGGCGACTGCCATCATCGACTGGAACGCCTCGTAGGCGGCCAGAACCGTCTCCCGTTGCGCGTCATGGCCGGAAACGAAGGCGTCGCCATAGATGGTTTCGTCGGGATATTCCGTGATCAGCGTCAGCGGCGCCTTGTGGCGATCGTCGACGGAGATCATGCAGGGGAAGCCGTTGATGATGCGGAAGCCGGTCTCGCCCGCATGGGTTTCGTAAAGCGCGATCTGCTGATCATTGTAGGCGAGAAGACCGGGCACAGTGGCGAGTCGAGCCGTCACCGCTTCGATCAACTGTTCGGCACGCGCTTCCCAATCGGCGTGGTGGCGCATGATCAGGAAGAAGCCCTTCGGCAGCGTCCACATGGCAAAGCCGCGCGGCACATAGCCGGACAGCGGCCGTGTCCATTCGTGCGAGGGGTAGCCGTGCAGGTTGACATGAAGCTCGGCGCCCGACAGGGCTTCGGCCTCGTTGCGGATCGCCCGCTCGTTGAGGGCGGCGCCGGCGCGATATTCAAGATCGTCGCCAAGCGCAGTGTAGCGGGCGGCGTGATGCATGTGCAGCGGGTTATCGGCACGCAACCGCTGGTGAACGGCATAACCGTCGGGGTTTTCGAGCGGAGATATCGTGAAGTGCGTGCTGGGGAGAGTGGCCAGCGTCTGAGCCGCGCGCAATGCGCCGACGATGCCGGTGGTCTCGTTGGGGTGCTGGCCGCCGCTGATCATCACGGCAGCATCGGTGCCTTTGTGATAGCGCGCCTTGACCGGGCGACCGGCCCGCGAATGTGCTTCAAAGGGCTGGCCTTCGATCTTTTCCAGTTCGGCATGGATCTGCGCAACCGCGAGCGGTGCCTGAGCCGTGTCGAGAGGTTGGATTTCGCCGTCGGCGTCCGTCGTCGCGAGCGGTCGGGTTTCGACGCGAACCGTGGGTTTGCCATCGGCAAAGACGATTTCGGGGACGATCTGGCCGGGTTTCAGGCCACGGTCGCCCAACGGACGGCCCGACTTCTTCTGGAAGACTTCGAGCAGCGAGAAATAGAAGTCCTCATGCATCGCTTCGCGCAGGCTGACGACCTCTTCGCCGACCGGCAGCTGCAGATCGTTGATCGGCAACGTCGCACGGATGTTGAGTTCGTCGAAATAGGGTTCGCTGTCGCCCCAGCCGTGCTCGGCGATTGCACGCATGGCGCCTGCAAACAGCCGCTCATAGTCAGTTTCGAGGTGGCATTCCCTCCGCTTGCTGCTGCTGTCGTCGAGACGGACCCAGCCGGTCGGAGACAGGAGTGTTTCGCCGATGAAATCGGTGTGCTGGCGGTTGGGCGCAAACACCGTATGGGCTTCCGTGCATCCGTCGGCAAAGGTCAGCGCGACGTCGTAGGTTAGCGCCGTATCGCTGCCGCCGACAAAAACGATCTCGGCGTCGCCGACGAGCGCTGCCAGCGGATAGGCTTCGAGCAGGAAGCGGTTCGCCGGGCAGTTTTCGGGCTGCGGATAGCGGATATCGACGCGCTTCAGTGCCTTGCGGTCGACCTCCTCGAGAAAGAAGTGCAAGAGCGGCTTGTAGGCGCTCCTGAGCTTTGCCTCGATGCCGAAGGCACCAAGCTTCTGCTCGGCCGCCTTGCGGCTTTCGCGATCATCGAAGAGCCATGCCTCCAGCCGGGTGCCGCGTGCAGCCTCCTTGCCATAGGTAGCGAGCATGATGTCGAGCGTGCGCTCGAACGTCCCTTCGAAAATTGTGGTCATCGTGAAGTTCTGCCTGTTGGGTCGAGACTGTCGCGCAGCCAGTCGCCGAGAAGGTTGAGGCCAAGGACGGTAAGAAGGATTGCAAGCCCCGGGAAGACGCTGACCCACCAGGCGTTCTGCAGGTAGGTGCGGCCGTCGGCGAGCATGCCGCCCCAGCTCGGGATCAGCGGGTCGACGCCGAGGCCGAGGAAGGTCAGGCTGCTTTCGAGCAGGATGTTGTTGGCAACGTTGAGCGTCATCAACACGATGACCGGCCCGGTCAGGTTCGGCAGCAGATGCTGGAACAGGATCTTCACATCGCGAACGCCGATGGCGCGGGCCGACTGGATGAACTCCCGTTCGCGCAGCGACAGCACCGAGCCGCGCACGAGACGGGCATATTGCACCCATTGCGAGATGATCAGTAGCACGATCGTGTTGGTCAGCCCGCCGCCGACGATGGCGATGAAGGTGATGGCGAGCAGGATGAAGGGCAGCGCCAGCTGCACGTCGGCAAATCGCATGACGACCATGTCCCAGAAGCCGCGATAGTAGCCGGAGACGAGGCCCATCACCACGCCGATTACGACGGCACCGGCTACCGAGGTGAAGCCGACGAGCAGGGAAATCTTGCCGCCGGCAACGACGCGCGCAAGCACGTCACGGCCGAGCGGGTCGGTACCGAGCGGGTGCGCCCAGTTGACGAAGGCCGGTGTCAGTCGCGCCATCAGGTCGATCTTGTCGGCGCCGCCCGGAAAGAGCACGCCTGACAAGAGAACAGCGAGGCACATGCCGCCGGCAAGCAGCGCGCCGAGGATGAATTCGAGGTTGCGGAAACGGGCAAAGCGGGTGTTTGCGGCCTTGGTGGTCATCGGCTCACTCCGTCCGGATGCGCGGGTCGACGAGGCCATAGGCGATGTCGACGATGAGGTTGACGCCGACGATCATCAGCGAGAGTACGGTGATGACGGCCTGCAGCACGGGATAGTCGCGGGCGCCGACGGCGTCGAAGGCAAGGGTGCCCATGCCTGGCCAGTTGAACACCCGCTCCACGACGACGATGCCGCCGAGAAGACCGCCGAACTGGAGGCCGAAATAGGTGATGAGCGGGATGGCACAGTTACGCAGCGCATGCTTGTAGAGCACCTTGCTTTCGCTGAGGCCCTTGGCGCGGGCCACCATGATGTATTGCGACTGCAGGGTTTCGAGCATCGCCGTGCGCACCAGGCGGACATTGGTTGCCGTCAGGATGATGCCCATGGTGACAGCCGGCATGATGAAGCTCGCAAACCCGTCCATGCCGCTCGGCGGCAACCATTTGAGGGTGATCGAAAACAACAGCACCAGCATGATCGCCAGCCAGAAGTTCGGGAAGGACAGGCCAACGAGCGAGAGGATGCGGATCGCCTGATCAGCCCATTTGCCGCGGGCGACAGCCGCCTTGATGCCGAGCGGGATCGAAATGATGATCGAAACGATGAGTGACGCGAAGGCCAGCATCATCGTTGCCGGCAGGGCGGCGGCAATCAGCTGCGAGACCGGTGTGCCGCCCATGAACGAGCGGCCGAAATCCAATGTGAACAGGCCTTTGATGAAGGCAAAATACTGCGTCATGAAGGGTTGGTTGAGGCCGAGCGCCTCGCGGATGCGCGAGAGGTCTTCCTCGGTGACGCTACCCGCACCTTGGGCGAGCATCAGTGCCGGGTCGCCCGTCAGGCGGATGGCAAAGGAGACGATGAGCGTTACGACGAAAACAACGAACACCGCCTGCAGAACACGTTTGATCAAAAATCCGGCCAACTTACCCGCCCTTCATGAAGACGACCCGCCGCTCGCTGTTGGGAAGCGGCGGATCTGATTGTTACTCGACCGTGACGTCCGTCAGCCGCAGGCGGCTGTCGGGAACAGGCGTGAAGTTCTTGACGCGCTTGCTCACGCCGAAGATGGCGTTGAGGTTGTAGAGCGGCATTTCCAGCGCACGGTCGGCGGCGTAGTTGGCGATCTGCTTGAGGATTTCCTCGCGCTTGGGCTGATCGGTGATCGAGCGCTGGGATTCGAGCAGCTTGTCGAGTTCGGCGTCGCTGTCGTACGGGTTCCACTTTTCACCCGAGTGGTACATCGAGTAGGCCGTGTTGTCGTAATCGAGCGTCCAGCCGCCCCAGGCCTGCTGGAACATCGCGCCCGTCTTGCCGGCCGGGATGATGTCGTTCAACAGAACGTTGGTTTCGTAAGGCTTGATCGTCGCGTTGATGCCGACGAGCTGCAGGTAGCTGGCGACGGCCTGAACAACTTCGTTGAAGGTTGCGTCGTTGCCGCGCACGTCGATCTGGACGGAAGCACCCGGCGCGACGCCCGCTTCCTTCAACAGCGCCTTCGCCTGCTCCGGATCGTATGGCAACGGCTTCATGCTTGGGTCGAAGCCGAACGACAGTTCGCCCTGGAAGCTGGCGATCGGAGCGGCCTGGCCGCCGAGGATCGACTGGATGATGGTGTCGCGGTCGACGCCGAGGATCAGCGCCTTGCGGACCTTCGGATCCTTGGTGATGCCGTCGCGGGTGTTGAAACGCAGCGCATAGACGGTCGGGCCGGGGGTCGAGACGAGTTCGAGCTTGTCGTCACCCTCGATCGTCGGGATCATGCCGATCGGGATGGTCGGCGGGATGACGAGATCGACGCGGCCGGCCTGCAATTCGGCAACGGCGGTTGCCGGCTCGGCGATGAAGCGGAAGTCGAGGTTGGAAAGCTTCGGTGCGCCGCCCCAATGATCGGCGAAGGCTTCGAGCTTGATCGCCACCTTCGGCTCATAGGAGACGAATTTGAATGGGCCGGTACCGACAGGATGGGTGTTGAAATAGTCCTCACCCTTTTCCTGGATGTATTTCGGCGGCACGATCATCGCGCCGTAGCCGGCGAGCTTGGTCAGTAGAACAGGATCCGGTGACTTCAGGTGGAGATCGACGGTCTTCTCGTCGACGATCTCGACACGCTCGATGACCGCATAGTTGGATTTCTGTGGCCCCTTGGAGCCTTCTTCGCCGAGCAGGCGATCGAAGGTGTATTTCACGGCTTCGGCGTTGAAAGGCTCGCCATTGTGGAACTTGACGCCTTCGCGCAGCGTGAAGCGCAGGCGCTTGCCGCCGTCGAGCTCTTCCCAGGCGGTTGCAAGGCCTGGAACCAGCTTGCGGTCAGGGCCGCGATAGGTCAGGCCGTCGAAAATGTTGGTGGAGACAGATGCCCAGTTGACGAGGAAGGTGTCGACCGGATCCCAGCTGCCCGGATCCTGTGGCGACGAAACCGTCAATGTGCCGGCGGCAAAGGCCGGCGCGGCCGTCAGAAAGCTGCCAGTCAGCGCAAGCGCGATGAAGGCGGCGTGGATCCCCTTTTTGTTGATCATTTTTTACTCACTCCTGTTTCGACTGCCTTCCCCTGAAAAGAGAAAGCGGCTTTACGCGTCCAGGGCCACGAAATGGCCCGGCGCGATCTCCTTGCGCGGAAGCACCGCGGGTTCTTCTCCGACACGCCGGATCGGGCTCGGGATCTCGCCTTCGATCATCCCCCGGTCGCGCCCCTTGCCGGGATCGGCGACCGGAACGGCCGATAGCAGCCGGCGGGTATAGGGATGGGTCGGGGTTTCGAACACCTGGCGGCGGCTACCGAATTCCATCACCTGGCCGAGATAGAGCACGGCGACGCGGTGGCTCATGCGCTCGACCACGGCCATGTCATGGCTGATGAAAAGATAGGCGAGGCCTTCCTGTTCCTGCAGCTCCATGAACAGATTGATGATCTGGGCCTGGATCGACACGTCGAGCGCCGATAGCGCCTCGTCGGCGATGATGAGCTTGGGCCGGGATGCGAGCGCCCGGGCGATACAGACGCGCTGGCGTTGACCGCCGGAGAACTCATGCGGGTAACGCTCGGCATGGGCGGAGGTCAGCCCCACCCGCTCGAGCAGTTCGTGAACGCGCTTTTCGATTTCCTTGTTGCCAAGGATCAGCCCATGGGTGCGGATCGGTTCGGCAATCGAGAAACCGACGGTCTTGCGCGGGTCGAGTGAGGCGAAGGGATCCTGGAAGATGTACTGGATTTCCTGTTTCAGCCGCTGGCGCTCGGCAAAGCTCATGGCGGAGACCGGGCGTCCGCCGAAGAGGATTTCACCTGAGGTGGCGCTCTGGAGCTGCTGGATTGTACGGCCGATCGTCGACTTGCCGGAACCGGATTCGCCGACAAGTGCCAGGGTCTCGCCCGGGAAAATGTCGAAGCTGACATTTTCAATTGCGTGAACGCGGTGCGTGGCCCTGCCGAAAAGGTTCTTCTTGACGTCAAAGCGTGTAACGAGATCGCGCACGGAGAGGATCGGTGCTGCGTCGTAGCGGGCGGTGCGCTGGATATGCTCTTCGCCGACAAGCTTCGGCGCGCCGTCGATCATCATCGTCAGCGGCATGCGCTTGGGGAAGTCTTCGCCGGTCATGCTGCCGAGCTTCGGCACGGCGGAAAGAAGCGTCTGGGTATAGGGATGTTGTGGATTGGCGAAGATCTCGGCGACCGGACCTTCCTCGACCTTGCGGCCCTTCCACATGACGACGACATCGTCGGCCATTTCGGCGACGACGCCCATGTCATGGGTGATGAAGATCACCGCCATGCCGAGCTCCTTCTGGAGGTCGCGGATGATGGTGAGGATCTGGGCCTGGATGGTCACGTCGAGCGCCGTCGTCGGCTCGTCGGCGATCAAAAGCTTCGGGCGACAGGCAAGCGCCATGGCGATCATGACGCGTTGGCGCATGCCGCCGGAGAGCTGGTGCGGATAACGGCCGACGAGCTCGGCGGAATCGGGCAGCCGCACCATGTCGAGCAGCCGGCATGTCTCGGTGAGAGCTTCGGCTTTCGTCATCTTCTCGTGCAGCATCAGCACTTCGGCGATCTGGTCACCGATCGTGAACACCGGATTGAGCGACGTCATCGGCTCTTGGAAGATCATGGCGATCTCCTTGCCGCGAATGCTGCGCATCGCTTTCTGCGGTTCGGCCGTCAGGTTCACCGCGCCGTTCTTGCCCTGGAACAGGATGCGACCGGAGGGGAACCGACCTCCCATCATGTCGGCAAGCCGCATGATCGAAAGCGAGGTCACCGATTTGCCGGAGCCCGATTCGCCGACGATTGCCAGCGTCCGTCCCGCGGTGACCGAAAAGCTCAGGTCTTCGACGACGGCATTGCCATTGAAGGCGACGGACAGGTTTTCTACGGCCAGCAGCGGGGGTGTCGTATCAGCGGTCACGCGATCTTCCTTGTCACAATGTGGTCGCGGCACGCGCGGACTGTTCATAGGCCCCCGACATGAAGCGCAGCACAGCGGCGATTTCCGAGAGTGTCTCCTCGGAAGGGCGGGCATTGGCCGTCGAGGTCACGAGCAGGCGCTCGCGGATTTGCGCATAACGGGTGCAGGCTTCCGCGCCCTTGTCGGTGATCTGGATGGTCTTTTCCTTGCCCGCCTTGCCTGTGGTGACAAGGCCGGCCGCCTCGAGCTTGCGGATGGCATAGGTCGCCACATGCGTGTCTTCGATGTCGAGCACGAGGCAGATATCGGCGAGCTTCTTGCCGCGGTCGCGGTGGCGGATCGTATGCAGGATGAGAATTTCTGTGGAGGAAAGGCCGGGCACACCGGCGGCAGCCATGCAGCGCACCATCCAGCGATGAAACGCGTGAGAAGCGAGAATCAGACCGTACTCGACTTCCGAGAGCCCTGGGGACCCGCCTTCGGCCAGATGTGCGGAGGAGACGATCGGTCCGATCGCGGACACGGGCTTCATGTGGTCGGGCAAAGCGTCTTGCGCCCATTCCCTCCCTTCAAAGCTCTCCTCAGACTTCTTCGTCATTCAGCACTTCCTCATCTTGACGATTTTATGTCATCATTTTATCGACATTTTGTCAACGAACTGCTTTGATGAATTTCGGAGCCGACCCGAGCTGGCGGCAGACGAGTGAGAGGGATGGACGATGAGCGCACGCGAAACCGGCAGCTGGGACTTCTGGATCGACCGTGGCGGCACCTTCACCGACGTGATCGGCAGGGACCCGCAAGGCGTTCTGCATGCGCGCAAGGTGCTGTCGGAGAATCCGGAAGCCTATCGTGATGCCGCCGTGCACGGCATCCGCCTGCATCTTGGCCTGCCGACCGGCACGCCGATCCCGACCGGGCTCATCAGCGAAGTGCGTATGGGCACGACGGTCGCGACCAATGCGCTGCTTGAGCGCAAGGGCGAACCGCTCGCACTGGTGACGACGCGCGGTTTCCGTGACGCGCTCAGGATCGGTTACCAGGAGCGCAAGAACATCTTCGCCACCGAAATCATCAAGCCGGAAGCGCTCTACAAGGATATTGTGGAGCTCGGCGAACGGGTGCTGGCCGACGGCACGGTCGAGCAGGCACTGGATGAGGCCGAGGCGCGCCAGGCGCTGACGGCGCTTCGCGACCAGGGTTACAACACCGTCGCGATCGTCTTCATGCACGCCTATAAATATCCGGAGCACGAGGCGCTGGTCGCCCGGCTTGCCCGCGAAATGGGCTTCGAGCAGGTGTCGGTCAGCCACGAAGTCTCGCCGCTGATCAAATATGTCGGTCGCGGCGATACCACCGTCATCGACGCCTATCTCTCGCCGGTGCTGCGCCGCTATGTGGCGCAGGTGTCGAGCGAACTCGACGTCGAGCGCTCCGGCGCGCGGGTCATGTTCATGATGTCGTCGGGTGGCCTGACGGCCGCCGACATGTTCCAGGGCAAGGATGCGATCCTCTCTGGTCCGGCTGGCGGTGTCGTCGGCTTGGCCAAAACCGGTGAAGCGGCCGGTTTCGACCGCGTCATCGGCTTCGACATGGGCGGCACCTCTACCGACGTTGCCCATTTCGACGGCGAATACGAGCGCGCCTTCGAAACCGAAGTCGCCGGCGTGCGCGTGCGCGCGCCGATGATGCTGATCCACACGGTTGCCGCCGGCGGCGGTTCGATCCTGCATTTCGACGGCGAGCGCTTCCGCGTCGGACCGGATTCCGCCGGCGCCAATCCGGGCCCTGCCTGCTATCGCAACGGCGGCCCGCTTGCGGTCACCGATGCCAATGTGATGCTCGGCAAGCTGATGCCGGAATTCTTCCCGGCGCTGTTCGGGCCGGAGCAGAACGAGCGGCTCGATGTCGAGACGGTGCGTCAGCGTTTCGCGGCGATGGCAGCCGAAATCGGCGATGGCCGGGCGCCTGAGGATGTTGCCGACGGTTTCATCCGCATTGCGGTCGCCAACATGGTCGAGGCGATCAAGAAGATCTCGGTCCAGCGCGGCTATGACGTGACGCGTTACGCGCTCAGCTGCTTCGGCGGCGCCGGTGGCCAGCATGCCTGCCTTGTCGCCGATCAGCTGGGGATGAAGAGCATTCTGGTGCATCCTATGTCCGGCCTGCTGTCGGCCTATGGCATGGGGCTCGCCGATATCCGCGCCACCCGTCAGAAGGCGCTCGGCGTTGCGCTCGACGACAAGGCGCCTTCGGCGCTTGCCGAGCTTGGGTCCGACCTGCAGGTCGAATGCCTCGGCGAACTCGAAGCACAGGGCATCGGCCGCAACGAGATCCGCACCCATCTTCGCGCCCATATCCGCTATGCCGGCACCGACACGGTCCTGGCTGTCGATGCGACCTTCCCCGGGCATGACGATATCGCCCGCCTACGCGCCGAATTCGAGACCTTGCACAAGCGCCGCTTCGGCTTCGTCGCCGACAACAAGGCGCTGGTGATCGACGCTGTCGAGGTCGAAACCGTCGGCGGCGGCGCTGCCCAGATGGAAGGTGAAGGCCTGGCGACGACGGCAGGCGCGCCCGCGCTTAGCCGCAGCACCCGCTTCTATTCCCAGGGCCAGTTCCACGATGCGCCGGTGGCGCTTCGCTCCGAGATCAAGCCGGGCCAACGCCTTGACGGTCCGGCGATCATCATCGAGCCGAACCAGACCGTTATCGTCGAGGACGGCTGGCAAGGGGAACTGACTGCCAAGGACCATATCGTGCTTCGCCGCGTCAAGGCGCTGCCGGCGCGCAGCGCGATCGGCACCAAGGCCGATCCGGTCATGCTCGAGATTTTCAACAATCTCTTCATGTCGATCGCCGAGCAGATGGGCGTGACTCTGCAGAACACCGCCTACTCCGTGAACATCAAGGAGCGTCTCGATTTCTCCTGCGCGGTCTTCGACAACAGGGGCAATCTCGTTGCCAATGCGCCGCACATGCCGGTGCATCTGGGCTCGATGGATGCCTCGGTCGCAACTGCGATCCGCGAGAACCCGGTTATTCACCCCGGCGACGTCTTCCTGATCAATGCGCCCTACAACGGTGGCACGCATCTGCCCGACCTGACCGTCTGCACGCCCGTGTTCGATGACCAGGGTAGGGAGATCCGTTTCTGGGTTGCAAGCCGCGGCCATCATGCCGATATCGGCGGTATCTCGCCCGGCTCGATGTCGCCGCTGGCGACCAACATCGAGGAGGAAGGCGTCTATATCGACAACTTCAAGCTCATCGATGCCGGCCGCTTCTGCGAGGCCGAACTTGAGGCGTTGCTCAATGGCGCGCGCTATCCGGTTCGCAACATCGTGCAGAACGTCAACGACCTGAAGGCGCAGGTTGCCGCCAACGAAAAGGGCGTGGCGGAACTCAAGAAGATGATCGCGCAGTTCGGCGAGGATGTCGTTGAGGCCTATATGGGCCACGTCCAGGACAATGCCGCCGAAAGCGTGCGCCGCGTCCTCGACCAACTGCCTAACGGCGAATTCTCCTACGAGATGGATCAGGGCTGCAAGATCGTGGTGAAGATCACCGTCGATCGTGACAAGCGCGAGGCCACGGTCGACTTCACCGGCACGTCGGAACAGCGTTCGGACAATTTCAATGCGCCCGCTCCGGTCACTCGGGCGGCGGTGCTTTATGTCTTCCGCGTTCTCGTCGAGGCCGATATCCCGATGAACGCCGGTTGCCTCAGGCCGATCCACATCGTCATCCCGGAAGGCACGATGCTGACCCCGCGTTATCCCGCAGCGGTCGTTGCCGGCAATGTCGAAGTCAGCCAGGCTGTCACCAACTGCCTCTTCGGTGCCGTCGAAAGCCAGGCAGGCGCTCAAGGCACGATGAACAATCTGACCTTCGGCAACGCGCACTACCAGTATTACGAGACGATCTGCTCGGGCGCGTCGGCGGGGCCGGGTTACAATGGCGCCGATGCGGTCCACACCCATATGACCAATTCGCGACTGACCGATCCGGAAATTCTTGAGACCCGCTTCCCGGTGGTGCTGGAGGACTTCCACATCCGCCGCGGCTCCGGCGGCAAGGGTAAGTGGTCGGCCGGCGACGGCACGAAGCGCACCATTCGTGCCCGGGAAAAGCTCGATTTCGCGATCCTTTCCGGTCACCGCCGTGTTGCGCCCTTCGGTATCAAGGGCGGTGAGCCCGGCAATCTCGGCCAGAACCTCGTCCGTCGCAACGACGGGCGAACCGAGGAACTGTCGGGCTGCGCCCATACGGTTCTGGAAGCCGGCGAGGCCTTTACCGTCGTCACGCCGACGGGCGGCGGCTACGGCAAGAATTGATCTCCCAAGACTGCTGCGGTGGTCTGCGGGCGGGCGAGAAATCGCCCGCCCGCTTTGCGTTTGTGAGGCTGCCCGACGCAGGCGCCACCTGGCCGGACTGGCCCTAGTGTTGCTGTTTTAACGTTAATTTAAATTCGCAATTACTAAGTATCTCTCGGTCGGTGCGCTTGAGATCTCCGCCTCCTCCCTCGGAGCGCGCGCAACATTCCGGGTCTCCTCCCACCGGTTTGGCCGACCATGTCCTGCAAACCAGCGCGATCGCGACATCACAGGAGTCACGGCAGTGGCGTTCAAGAATTTATCGATATTGACCAAGGTCGGCCTCGTGGTCGTGGTCATGGGCATTTCGTCAACCCTGATCGCCCTTGCCGGTGCGCGCGGGCTCTCTTCACTCGGCACGACGATCGTCGAAGTCGGCGCCCGCGAAGAAGCCGCGCGCGAGGCGATGGACCTCAGGGTCGATATCATCGCCATCAGCCGCATGACCTATCAATTGGCCGCTACGCCCGGTAAGGCTTCGGAGTTCGGTGCGGAAACGGAAACCCGCGCCACCGAAATGCTCGGTCGCCTCACCAAGATCGAGGCGGTCGCCGACGATGCCGAGGACAAGCTTCTCAACGACATCCGCACGACGCTGAACAGCTATTTCGACGAGATCCGGGCGATGATTGCCGTTGCCGGATCGAATGGCGCTGACGCCGCTGCCGTCAAGGCCGCCCTCGACAAGGCGCTCGACGCCCAGAAGACGGTGACCTCCACCGTCAAGGCCTACAGCACCTATTCCGGCGACGCTCTTGCTGCTGCTCGCGCCGAGGCGCTCGAATCTTCCGCCGTCGCGATGACGATCCTCTTGGCTGCAGCCGGCGCCTGCATCGTCTTCGGCGTGGCCGTCAGCCTGCTCGTCGCGCGCCGCGGCATCGTGGTTCCGGTGCAAACGCTGACGTCGATCATGAGCGAACTTGCCGACGGCAAGCTTGATGGCGATGGAGCCGACCCTTCACGCCGCGACGAGATCGGCGAGATGGGCCGTGCCGTCGAAGTCTTCCGCAAGAACGCCATCAGCATGCGCGACATGAAGGCCCAGGAGGCGGCGCTGCATGCACGCAGCAGCGATCTCCAGTCCAACATCAGCATCGTGGTTGCCGCGGCCGTTGCCGGCGATTTCACCGGTCGCATCACCAAGGACTACGATAACGAGGACCTCAACCGCTTTGCCGCCAGCGTCAACGAGCTGGTATCGAGCGTCGATTTGACGGTCAACGAGGTCCGCCGCGTCGTGGCAGCACTCGCAGACGCCGACCTGACGCAATCCATGCGCGGTGAATTCCACGGCGCGTTCGCCGAGCTTCAGACCAACGTCAACGCCACGATGGTGACCCTGCGCTCGACGATGCAGAACGTCCGTACTGCGGCGGGCACGATCAACGACAATTCGGTGGAGTTGAGCTCGGCGGCTAACGATTTGTCGAAGCGTACCGAGCAACAGGCGGCAGCACTCGAAGAGACAGCGGCGGCCCTCGACGAAATCACCTCGACGGTCCGGACCGCGTCTGCGCGGGCCAATGAGGCGCACGAGATGGTGCGCGCCACCAAGGACAGTGCCGGACGATCGGGTGCGATCGTGCGCAGCGCAATCGACGCCATGGGCCGCATCGAGGATTCGTCGAACCGGATCAACCAGATCATCTCGGTGATCGACGAGATCGCCTTCCAGACCAATCTACTGGCGCTCAACGCTGGCGTCGAGGCCGCCCGTGCCGGCGAGGCCGGACGCGGCTTTGCCGTCGTCGCCCAGGAAGTCCGCGAGTTGGCGCAGCGTTCGGCGAACGCCGCCAAGGAGATCAAGACGCTGATCCACAGCTCCGCAAGCGAGGTCGAAAACGGCGTGTCGCTGGTGCGCTCGACCGGCGAGGCGCTGTTGGAGATCGAGACCCTGGTCAACAATGTCAGCGGCCACGTCAATACGATCGCGACCGCCGCACGCGAACAGGCAACCGCACTGCAGGAGATCAATACCTCGGTCAACCACATGGACCAGATGACCCAGCAGAATGCGGCAATGGTTGAAGAAACGACGGCTGCGAGCGGAACGCTCGCCGAAGAAAGCCGCCAGCTCCGCACGATGCTGGCGAAGTTCAAGCTGGAAGGTGTTGCAACGCGCGAAAGCTGGAGCCGCGCCGCCTGACGAAACGGCCCCGAGCAAGAGAGAAGGGTCGGCGTCGCCGGCCTTTCTGTCATTTCATTCGCTCGACTGCCCTACGCCTCCGGGGCATAGCCGAAGACGACGGCAGGATTTTCCGCGGTTTCGACCCAGACGCTCTTTGTCTGGGTGTAGGCGAGCAGCGCGTCGCGGCCGCTGGAGCGGCCGTATCCGGAGCGGCCGAAGCCGCCGAAGGGCGACATCACGCTGATCGTCTTGTAGCCATTGATCCAGAACGTGCCGGCGCGCACGCGCGCAGCCATGCGGTGGGCTCGCCCGACGTCCCGTGTCCACACAGCGCCCGCGAGACCGTAAGGGTTGTTGTTGGCAAGCGCCACCGCTTCTTCCTCGTCGTCAAAGACCGTGACGCCGACGACCGGGCCGAAGACTTCCTCGCGCGCGATGGTCATGTCGGGCTTGACGTTGTCGAGGATGGTCGGGGCAAAGAAGAAGCCGCCGGAGGACGAAAGCGCTGCGGGCTTGGCGCCGCCGGTTGCAAGCGTTGCGCCTTCGGCAACACCCTGGCGCACCATCTCGTCGATCTTTGCCCATTGGCGGGCATTGTTGATCGGGCCAATCTGGGTGGCGTCGAGATAGGGATCTCCGACCGGGATGCGTTCGGCGGCGCGGGCATAACGCTCGACGAATTGCTGATGCACCGAGCGGTGGATCAACAGACGGGAACCGGCAACGCAGCTCTGGCCGGCGCCCGAGAAGATGGCCGACTGCGCGCCGACGATCGCCCGGCCGACATCCGCATCGGCAAAGACGATGTTGCCGGACTTGCCGCCGAGTTCGAGAATGCAGGGCACGACGTTCTTCGCAGCTGCTGCCGCAATCGCAGATCCGGCCTGGGCCGAGCCGACGAAGACGACGAGCGCTGTCTGCTGATGGGCAACCATCGCGGCGCCTGCGGTCACGCCCTGGCCGGCGATGACGTTGACGAGTCCGCGCGGTGCGCCGCCCGCCTCGCAAAGTGCTCCGAGGACAAGCGTGCTGAGCGGCGTCAGCTCCGACGGTTTGATCACGACGCCGTTGCCGGCGCAGATCGCCGGTGCGATCTGCCAGCCGCCGGTAAAGAGCGGCGCGTTCCAGGGCGTGATCTGGGCAACGACGCCGACCGGTTCGTGCCTGATGTAGTTCAGGTGTGAGGTCGGGACCGGAATGACCTCGCCGTGCAGCTTGTCGCACCAGCCGGCATAATATTCGAACATCTCGGCGACCCGCAGCGCTTCGCCGCGGATATCGCGGATCGGCCGGCCAGCGGAACGGCTTTCGAGCTCGGCCAGTTCCGGTGCGCGCTCACGGATCTTGCGGGCGATCTCGTTCATCACCCGGCCGCGGGCGGATGCCGTCATGGCCATCCACTCGCGCTGCGCCCGCGTCGCCGCTTCCATGCCCGCATCGATGACGTCGTTGCCGGCGTCCTTGAACGTGGCGAAAACCTCGCCGGTCGCCGGGTCGGTCAGGTTCTGCTCAGGCCCGGAGCCTGCCACCAGCACGCCGTCGACATAGCTTCCGATCTCGCTGCCGGGCAGGAAGCCATGAAACAGCGCGCGGATGCGCTCGGCCTTGGCGGCCGGCATGGTCATGTCGTTCATTGTCTTCCCCTTGTCGTCTCAGTTGTCGTTGGCCGTGGCGCGAAAGGCGCCCATGCGGGTGAAGTCGTCGGCATTGTCGAGCGGGCTTTCGGCCCAGAGCCGAGCGACTGCCGCCGAAAGCGGCAGTGCGGCGCCGGTGCGGGCGGCAAGCTCACTTGCAAGCCGCACGTCCTTGCGCATCAGGCCCATGGTGAAGCCGCTGTCGAAGCGGTCGTTCATCACCCAGGTCGGGAAATGCACTTCGCTGATCATCGATTTGCCCGAGGCGGCGTTCAGCACCTTGAGCGCCTGTTCGGGCTCTAGCCCTGCCGAAAGCGCCAGCTTCAGGCCCTCGCCCGTCGTCACCATATGGGCGGCTGCAAGCAAGTTGTTGACGAGCTTGGCGACATTGCCGGCACCGCTTGGGCCCACATGCAGGGCCTTGGCCGCCATCGCATCGATCACCATTTTCGCGCGGGTAACATCGGCGTCACTGCCGCCGATCATCATCGTCAGCATGCCGCTTGCAGCACCCGCCGGCCCGCCCGAGACGGGCGCATCGAGGAAACCGTGGCCAAGTGCGTTGAGACCGGCGGCGAGATCGCGCGAAACGTCGGGTTCCGACGTGGACGTGTCGATGATGACGACACGGTCGTCGGCAGCCTTCAGGGCGTCAAGATTGGCCTCGACGACGGCTGCGACGTCCTTGGCGGTCGGCAGCGAGAAAACGATGAAATCGGTATCGACGAAGACGTCGGCAAGCGTTTCGCAAGGCGCCACACCGCCTTCGTCCGCCAGCTTGCGTCTGCCGTCGGAAAGGTCGAAGCCCTTCACCGCAAAGCCGTTGCTGGCGAGCGTGGTCGCCATGCCGAGCCCCATGGCTCCAAGCCCGACCACGCCTATCGCTCTCTCTTTCGTCGTCATATCCGGTGTCACCCTCAGCGTTTGTTTTGGTGCTGAGAAGGTGGCACGGGGTATCCGGGGCGGGTAGACGGCGGGGCCGGTACACTGCGTTGCTGGCGCCGCAACGTCGGTGGTTCAGCGGATGCCGGCCCGAGGCATCGAGCGTTTCCGGTTTTGGCGGAGTGGCAGAAACGCCCGATCCCTTTGCTTTAGGCATTCCCGACGGAAAACCGCTTGGCTCTTTTCCTGGAAATGCTCCAATCGTCAGATTGTCACGACGATCTTGCCGAACTGTTCGTTCGTCTCGAGATAGCGATGCGCCTCGACGATCTGCTCGAACGGAAAGGTCCTGGCGATGACCGGTTGCAACGAACCTGAGGTCAGCCCGTCGAGGATGAAGGCCTTGGCCGCCTCCAGCCGCTGGGGATTACCGATGATCTCGTGGACGAGGTAACCACGCAACGTCAGCGTCTTGCTGAGGACGGCAAACAGCGGAAAAGGCGTGGGCTCAGGGCTGAGGCCGCCATATTCGATCAGGATGCCGCCATGTGACATCGCCGCCGTCAGCGGTTCGAATATCGGCCCGCCGATCGGGTCGAATACCACGTGGATGCCCTGCGGACCGGCAATCTCCTTCAGTCGGGCTTCCAGGTCTTCCTCCGCTGAGGCGATCACATGGGCTGCGCCGAAATCGAACAAGGCCTGCTTCTTGGCAGAGGTTCGCGTGACGGCAATTGCGGTTGCGCCGACCAGGTTGGCGATCTGGATGGCCGCCAATCCGACACTGCTCGAGGCGGCGGTGATCACGACCAAATCTTGCCTGCCGAGCTTGGCGATGTCGATCAGGGCGCCATAGGCCGTGAGATATTGCATCCAGACGGCTGCTGCCGCTTCCCAGTTGAGCGACGGCGGATGCTTGACCACCTGCGCGGCAGGGACGGTGACCAGCTCACCATAGGCGGGCCAGCGGACCATCGATATCGGCGGAATGATGCTGACGGCGTCGCCTGGCGCGAAACCGTCGACCCCGCCGCCAATCGTTTCGATCACCCCCGCAGCCTCGAGGCCAAGACCGGACGGCAATGTCGGCGTCTCGATGTACCGGCCCGAGCGCAGCAGCGCCTCGGCGCGATTGAGGCCAAGGGCCTTGACGCGAATCTGGACCTCGCCGGTACCGGGTCCGGCAACATCGTGATCCTCAATGCGCAGAACCTCCGGACCACCATGCTCATGAAAACGAACGACGCGTGCCATCAGCCATAAACTCCGTAATGATTGAACTGAATAAGCTATGCGCGTCGGCTGGAATTCGATAAATGTCGGATTTGGCAGAGCAGTAGAAACCAGGAGTTTCGAATATGGATCGCCTTACGAGCATGGCGGTGTTCGTCAAAGCCGTGGATCTCGGCTCGTTTGCGGCCGCCTCGGAAGCGCTCGACCTTTCCGGGCCGATGGTCGGCAAGCATGTTCGGTTTCTCGAAGAGCGGCTCGGCGTGCGTCTGATCAACCGCACGACGCGTCGACAGAGCCTGACCGAATTCGGTCGCGCCTATTATGACCGCTGCCGTGTCATCCTTGCGGAGGCCGAAGCGGCAGACGCACTTGCGGCCGATCAGCTTTCCGAGCCGCGCGGTCGGTTGCGCGTCACCATGCCGGCGCTGCTCGGCCGGCGGTGCGTCGCGCCCATTCTGATGGAGTTTGCCCGGAAATACCCAAGGCTCGAGCTTGAGCTCTCCTTCGGCGATCGCATCGTCGATCTCGCCGAGGATGGTTACGACCTTGCCATCCGCACCGGCACTCTGGAGGACAGGTCCGGGCTGATCGCCCGTCGGCTTGCCAGCCACAGCATGGTTGTGTGCGCATCGCCGTCCTATGTCGAGCGCCATGGCACCCCGAGACAGATCGACGATCTGGGCGGCCATCATGCGGTGACATATAATAGACCTGGATGGGTGCATCCCTGGCTTTTCCCGCGCGACGGGCAGCAGGTTTTGGAAGTGACGCCCGCCAATCGCTTGCGGCTGGACGATCTCGAGGCCATCGCCGATGCTGCGGCTGCCGGAATGGGGCTGGCCTGGTTGCCGTCGTGGCTCGTTCGCCACCGCATCAAGTCCGGCGTCCTTGTCGAAGTGTTGCAAGGCGAGCCGGGATATGTGTTCGACAACTATGCCCTTTGGTTGCGCACGCCGCACTTGCCGCTGAAAGTCCGTCTTGCGGTCGATGCGCTGGTGGCCGCTTTGCCCACGGCGATGATCTAAGCCGTGAACCCATAAACCGGACGACTGAGATGGGCGTGGATCCCGCCCGTCCGTTTGGTCAAAGACGGGAACCTGACGTCGGTGGCGGAACGCGCCATGACCATGAGCAGACGACGTATCGAAGGCAACCGCCCGCCGCCATCAGCTTTACGTCAGGTTCAGTCCTTCTTGAACTCGAATAGCTCGATGACGTTGCCCGACGGATCTTCGAGTAGGATGGCGCGGCCGGCACCGCCGTCGCTGATTTCACCGCGGAATCTTGCATCAGTGCGGCGCAACCGCTCAATGAGGACATCGACCTCGTTTGTAATGATCATAAATCGGTTCCACCCGCCCGGCTTCGGATCACCGCCGGCCTGACCACCGCTCCCGGCACCTGGGGCGCTGAGATACAGCGTCAGGTCGTCGCGCAGCAGCGCGGCGAACTTGCCCGGGTTGTGCTTGTCGATCTTGAATTCGAGATTGTCTCGATAAAACGCGACCGCCTCGTCGACGTCCGCGACGATGTATCGGACGGATGCCATTCAACCTTCTCCTCTGTCCTGGAGCTACAACGGTCAACTCGCGTAAAGGTTTCCTGTCGGTGGAACTGAGTGCAGAACGGGCCGTCCGGATGCCGGTTCGGTAAGCCTCAGGCTTTGAAGGACTGCATTTCCTGCGCGAGATGCTGGCCGAGTTTTTCTACCGAGAGCGGCAGGCGGCGATGCGCACGCACCATCAGGTGAGCGCTCGCCTCGCGCAGCAGCGGATCTTCAAGGTCGACCGCCTGCATGACGCCGCGGTCGATTTCGCCGGAGACGGCGGTCCTCGGCAGGAAGGTGACGCCGAGACCGGAGGCGACGAAACGGCGCAACACTTCGATCGAATGGGTTTCGAGCAACGGCGCCAGTGCCATGCCGGCGTCGGCGGCGACGCGGGCAACGATCTGGGTGACGCCGTTGCCTTTGCCGAGCATGGCGCAGGGCGAGGTCAGACAGTCCGCCAGTTTCAGACCGGTGCGGCTGGCGAGGGCATGCCCGATCGGAGCAATGACGCAAAGCGGCTGGCGGGCGATTGCCAGCGCCCGGATGCGCGGGTCCGTCAGCGGTGTGTAGGCGATGCCGATATCCGCGTCGCTGTTGGCGATGGCATCGACCACGTCCTCGGTGCTGCCGAGTTCGACGATATAGCGGACGTATGAATGCGCCCTCGAGAATGACGACAGCCCGTGTTCGACAAGGTCCGCCATAAAACCTTCGCCGCAGCGAATGCGGATGCGCGTCTGCTGGACGCCGCGGATCTGGTCGAGCTGTTCGGCGAGCAGGCCGTTGTCTTCAAGAACACGCTTGCCGTGTTCGAGAACGAGTTCGCCGGCATCCGTCAGCACTGTGCCGCGTGCTGTTCGTTCGAACAGCGCAAGGCCGATCTCGCGTTCGGTGTCGGCGATCTGGCGGCTGACGACCGACGGCGCCAGCCCCATGTGTTCGGCCGCACCCCGGATCGATCCGATGCGGGCAACGGCCATAAAAATCTTGAGCGCTTTCGCGTCGAGCACGTCCATGGTGGTCATGTGCGACGGAAACGGTTTGAGGTCAACGACCAAGAGATGTGGCGATCAGCCTTGTCCAGAGGTCGACGCCCTGCGGAACGATCGCATCGTTGAAATCGTAGTGCGGTGAATGCAGGCCGGGGTTGGCGCCTTCGCGGCGTGCGCCGAGCCAGAGGTAACAGCCGGGGCGTTGCTCCAGCATGAAGGCGAAATCTTCCGCAGCCATGCTGGGGGCGGCATCGACGACCGAAAGGGCACTGTCCTTTGCTGCGACCGAGCGCACGAAGGCGGCCGATGCAGCATCGTTGATCGTGGCGGGATAGCGGTACTGATAGTCGAGATCGGCGCTGCAGCCGAGGCCCTCGGCGATGGCCGCCGTCAGCGTCCGCATGCGCTTTTCGAGGATTTCTCCGACTTCTTTCGCAAACCAGCGTGTCGTGCCGCGGATGACAGCTTCCTGCGGGATGACATTCCAGGCATCGCCGCCGTGGATCTGGGTCACGGAGACGACGGCTGCGTCGAGCGGCGAGACGTTGCGGCTGGCAATCGTCTGCAGCGCGGAGACGATCTGGGCTGCGGCAACCAGCGGGTCGGCGCCCTCATGCGGCATCGCCCCGTGGGCGCCTCTGCCGGTGATGCGGATTTCGAACACGCCGAAGGCGGCCATCATCGCGTCGTCGCGGGCAACGCAGGTGCCGACGTTAAGCGCCGGCCAATTGTGCAGGGCATAGACTGCGTCAGCCGGAAAATCACGGAAGAGGCCGTCGGCGACCATGGCGCGGGCGCCACCTTCCGCTTCTTCCGCCGGCTGGAAAATGAAGTGTACGGTACCGTCGAAATCCATCTCGGAGGCTTGTCGCGCCGCGGCGAGCAGCATCGAGACGTGACCGTCATGGCCGCAGGCATGCATCTTGCCGGATGTTTTCGACGCGTAGGCAACGCCGCTGGCCTCGACGATCGGCAGCGCGTCCATGTCGGCGCGGATGGCGATGGCGCGGGTCGAAGTGCCGCGTGACAGCGTGCCGACAAGGCCGGTGCCGGCATAGCCGGTTTTGGTCGCGATGCCCCATTCGGCAAGCTTGCCGGCAATGAAGGCGGAGGTTTCCCGTTCCTCGAAGGCGAGTTCCGGGTGGGCGTGCAGGTGATGGCGCCAGGCGATCGTTTCCGCGATACGGTCGGGGCTGATGTCGTGGCGGCTCATCTCGTTCATCCTGTCTCTGCACATTGGAAACCGGCCGCAAACGCGGCCGGCCTGCTGTTCTATCCTACTGGCCCAATCTCAGGAACAGGTCGGCAACGACGACGGAGCCCATATAGGTTCCGATCATCACGCAGATCGCCACGATGACGATCTTCCAGCCCGAACGACGGGCGATGGCGAATTCGCTCGCTGTCAGCGCCAGGCCGCCATAGGCAAGCGCCGGCGTGGCGAGCGCCAGGAAGTTCAGGTGCTCGACCTGTTCGCTGACCCAGGCAGCCCCCGGGACGCCGGGAATGGTGATCAGGATCGCGATCAGCGATACCCAGGCGACACCAGGCAGGTAAAAGGGTACGAAGCGGGCAAACCCGAGGCCGATGATGCAGGCGACATAGAGCACCGCCATGCCCGGCAGGGCGATGAGCGGCGACGTGCCCGTTCCGACCCAGTTGGCGATCAGGCCGATGGCGCAGGCGATCAGCAGCAGCCCGGAGTGTTTGACGACATCGATCTTGCGCTCATCTTCCGCATTCAGCGGCAGGTCATCAGAAAGATTGGTGGTGGTGTTGGTTTGATTGGCCATTGTTCCTGTCTCCCCGATCAGGCTGTTTTGCGGTCGGACGGGCGGGCTTTGTTGTAAAGCCATTCCGTCAGCGGCAGGGCGACGAACATGCCGACATAAAGGCCGGTCGCGTAGGTCAGGATGTTGCTGGCCGCTGCCAGCGCCAGGATGATGTCCTTCTGGTCCGGAACGACGGCGACGAGACCGCCGGTGCAGGCCGCAAGCATCGAGCCGGAGCCGACGCCGCAGGACATGGCAAGAGCGCGCACGTCGAAGATGCCGAGGCCGTGGACGAGCGGCGGCATGATCGCGAAGACGAATGTGCCGATGAGTGTGCCGGTGGCATAGACTCCCATGGCGCCGGCGCCTTCCGGCGAGTTGAGGCCGTATTTGTCGGCGATCAGCGCGATGTTGGGCTCGCGATCGATCGAATAGGTGGCGCCGACGGCTTCGCGGCCCATCTTCAATAGGAACACGGCGACCGGGAAGGCGATGAGGATCGTGCCGAGATTGCCGAGTTCCTGGAGCACGAGTGCCGGTCCGGCCTCGATGATCTTGGAGATCTGTGGTCCGACTGTTGTGCCGAACTTGGCAATGAAAGGCATGATCGCAACGGTGATCATGGCGCCGGACAGCTTGACCGCATCCTTGGAAATGAACTTGGCGCTCGCCTTGAAAATGGCGGGATTGAGCATGATGCCGAGTGCGAAGGCATAAAGGATCGGCAGGAAGATCACGGTGCCGAGGCCGATCGACAGGCGTTGAATGCCGATCAGCTCGGAGACGATGACGATTGCGAGCACAAGGATGTGCAGATAGAGCCCGCCTGCGGCGGCTCCGGGTTTTCCGGTCATGATGTTCTCCTCTGGTTGGGGACCAGTTGTTGTTCTTTGCCCAAACTTAACACTATTGGCTGAGGGCAAATGCCGGCTAGCCGGTCGGCGAGCAACGAAGTGTTGCAGTTCCAGCAACAGGTCGCTGGGTTGAAGGCGGCTTCTGCAAAACCGCTCATCGCTTCTGTCATTTCATGGTCGCGGTCCTGCTTTGGCCGAGTGCGGATGCGAATCGAGCTTTCGCCTTGCCTTGCTTTTGCATGTGCCGCCTCGATGGCCAAGGACACATACGGCCAAGTGGGGACGAGCGGCACGGAAAGCGCCAACTTTCCCCAGCAATCCGGGCGATTGGCCCGGCCAGATCACACCTTGCGCAGGTTCACGACAGAAATTCGAAAAACCCATCAAAAATCGCTGAAAACCCCCATTGAAATCGATTACATTTTCTGGCTTCATGGTTCTCGCAAGATTTTGGGAGGATCTTATGAAGAAGCTTATCGCCGTAGCACTCGGCACCGTCGCATCCATTGCCATCTCCGCCTCGCTCGCCAATGCCGAGACCTTCAAGATTGGTCTGTCCAATGGTTGGGTCGGCAGCGAGTGGCGCACGCAGATGATCGACGAGGCCAAGGCGGCCGCGGAAAAATGGAAGGAAAAGGGCGTCGACGTCGAAGTCAGCGTCCAGAGCGCCAATGTCGACGTGCCCGGGCAGATCGCCCATGTGCGCAATTTCATTGCCGAGGGCGTCAACGCCATCATCATCAACCCCAACAGCCCGACGGCCTTCGACCCGATCTTCGCGCAGGCGAAGGAAGCGGGCATTCTGGTGATCGCCACTGATGCCGAAGTCTCTTCGCCGGATGCCACCTATGTCGGCATCGACCAGACGGCATGGGGTGCGGCCGGTGCCAAGTGGCTTGCCGAAACGCTCGGTGGTAAGGGCAAGGTCGTGGCGATCAACGGCGTCGCAGGCCACCCGGCAAACGAGATGCGGGTCGCCGGCTATAAGAGCGTCTTCAAGGACTATCCGGATATCCAAGTCGTCAACGAGGTCAACGCCAACTGGGATCAGGCGCAGGGCCAACAGGCCATGCAGAACATCCTGGCGACCTATCCTGACGTCAACGGCGTCGTCGTGCAGGACGGCATGGCTGCCGGCGCCTGGAAGTCGATCATGGATGCCGGCAAGGCCAGCCAGATCGCAGCAACCGGCGAGATCCGCAAGGACTTCATCGATCTCTGGAGCAAGGATAAGCTGAACTCCGGCGCGACCGTCAATCCGCCCGGCGTCATGGCAAGCGCGCTCAATGTCGCCGTCCTCATGCTGCAGGGCAAGGAACTGAAGGAACCGGCAACGGCTGGCCAGTACAAGAACGCCATGTACCTGCCGATCCCGTTCATCGACTCCAAGAACCTGGCGGATGCCGCCAAGCAGGTCGACGGCAAGCCGGGCTACTACTCCTACACCAGCGCCCTTTCAATCGAAGACGCTGAAGCGCTCTTCAAGTAAGCGCTCAAGACCGGGCGGATCTCGTGGTCCGCCCGGCGCTTCTGACCCGATCATACGGACGATCCTCATGTCGAAACTTAAGATGAACGGCGTAAGCAAGGCTTACGGCGCCACCCTGGCTTTGCGCCGCGGCGACCTTGAGATCGCCGCCGGCGAAGTCCATGTGCTCATGGGCTCGAACGGCTCGGGCAAGAGCACATTGTGCAAGATCATTGCCGGCAGCGTGCGCCCCGATGGCGGAGAGATCCTCATCGACGGTCGGCCGGTCACGATATCAGGGCCGCAATCGGCCAGGGCGCAGGGCATCGGCATCTTCTACCAGGAGCTCAGCCTTGCCGGAAACCGCTCGGTCGAGGAGAATATCTGCCTTGCCATGCTGCCGGTCAAAGCCGGAATCTTTATCGACCGTGCCGCCCTGAAGGCGCGCGCGGCGCGCTACATCGATCTTTTCTCCGGCGTTTCCGGTGATGGTTTTGCGGCCGAGACGCTCGTCGGCAATCTGCGCGCCGATCAGCGACAGCTTGTCGAGATCATGAAGGCACTGGCAAGTGAAGCCCCGATCCTGATCTTCGACGAGCCAACCTCGGCACTCGACAGGGCACAGGTCGACCGCTTCTTCGATATCCTGCGCGGGCTAAAGCGCGACGGCCGCGGCATCATCTTCATTTCGCACCGCATGGACGAGATCACCGCGATCGGTGATCGGGTGACGATCATTCGCGACGGTGAGACGATCAAGACGCTCAATCTGAACGAGACCGATCCTGCCGCGGTCATCCGGCTGATGGTCGGCGGCGCCGGCGACATGCCGGCCTCGCAGTCCTCAGTGCCTGCCGTGGCAAGCTTTTCGGCCGGCGACGCCATGACCGTCGACAAGCTGTCGGGTGCCGGTTTCCGCAATGTCAGCTTCGAGGTCGCCAAGGGTGAGATCCTCGGTCTCGGCGGGCTTCACGGCCAGGGGCAATCGGCGGTGTTGCGGGCGATTTTCGGCGCCGGCTCCACAACTGCGGGCGAAATCCGCATCGGCGGCGATCGTCTCGATGCGAGAAGCCCGCGCGACGCCATCCGGCGCGGTTGCGCCTATGTCTCGGGTGACCGCGGTCGCGACGGCGTCATTGCCGGCAGACCGATCATCGAGAATGTGACGCCCATCCATTACCTGCGTGATCGGCTGATGATTGCACGTCCGTCAACGCTCAAGGAAAAGGCGATGCCGGCGCTTGAGGCGATGCATACGAAGTTCGCGAGTCTCCTGCATCCGATCAACTCGCTTTCCGGCGGCAACCAGCAAAAGGTGATCATCGCCCGCTGGCTGATCGATCGGCCGGATGTGCTGCTGCTGGACGACCCCACCAAGGGCATCGACCTCTCGGCCAAGGCCGATCTCTTTGCCCTCATTCGCCAACTGGCAGGCGAGGGGCTCGGCATCCTGCTCTATTCCTCGGAGGACGCCGAATTGCTCGGGAATGCCAACCGCATCCTCGTCTTCAACGGCGGGTCGGTCACGCGCGAGCTCACCGGCGAGGATCGCACCCGCTACAATCTTTACCAGGCTGCATACGAGGCCGCGTGATGACACCGACCACGACAGAAATTCGACCTTCCCGCGCGGGTGGGCTAAAACTCTGGCTCGAGCGCTATCCGTTCCTGCCGGCGCTGGTCATTGTCGTCGCGCTTCTGGCGTTGAACGGCGTGTTCTCGCCCAACAGCTTGAGCTACCGCTCGCTGACGGGGCTGCTCAGCACCTATATGGCGCTGATCATGCTGGCGATCGCCCAGACCTATGTCGTTTCCGCAGGGGATATTGACCTGTCGGCCGGTGCGACGCTGTCACTCGTCAATGTCGCCATTGTCGTTTTGATGGAAAAATGGGGTGGTGGCGCCGGCGCCGTCATCGGTGCCTTGATCTGTGGCATTCTGCTCGGGCTCGTCTGTGGGGTTATCAACGGCATCGTCGTTGCAGCGCTCAGGCTGCAGGCGATCGTCGCTACCTTTGCGACCAGTATCTTCTTCACCGGCGTTGCGCTCTATGTCATGCCAGTGGCCGGCACGCCGGCGCCGGCGCTGTTCTGGCGGACCTATGGCGGGCGGTTGCTCGGTCTTCCCTTCGTCTTCTATGTGCTTGCAGCACTCGCTGTTCTGCTCTTCCTTTTGTCGCGCACCCGCCTCGTCACCCAGCTTCTGGCCGTCGGTGACGACCAGCAGGCGGCCTACCAGACCGGTCTTCCCGTGGTCCTAGTCCGCATCAAGGGTTATGCGCTCTGCGGCCTGTTTTCGGCGCTCGCAGCGTTCTGCCTGACCGGCGACACCGCCAGCGGCGATCCGCTCGTCGGTGGCAAGATGACGCTCTATAGCGTCGCGGCCGTCGTGCTCGGGGGCAGCGCGCTTGCCGGCGGCTGGACGACCGTGGTCGGTTCTCTGCTCGGCGCGCTGACGATCGGTCTCGTCAACTCGCTCGTCTTCTTCATGGGCACGCCGTCGGAGTGGCAGAACTTCGTTCAAGGTCTCGCCATCCTCCTCGTCTTGATGGCAGGCGTGCTTGCCGGCCGGAGGGCACGCGCATGAACGCCGTTATTTCCTTCCTCAAGAAGCCGCTGGTCATCGCGCTGCTTTTGATCGTGGCACTTCTCTATCTTGGCGAAAGCCTGTCACCGGGCTTTGCCTCGGCCGACCAGATCCTGCGCCTGCTGATTGTCGCCTCGCTGCTCGGCATTGTTGCGGCCGGCCAGAACGTCGTCATTCTCGGCGGCCGCGAAGGCATCGATCTCTCGGTCGGCGGCGTCGTTTCGCTTTCGGCGATCATTGCCGGCAATGTCATGAACGGCGCCGACGGCGGCATCCTGCCGGCGATCCTTGCCTGCGTGGCGACCGGGGCTTTCTTCGGCCTCCTGAACGGGCTGGGTGTCACGCTGCTGCGTATCCCGCCGCTGGTCATGACGCTCGGCATGCTCGGCGTGCTCCAGGGCCTGCTGGTCGTCATCCGCAACGGCATTCCCTCCGGCCGCGCGGCACCCGGTCTTTCCGCCTTCGTCACCCAGCCGCTGGTGTTCGGCATTCCCGGCATCATCTGGCTCTGGATCGCCGTCGGCCTGTTTATGGCCTTCATGCTCAACCGCACCGTCTTCGGGCATCGCATTTATGCGATCGGTTCCAACGAACATGCGGCCTATATGGCCGGCGTGCCGGTCCGCCGCATGCGCATCGGCCTGTTCATGATCTCCGGCATGTTCGCGGCGATCGCAGGCCTCTGCCTGCTTGGCTATTCCGGCTCGTCCTTCGCCAATGTCGGCGAGCAATACATGCTGTCCTCGATCATCGCGGTCGTCTTTGGCGGTACGTCGCTTGCCGGCGGCAAGGGCGGATACACCGGCACCATGGCAGGCGCGCTGTTGCTGGTGATCCTCCAGGGCATCCTGACTACCGTCAACATCGATGAATCCGGCCGTCAGATGGTGTTCGGCGCGACATTGCTGCTCTTGATGCTGTTTTACGGCCGCGGAAAGGCGATGCGGACATGAGCGATCACAGGCCGAAGATCAAGGATATTGCCGAGCGTGCCGGCGTTTCCGTTGCCACCGTGTCGCGGGCGCTCAGCGATTCCGGCCTGGTGACGGCGGAAACGCGCCAGCGCATCCATGCGCTTGCCCGCGAACTCAACTACCGGCCGAACGTCAGCGCCCGCAACCTGCGCACCCGCAAGTCGATGTCGGTGCTCTTGGTCGTGCGCGACGTCGGCAACCCGTTCTATCTCGACATTCTGAAAGGCGTCGAGGCGACGGCGCGCGAGGCCGGCTACTCCGTGCTCATGGGCAACACCGAGAACGATCCGGATCGCGAGACGGAGTATTTCAACATGCTGCGCGATGGCCATGCCGACGGCATGATCCTGATGACCGGCAAGCTGCCGCCGGCAGGGCATGATGCTGGTCTCGACCTGGCGCATCTGCCCGTCGTCGTCGCGCTGGAAATGATCGACGACTCGGGGCTGCCGCATGTGCAGGTCGACAACCTTGCCGCCGCCAGGGCTGCGGTCGAGCATCTGATCTCGCTTGGTCACCGCAAGATCGCCCACATCGCCGGGCCGCTGCCCGAAGTGATGGCCATTCACCGCCGAGACGGTTATCGCGCCGCGATGCACGAGGCCGGCCTTGCGATCCCTGACGGCTACGAGGCTCGGGGCGATTACCTGCTTGAAACCGGCCAGCTCTGCTGCGGCCAATTGTTTGCCTTGGCCGAGCCGCCGACGGCGATATTCGCCGCCAACGACGAAATGGCCTATGGCGCCATTCACGAGTTGCGTCGCCTCGGCCGTGATGTGCCTGGTGATGTTTCCGTCGTCGGCTTCGACGACCTCTATCTGAGCAAGGCTTTCTATCCGCCGCTGACCACGGTCAACCAGCCGCGCGCCGACATCGGCAGAACGGCGATGTCGCTGCTGCTTCGTATGCTTTCCGGCGAGGAGGTGGCGCATGCGCCGCCCATAGTGCTGCCGACGACCCTGAGCATTCGGGCCAGCACCACCGCGCCACGTCACTCATAAGGCGAGCATGATGTCGACCGAAACCGCTTACACTTTCGGCATCATGCTCCGGCCGAAAAATCTGGGAGAAGAAAATGACACAGCTACCGAAGCACACGCTGCGCGTGGGTTTCGTCGGAACGGGCTTCATCGCCCATTTCCACCTGAAATCGATGATCGGCGTGCGCAATGTCGAAGTGACGGGCGTCTTCAGCCGCAAGGCGGAAAACCGCGAAAAATTTGCGAAGGAAGTCGAAACGCTCGGGCTCGGCTCCTGCCGCACGCATGAGAGCCTGGAAGCGCTGCTGTCAGCCGACGACGTCGACGCGATCTGGATCCTGTCGCCGAACTATACGCGCCTCGACGTGATGCGCGCCCTGCACGGGGCGATCAAGTCAGGCCGCAGCAAGGTCTTTGCGGTCGCCTGTGAGAAGCCCTTGGCGCGCACGGTGGCGGAAGCCCGCGAGATGCTGACGCTGGCCGAAGATGCCGGCCTCAATCATGGCTATCTCGAAAATCAGGTGTTCTGCACGCCGGTGTTGCGCGGCAAGGAAATCATCTGGCGTCGCGCCGCCTCCACCACCGGCAGACCCTATCTTGCGCGGGCGGCAGAGGAACATTCCGGTCCGCACGAGCCCTGGTTCTGGCAGGGCGACAAGCAGGGCGGCGGTGTTCTCTCCGACATGATGTGCCACAGCGTCGAGGTGGCGCGCTATCTCTTGACCGCGCCCGGTGCGCCGCGCAATTCACTGAAGATCAAGTCGGTCAACGGCACCGTCGCCAACCTGAAATGGACACGTCCCAACTATGCCGAACAGCTGCGCAAGCGCTTCGGCAACGATGTGGACTATCGCAACCGCCCTTCGGAGGATTTTGCGCGCGCGACGGTGACACTCGAGGATCAGGACGGCAACGAACTGATGATCGAAGCGACGACCTCCTGGGCCTATGTCGGCGCCGGCCTGCGCATCCAGCTCGAATTGCTCGGACCGGAATATGCGCTCGAATACAATTCGCTGAGCACGGGCTTGAAGATCTTCATGTCTCGCGAAGTCACGGGGTCGGAAGGCGAGGATCTGGTCGAAAAGCAGAATGCCGAGCAGGGGCTGATGCCGGTGCTCGAGGACGAGGCTGGCGTCTACGGGTATACCGACGAAAACCGCCACATGGTCGAATGCTTCCGCAAGGGCCAGAAGCCGCTCGAAACTTTCGAGGACGGTCTGGCCGTGGTCGAGATGCTGATGGGGCTTTATCGCTCCGCAGAGATCAACGCCACCTTGCAGTTCCCCGCGCCGGAACTCGAACATTACGTGCCCGTGGTCGCGCGCAAGGGCGCTTGATACGGATCGGCTGAGGCTGGCTGGCGGGGAGCACCCCCCGTCGTCTCGATGAGCCAGGCCTCCCAGCTTGGGCGTCTTCTCGTTAATGCGAGGAGATGTCCACCGGATCTTCGTCCATGGCGCGCCCGGTCATCTCGTCGATCTCGATGACAAAGAACAGATGTGGAGACGTTCCGACGACACCCTGCTCCGCCGGCTTCAAACCGCCCGGTTCCCACCAGTTGGTGCGCTTCTCCAGCAGCGACCATGCCTGCAGGCGCTCTTGATGCCCTTGCTCCGTATCCGGCAACTCCCGATACCTGCCGTAGATGACCGCGCTTTTCCAACTTCCCCTGTCAGAGAACTCGTCGATCTGGACACAGACACGAGGATTTGAGCGCATCCAGTCGACTTTCTGTCCGGGCATGGAGAAGCCGTATAGCCGGTTCGCGGCAGAGGCGTACTGGATGGGGACGATGTAGGGCTGGTCATCCCTGGCACAGGCCAGCCGACCGATATGGTGCGAGGAGATGAGGGCGATACATTCCTCACGCGACAATTCCCTGACGAACATAATTCGCTTCCTCCAACGGTGAACCGTAGCCCAAGACTGCCGGCATTTCGCGGTCCACTACATTGATATGGCGCACGGCGTGAACATTGACAGGCGCGCTGGCCGAAGTGCGCGCAACTACCTCGTCCGATCAACAAATTGAAACGGGCCGTGCTTCGGGCGGGAATAAACCGCGTGCAGCACCGTTAGGCCCTCATCGAGACATCATGACGGTCGGTTGTCGCGCGGGAGTTTTCACCGCGAGCCGGTCAGATGCCGCTGCGCCAAGTGCGGCTGTTGACCGGGTCGCTGCTGATCTTCGCGACGATCCTGATCTTTGTTGCCGCTGATGGGCTGACCATGCCGATGCGTCTGGCGCTGATGGTGTTTGCGACAACGCTTGTCTGCTGGACGATCTTCGACCTGCCTGAAACGCCGGTGGCGCTTGCCGGAGCGCTGGCTTTGGGCGCCACCGGTACCGTCAGCGAAGAGGCGATGTTTGCAGCGCTCGGCAACGATATCGTCTGGTTGATGATCGCCGCCTTCGTCATTGCCTCGGTGCTTCAGGCATCCGGGCTGGTGGAGCGTCTCACCTTCCGGCTGCTGGCACCGTTCCAGCGCGTCAGCAGCCTTTTTTGGGCTGTAACTCTGACGATCTTTGCGACCGCCTTCATCATCCCATCCACGTCAGCACGGGCGGTAATCTTCATGCCGGTCTTTCTGGGGCTGACGGCCGCCATTGGCCGGCCCGGCGTGACACGGGCGCTTGCCTTGCTTTTCCCGTCGGTGATCCTGCTTTCGGCCGCCGCCTCGCTGACCGGTGCCGGCGCCCATCTGGTGGCGGTCGATTTCATCCGTCGCAGCGGCGGCAAAGCGCCCGATTTCCTCGATTGGGCCTTGCTGGCTGCCCCGTTCGGATTGGTCACGAGCCTGATTGCCTGTGGCCTCATCCTGCGGTTCTTCCTCGGCGCCGAGGATCGTAACGCTGCTTTCTAGCCATGCACGCCGGCTGAAAGGCAGCCGCTCAATGCGCAGGAGCGGACGCTGCTGGCGGTGACGGCGCTCATCGTTCTGGCGCTTGCGACATCGGGCCTTCATGGCGTTGCCTTGCCCTTCGTTGCCTTGATCGGCGCCCTCGTCATGGCCTCGGAAAAGGTCTCGGGGTTGTCCTTTCGCAAGGCACTGAAAACAGTCGAGTGGAACCTGCTCCTGTTTCTCGCCGGCACGCTCGTCATCGGCGAGGCACTGATGAGCACCGGCACGGCGGCCTTGCGACGTTCCAGGTCGGCGGCGAGCAGATTTGCCGCGAATATGAGATGAAGCGGCCGGATCAGCCGGATTTCGTGTCGGTTGCCTGCCGAAACGCCGGACGCTGGCAGACGCAACTGGCGATCGTCACACCCGAAAGCGGTGAAGGATTTGCGCCGGCTTCGTCGCTCGAAACCGTCGATGCCTATCTGACCTCGATCGGTGCCGGCGCACCTCTGGAGGCGGAGGCGGAGAAGAAGGCGCTCGCCGGACGAAAGTAGCCTTCAGCGCGGCTTTTCCACCGGCACTGACAGACCGACCTTGACGCGGTCCATAGTCACGAAGGTTCGGAAGCGCCGGATGTTGGGATTGCCGAAGAACATGCGGCGGGTGAAGGCTTCGTAATCGCCCATCGTCGGCACGATCACGACAAGCATGAAATCCACGTCGCCCGTGACGTAATAGCATTGCTGGACTTCCGGAGCGGCCGAGAAGGCGGCCTTGGCCGCATCGAGCAGGTCGATCTGCTCGCTTTCCACCTCCACTTCGACAAGGATCGTCAGGGCCTGGTTGACCCGCGCCGGCTCGATCACCGCGACATTGCTGCGGATGACCCCAGTTTCTTCCATGCGCTTGATCCGCCGTTGCACGGCCGGCGCAGACAGGTTGACGGCCTCGCCGATCTGTCGCTGTGGCGTCGTGTTGTCCTTCTGCAGGATTGAGAGGATTGCCAGGTCGAAGCGGTCGAGCTCCGCCGATGTGCTCTTTGAAACGGCCATCATTTCCTCATTGTCATTTACAAACTTGCGTAAGGGCTCTCCATTTAGAGCGCATTTCTCTCGTTCGGTGAAATATAACTTCATCGAACGAGGAGATTGCCCACATGCTCATTCGCAACCACCATGCCGATTTCGGATCGCCGCTGCTGCCTGACGATGCCGAAATGCTCTCGATTGCTGCGGCTGCAGAGGTTGAGCGGCAGCTATCGCGCCGTGACGATCATCGGCCGACGCCGCTTCATTCCTTGCCGGCGCTTGCGGCCGAACTCGGGGTCGGAGCAATCTTCGTCAAGGACGAGGGCCATCGGCTCGGGCTCGGCAGTTTCAAGGCGCTTGGCGGATCCTACGCGGTGATCCGGCTGGTGCTTGACGAGGTCCGGAAGCAGACAGGCCTGGACGTCGACATAGACGATCTCACGCGCCCTGACGTTCGCGCGGTCGCGCGCCAAATGACGTTCGGCTGCGCCACGGATGGCAACCATGGTCGCTCAGTGGCGATGGGCGCTGAGCTTGTCGGTGCGAAATCGGTGATCTTCGTGCATTCCGGTGTCAGCCAGAAACGCATAGAGGCGATTGCGCATTACGGCGCCGAGATCGTCCGGGTCGAAGGAACCTATGACGACTCGGTGGAGTTTGCGGCGAAGGTCTGCAACGAGCGTGGCTGGACCGTCGTATCGGACACCTCCTGGCCGGGATACGAATATATTCCCGGTCTGGTCATGCAGGGATATACGGCGCTTTTGTGCGAAGCCTTGCGGACGATCGACGCACCACCGACGCATGTCTTCGTGCAAGCCGGCGTCGGCGGAATCGCTGCTGCAACGGCCGGGCAACTGGCGCTGCGTTACGGTCATGACCGGCCGCGCTTCGTCGTAGTCGAGCCGGCCCGAGCTGCCTGCCTGCTGGAAACGGCAAGGGCCGGCCATCCGGTGAAAGTGCCACATGGCGAGCCAACTGTCATGGCGATGCTCGAATGTTACGAGCCTTCTCTTGTCGCCTGGCGCATTCTTTCGCGTGTTGCCGACGCCTTCATGATGATCGACGAGGAGGATGCCGTTTCGATCATGAACCGCCTCGCTCGCCCGAAAGGGGGCGATCCGGCAATCGTTGCTGGTGAAAGCGGCGGTGTCGGGCTGGCTGGCCTCATCACGGTCGCCGGAGACCCGAACATGCGCGCCGCCCTCGGCCTTGATGCCAATTCGCGGATCCTGGTGATCAATACCGAAGGTGCCACGGATCCTGAACGCTACGAAGAGCTGGTTGGCCTCGCGCCGGCTGATGTCGCCGGGGCTGAGAAATTGGAAAGGGTATGACGCGGATGGCAAACACGGATATCGACAAGCTTGTGGCGGAGATGACGGCGTGGCGTCATGACCTGCACGCCCATCCGGAATTCGGTTTCGAGGAAAAGCGGACAGCGGCCTTCGTTGCCGCCAAGCTGCGGGAGTTCGGCCTGGACGAGGTCGCCGAAGGTATCGGTGGCACCGGGGTGATCGGCACGCTGCGGCATGGAACGGGAAATCGCGCCATAGCGCTGCGTGCCGATATGGATGCGCTGCGTATCGCGGAACAGGGGACAATTGCCTATTGCTCTACCCGGCCCGGCACGATGCACGCCTGCGGCCACGACGGCCATACGGCGATGCTGCTCGGCGCAGCGAAGCTGCTGACCGAGGAGGGCGGCTTTGACGGGACCGTGCGCTTCGTTTTCCAGCCAGCTGAAGAATGGGGGAAGGGTGCACTTGCCATGCTCGCCGATGGCATGCTGGAACGCTTTCCCTTCGACGAGATCTATGGGCTGCACAACATGCCGGGCCTGCCGGTCGGAAAGTTCGAGACCCGTGCCGGCGCCATCATGTCGGCCGAAGACAATTTCGAGATCACGCTCAAGGGCGTCGGCGGCCATGCCGCGCGACCTCACGCGGGCAACGAGACGCTGGTCGCTGCCTGCGCGACAGTGGTCAATCTCCAGACCATCGTTTCGCGAAGGCTCTCTCCGGCCGATATCGCCGTCGTCTCCGTGACCGAATTGATCACCGACGGCACGCGCAATGCCTTGCCAGGCCTGGCCCGCATTCTCGGTGATGCGCGCAGCTTCCGACCTGAGGTGAGCGCCAGGATCGAACAGCAGATGCGCACGATCGCCAAGGGGACGGCGGATGCCTATGGCTGCGAGGTCGAGGTGACCTATACGCGTGAGTTCGTGCCGCTGCTCAACGATCCGGCTCTCGTCGATCATGCCTTCGCAGCGGCCGGTGCGGTGTTCGGGACGGACAATGTCGCCGTCGCCGCCGAGCCGATGACCGGATCGGAGGATTTTGCCCGGTTCCTCGCGCATGTGCCGGGTTGCTTCGTCTTTATCGGCAACGGCCAGGAATCCGCGCCGCTGCACAATCCGCATTACGACTTCAATGACGATGCCTTGATCTTCGGTGCCCGGTTCCACGCCGAAATCGTCCGGCAACGGCTGGCCGCACCGGATGTGGGGCAGTGACAGTCGCGATGCTCAATACAAACACGATTGAAGGCGGCGCCGTCATGTCTCATCAGTCCATTAATGCCGAACGTCTGCTTACCCGCATCCGCGAACTCGGCGCGATCGGGCGCAACGATCAGGGGCAACTGACACGGCTTGCTGCGTCTGACACCGACAAGCTCGGGCGGGACCGCCTAGTCGCTTGGCTGCGGGCCGCGGGGCTGGAGATCGCCGTCGACCGTATCGGCAATATCTTCGGCGTCTGGCAAAGCCAGGATAACGCCGGGCAATCGCCGTTAATGCTCGGCTCCCATATCGACACGGTCATCAATGCCGGCATCTACGATGGCAGCTACGGCGTGCTGGCCGCCCTCGAAGTCATCGAGACACTGAAGGAGCAGGGATTCGCGCCTGTCCGCCCGATCGTCGTCGCGGCCTTTACCAACGAGGAGGGGGTGCGCTACGCGCCCGATATGCTGGGGTCGCTTGTTCATGGGGGCCGCCTTGCGGTCGAAGCCGCGCTTGCGACGGTAGGAACCGATGGCACGACGCTCGGATCGGAACTCAAACGCATCGGCTACGCCGGAAGCGTCGAGCCCGGCTCGTTGAAACCTCATGCCTATGTTGAATTGCACATCGAGCAGGGGCCGGTACTTGAGCGCGAAGCGACCACGATCGGCGCCGTCGAAAATCTGCAAGGGATTTCCTGGCAGCGCGTGACCATCGACGGCGTTGCCAATCATGCCGGCACGACGCCGATGGCGATGCGCTGCGATGCGGGCCTTGCTGCCGCGCGCGTCGGCCTGTTCCTGCGCGAGCACATCGCGCGATCAAACGCGCCGAGCGTTGCGACGATCGGAACCATGCGCTTCGAGCCGGACGCGATCAACGTCATCCCCTCGCGCGCGGTCTTTACCATCGACCTGCGCGACCCGGACGAGGATCGCCTGAGGGCGCTTGAAAGCGCGCTTTCCGGCTTTCTCGACCGGCTTGAGCAGGAAGAGCATGTGACCGTCTCTGTCGAGCGTCTCGCCCGGTTCGAGCCCGTCAGTTTCGACGGTGCGGTCGTCGCGGCGATTGAAGTTTCCGCGAAGGCCCGTGGGCTGAAGAGCCGGCGGATGACCTCCGGCGCCGGCCACGACGCCCAGATGATCGCGCGCATCGCGCCGGCGGCGATGATCTTCGTGCCGAGCCGCGACGGGATCAGCCACAATCCGCGCGAACACACGGATCCGGCAGATCTCGTCGCCGGTGCCAATGTCCTGCTCGACGTCGCCGTCCGGCTTGCAGGTAGCCCTTAGGGCGCCGGAAGGGGCCGGGTGCGACCTCCTTGGAGCGATCAAGATGCTGATGCGGCAGCAATTCCTCTCACACCGTCATGCTCGGGCTTGACCCGAGCATCCAGTCGGCACCTCTGTGTCAGCCTCGTATCGACAAGCCGGCTGCCTCCAATGTGGATGCTCGGGTCGAGCCCGAGCATGACGAAGAGATGGGCCATTGCGTAAAGAGTGCCGGAGCCCGCCGGGCGCCAGAAGGGGCGGGGTCGCCGCCCCTTCTGGCGTGGTCGTTATCCCCGAACGTCTGCCTCGCTGTCGACCGGCATATAGAGGTCGCCACCCTCACGATACTTGGCCGCCATCGCTTGAAAACCTTCCTTCTGCGCCTCGGCGCGGATGTCGTGCGAGATCCGCATCGAGCAGAATTTCGGCCCGCACATGGAGCAAAAATGCGCGACCTTGTGCGCCTCCTTCGGCAAGGTTTCGTCGTGGAAGGAGCGGGCGGTTTCCGGATCGAGCGACAGGTTGAACTGGTCCTCCCAGCGGAACTCGAAGCGGGCGCGCGACAGGGCGTCGTCGCGGGTGCGGGCCGCCGGGTGCCCCTTGGCGAGATCGGCGGCATGGGCCGCGATCTTGTAGGTGATGACGCCCACCTTGACGTCGTTGCGGTCGGGAAGCCCCAGATGTTCCTTCGGTGTCACATAGCAGAGCATGGCCGTGCCGAACCAGCCGATCATCGCGGCACCGATGCCCGAGGTGATGTGGTCGTAGCCCGGGGCGATGTCGGTCGTCAGGGGCCCAAGCGTATAGAACGGCGCCTCGCCACAGACAGCGAGCTGCTTGTCCATGTTTTCCTTGATCTTGTGCATCGGCACGTGGCCAGGCCCCTCGATCATCACCTGGCAGTCTTTCGCCCAGGCGATCTCCGTCAGCTCGCCCAGCGTTTCCAGTTCGGCAAATTGCGCCGCGTCATTGGCATCGGCGATCGACCCCGGACGCAGGCCGTCGCCGAGCGAAAACGAGACGTCATAGGCGCGGCAGATGTCGCAGATCTCTTCGAAGTGCTCGTAGAGAAAGCTCTCTTTGTGGTGGTGCAGGCACCATTTCGCCATGATCGAGCCGCCGCGCGAGACGATGCCGGTGACCCGGTCGACCGTCAGCGGGATATAGTGCAGCCGGACACCTGCATGGATGGTGAAGTAGTCGACCCCCTGTTCCGCCTGCTCGATCAGCGTATCGCGATAGACCTCCCAGCGCAGATCCTCGGCGATGCCGTTGACCTTTTCCAGCGCCTGGTAGAGCGGCACGGTGCCGATCGGCACGGGGGAGTTGCGGATGATCCATTCGCGGATGTTGTGAATGTTGCGGCCGGTCGACAGGTCCATGACCGTGTCTGCGCCCCAGCGGGTGGCCCAGACCATCTTCTCCACTTCCTCGGCCATCGACGAAGTGACGGCGGAGTTGCCGATATTGGCATTGATCTTCACCAGGAAATTCCGGCCGATGATCATCGGTTCGGATTCTGGGTGGTTGATGTTGGCCGGCAGCACGGCGCGGCCGCTGGCAATCTCCTGGCGGACGAATTCGGGCGTGACGTGATCGGGGATATGGGCGCCAAAGCTTTCGCCGTCGCGTAGCGCGGCGCGTGCAGCGTCGCGGCCAAGGTTCTCGCGGATGGCGACGAACTCCATCTCGGGCGTGATGATGCCGGCCCGCGCATAGGCAAGCTGCGTCACCGCGCGCCGGCCGGTTGCGCGCAGCGGCGCGTGACGGAGGGGAAAGGTCGGCGTCAGCCGGTCGCCGGAGGCAAAGCCGTTGTCTTCCGGCCGCACGTCGCGCCCGTCATAGGCTTCGACATCGCCGCGAGCGATGATCCAGTCGCGGCGCGGTCTTGGCAATCCATCCTCGATGCGGATGTTGGCATCTTCTACGGTGTAGGGACCGGAGGCGTCGTAGACGGTGACCGGCGGCTCGCCCGACGTCGGGTGCAGGGTGATTTCGCGCATGGGAACGCGGATGTCGGGATGGATCGTGCCTGGCTTGTAGACCTTTTTCGAGGCGGGAAGCGGGCCTTTTGTGACCGAGAGTTCTGCGGGTTTGGTGGCAATATTCATGATGAGGCTCCAAGTTTGCGGTTGGAGACCCAGTTCTGAAGCCGGAAGGAAAAGACATGTTTGCCTGAAATGCCGCGCGAATGACGGAATCGTGGCGTCAATGTCTGCACCGTCCCTACGCCAGTATGAACTGGATCAGGTTCAACGGGTCACTGCGCCTCGGTCGGCAAAGCCGATCCGCCCAGCAGTATCTCAGCCCCTTGACGGGACCCCCCTGGTGAATGCCTAGAGATAGCCATCGATCCGGATGCGCCGTCAAGCGTTAATCCGAAGGTTGCGTGTCAGGCCTGTTGATTGCCCGGTAGAGCGTTTCCGGATGAGACGAAGCCGCGGGCACGCTCGTTCTTTTCGTTTTTACGCATTTCCTGACGGAAAACCGCTCCGCACTTTTCCTGGAAATGCGCTAGCGGCCGGACTTCTCTGATCCCCGGCGATCGGCATAATCCGCACGGTTGATGCCGTGCCGCTGCAGCTTGTCATAGAAGGTCTTGCGCGGAATGCCGAGCGCTTCGATCGTCGCCTTGACGTCGCCGTGCTGCGCCCGCAGCGCTTCTTTCAGAATTTCCGCCTCGTAGCGCTCGATCCGCTCGGGCAGGCCGGCACTGGTCGGCGCCGCGGCAATCGGTTGGCCGAGCGAACCTTCGACGCCAAGGGCGACGCGCTCGGCGAAGTGCGAGAGCTCGCGCACATTGCCCGGCCAGGAATGAGACCTCAGATAGTGGCTGACGGCCGGCGAAAGCGTCGGCACGTCGCGCTTGAAACGCTCGGCTGCCCGCGTCAGGAAATGCGAGAAGAGAAGGGGGATATCGTCCCGGCGTTCGCGCAGCGGCGGGATCGACAGGGTGACGACGTTCAGCCGGAAATAGAGATCCTCGCGAAAATCGCCCCGCTGGGCCGGGTCGCCGAGGTCGATCTTGGCCGCGGCGATGACCCGAATATCGACGGGGCGCACGATATTGGTGCCAAGCGGCGTGATCTCACGGGCTTCAAGCACTCGCAGCATCTTGACCTGCGTTGCCGGCGGCATCGCCTCGATCTCATCGAGGAAAAGCGTGCCGCCGCTCGCATGCTCGATACGGCCGACGCGCTTCTTCAGGGCACCGGTGAAGGCGCCGGGCTCGTGGCCGAAAAGCTCGCTCTCGATTACCGTTTCCGGCAGTGCGCCGCAGTTCAGCGCCACGAAGTTGCCGTTGCGGCGCCGGCTCCAATTGTGCAGCAGCGTCGCCACCACCTCCTTGCCGCTGCCGGTTTCGCCGGCAACAAGCACATCCACGTCGGTGTCGGCGATATGCCGCAAGGTCTGGCGCAGCCGTTCCATGACCGGTGTCTGGCCAATCAGCGGCAGGCTCTCACCGGCGACTTCGGCTGCGCGTTTCAGCGCGCGGTTTTCCATCACCAGCCGGCGTTTTTCCAAGGCGCGGCGTGCGCTCTGCACCAGACGGTCGGCGGCAAAGGGTTTCGGGATGAAATCATAGACGCCGTCCTTAATGGCCTGAACGGCCATCGGGATATCGCCGTGGCCGGTGACCAGAATGACGGGCAGGTCGGGGTCGAAATCGGCGATCCGGCGAAACAGCGTGAGGCCGTCGATCCCGGGCATGCGGATATCGCTGATGACGATCCCGCTAAAATCCGGGTTGAGGATTGCGAGCGCTTCCGCCGCGCCGGGAAAGGCGGAGACCGCGAGGCCGGCAAGCTCCAGCGTCTGCTTCATCGCCCGCCTGAGTTCGCTGTCGTCGTCGACGAGGCATACGGATTGCTGCATCGCTCAGGCCCTCTTCAAACGCACGGTGAAGACGGTGCCCTCAGGGCTGGTCTTGACCTCGATGTCGCCGCCATAGTCGGCGACAATCTCCTTGGAGATGGCAAGGCCGAGACCGAGACCTTCATCCTTGGAGGTGTTGAACGGCGTGAAAAGGTCTTCGAGGATATCGGGCCGAATGCCCGGACCATTGTCGGCGACAACAAGCGAAACTGTTTCGGAGGGGCCTAACTCGCACCGCACACGGATCTCAGCGTCTGCCCGATCACCGAGGGCTTCCAGGGCATTCTGCAACAGGTTGATCAGCACCTGTTCCAAGCGGATGCGATTGCCGAGCACGCTGAGGCCGTTATCAGGCAGGTCGATGACGATCGCGTCCATGCGGCCGGCAAAGCGGCTGCGCAGCAGCATTCGAGCGCCTTCGATCACCTCCCGCATCGCCGTCGGTTCGGCGACGAAACGGCCCTTGCGCGCAAAGCTGCGCAGTTCGTCGGTGATGGTGCCGACCCGCTCGGTCAGCGCAGCGATGCTTTCGAGATTTTCGACGGCGGTTTCTTTTTGGCCGCGGTCGAGGAAGGTGCGCGCATTGTCGGCATAGGCGCGGATGGTTGCGACCGGCTGATTGATCTCGTGGGCAACGCCCGCCGCCACCTGTCCGAGGATTGCCAGGCGGTTGGCCTGGACCAGTTCCTGCTGCACCGCCTGCAGCCTCTCGCCCGTGCGCCTGTGGTCGGCGATCTCGGTTTCGAGGTGATCGCGGGCGAGGCTTAGGTCCTGTGTGCGCTCGGCCACTCGGCGTTCCAACTCATCGCGCGCGGCGCGTTCGTTGGCCGCGACCTGCGTCAAAGCCTGGCGCCGGCGAAGAAGGAATGCGGCAAGCGCCAGCAGCGGCACGATAACGGCAAGGGCCAGCAGCCTTGCCTCGCGGCTCGCGGCGCCAAGGGCTGCGTCTAGCGGTGCCAATTGCTCCAGCCGCCAGCTGGTCGAGGGCACCATGGTCTCGACCCTGAGGTATTGCCGCTCGCTGCTGCCGGGCAGAAGCGCTGTCAGCACGCTCGATCCATTGCTCGTTGGCTCGATCCGGCGGAACGGTAGCGGCAGCAGGGAGGCATCGCCGAACTGCAGGCTGTCGCGGATGGCGGCGAGGCGATCCCCGGGGATGGTACGGGTCGTCATGAAGCGCCAGGACGGGAAGCTGGTGATCAGCACGATGCCGCGCCGGTCGGTGACATAGACCGGCTTGCCGGAGGCGAGCCAATCGGCCTCGACCCCGCCGAATTCGAGCTTGGCGACCACGACGCCAATCGGGCCGTCAGGCCCGTCGACACGTCTTGATATGTAGAGGCCTGGCCGCTTGCTGACGGTGCCCATGGCGAAATGCTCGGCCTTGCCATCGCGCATCGCCAGCCGGAAATATTCGCGGAAAGCGTAGTCATTGCCGACGAAGCTGGTTGGCTCGCGCCAGTTGCTGGCAGCCACCGCCACGCCGTCGAGGCCAATCGCGTAGATCACCGCCGCATCCGTATTGGCGGCCAGCGCCTCGAGCTTTTGATTGAGCCGCTGCAACGGCTGGTCGCCACCCTTCTCAAGCGCCGTCTTCACCTCGACGTCGTCTGCCAGTACCAGAGGCAGCGCGCGCTGCCGCTCCAGCACTGCCCTCAGCAGCGAGGCCTTGAGATTGGCATCGATGCGGCTCTGGATGTCGACGGTTTCAAGCGCCTTGTTTCGCCCATATTCGCCGGCGAAAAAAAGCCCCGCTGCCAACAACACCAACGCTAGCGCGGCAAAAATCAGCCAGGCGCGGCGCATGTGCCGGTCGAGATCCTCTGGATTGATAGGGCTGGGCGCGGGCATGGACATGGCGGAATTGTGCATTATTCCGCGCAAGTTTCCAGATGATCTGTGCGGATATCCGCTCAAATATTCGTGTGCGTGATCCAAGATTCTCGAAAAAGTGGCGATATTTCAATGGCCTGATCAGCTGTGCTGCGATCTGGCACGCCCATTGCAGATGACATCCTCATGACAGCCCGAGCTGTCGCGCTTCGGAAATAGGGCCTGGGAGGCCCGGCATGACGCCGGACTGGGCCTAAGTGGAGGATATCATGATTATCGACCAATCCGCGGAACCGCGCGGCAAGACACCTTTCTATCGTCATCTCTATGTCCAGGTTCTGGCGGCCATCGCCGCAGGCATCCTGCTCGGCCATTTCTACCCGGAGGTCGGCACGCAGCTTAAGCCGCTAGGCGATGCCTTCATCCGCCTGGTGAAGATGATTATTGCCCCGGTCATCTTCCTGACCGTCGCCACCGGCATTGCCGGCATGACCGATCTCGCCAAGGTCGGGCGGGTCGCCGGCAAGGCGATGATCTACTTCCTGACCTTCTCGACGCTCGCGCTCATCATCGGCCTGATCGTGGCCAATGTGGTGCAGCCCGGCGCCGGCATGCACATCGACCCCGCGTCGCTCGACGTCAAGGCGGTCACCTCCTACGCCGAGAAGGCGCATGAGCAGTCGATCACCGGCTTCCTGATGAACATCATTCCGACCACGCTCGTCGGCGCATTTGCCGAGGGCGATATCCTGCAGGTGCTGTTCATCTCCGTTCTGTTCGGCCTGGCGCTCGCCATGGTCGGCAAGAAGGCGGAGCCTGTCGTCGATTTCCTGCACGCGCTGACGCTGCCGATCTTCAAGCTGGTCGCGATCCTGATGAAGGCGGCGCCGATCGGTGCGTTCGGCGCCATGGCCTTCACCATCGGCAAATATGGCGTCGGTTCGATCGCCAATCTCGCCATGCTGATCGGCACATTCTATTTGACCTCGCTGCTCTTCGTCTTCGTCGTGCTCGGCGCGGTTGCCCGCTACAACGGCTTCTCGATCGTCGCCCTCATCCGCTACATCAAGGAAGAACTGCTGCTCGTTCTCGGTACATCCTCTTCGGAAGCGGCGCTGCCGGGACTGATGAGCAAGATGGAAAAGGCCGGTTGCAAGCGCTCGGTTGTCGGGCTGGTCATTCCGACCGGCTATTCCTTCAACCTCGACGGCACCAACATCTACATGACGCTCGCCGCACTCTTTATTGCCCAGGCGACCGACATTCCGCTGTCGCTCGGCGACCAGGTGCTGCTGCTGCTCGTGGCGATGCTGAGCTCCAAGGGTGCAGCCGGCATTACCGGCGCCGGCTTCATCACGCTTGCCGCCACGCTTTCGGTCGTGCCGGCGGTGCCGGTTGCCGGCATGGCGCTGATCCTCGGCATCGACCGCTTCATGTCGGAGTGCCGGGCACTGACCAACTTTGTCGGCAACGCGGTTGCGACCATCGTGGTCGCCAAGTGGGAAGGCGAACTGGATGAGACCCAGCTTGCCGCAACCCTTGGCGGCCGGGCGCTGCCGGAAAGCCCGGTTCCGGGTCTTCAGCCAGCCGAATAAAGCTGCCTCCTAGGGCAAGACCGCATCTCGGTGCGGCAAGGCGTGGTCCACTTTCTGGTGGGCCACGCCTTTTTTCTTTTGCGGGATAGCCTCGTGGCGTTGCCGCCCTAGGTCATAGGCTGGCGGTTTGCTGCCGGGCCGCCAACGTTCCTGTGAAATTCTCGTTCTCCCCACTTTACTGTACCGTCTGGACGGTATAGTAATTTGTCATCACTGATCGAGGCAAAGCGTTTTCTGGGGAGGAGACGAGAATGCATTGGACGAAGTGTGTGAAAGCGGCCGCCTTGGCCACCGCGGCGTTTGCCGCATTTCCAGCGGCTGCGGCCGAAGTATCGATTTTCTGCAGCTCGGCCGGCGCGGAGCTCGAGCTCTGCCAGTCGGCCTCCGAGGCCTGGGCCAAGGAAACCGGCAATACTGTCAAGATCAACAAGATGCCGGCCAATTGGGGCGAGGCGCTGCCGCTCTACCAGCAGCTGCTCGCCGGAAAGTCCGGCGACGTTGATGTCTTGACCCTCGACAATATCTGGGTCGGCACGCTCGCGTCGCACCTCGTCGATCTCCGGCAGAAGGTGCCTGCCGACGAAGTTTCCAGCCATTTTGAATCGTCTCTTGCCGACGCGACCATCAATGGCCAGCTGCTGGCAATGCCGTGGTTCGTCGACGCCGGCCTGATGTTCTATCGCAAGGACCTTCTGGAGAAGTACGGCAAGGCCGAGCCGAAGACCTGGCGGGAGCTCACCGAGACGGCGAAGCTCATCCAGGACAAGGAGCGGGCATCAGGCAGTCCCGACATGTGGGGCTATGTCTGGCAGGGGCGAGCCTATGAAGGGCTGACCTGCGACGCGCTCGAATGGGTGGCATCCTACGGCGGCGGAACCTTCATTTCGCCCGAGGGCGAGATCACAGCCAACAATCCGAAGGCGGCCGAAGCGCTCGATATTGCCCGATCCTGGATCGGCGGGATCAGCCCGGAAGGCGTGTTGAACTACGACGAAGAAGGCTCGCGCGGCGTGTTCGAAGCCGGGAACTCGGTCTTCCATCGCAATTGGAGCTATGTCTGGGGCACGACGCAGGCCGACGGATCGTCGCTGCGCGGTAAGGTCGGCGTCATGGCGCTTCCGGTTGGGGCTGAGGGCGGCAAGTCGAGCGGATGTTACGGGGCGGGTCTTCTCGGTGTGTCGAAATACGCCGACGATGTAGACGCCGCCGTCAGCCTGGTGCGCTATCTCACCGGCGCCAAGGAACAGAAGCGCCGCGCGCTCCAGGCTTATAGCCCGACGCTGAAGGCGCTCTACGAAGACAAGGACGTTCTGGCGGCCAATCCTTCGCTGCAGTTTGCCGAGAAGGCATATGCCGAAAGCGCCTCGCGTCCGTCGCAGGTCACGGGCGCGTCCTACAACCGGGTGTCCCAGCGGATCTTCAATGGCGTGCACAATGTGCTGAGCGGCAAGGAAAGCGCGGACGATGCCCTGGCGAAGGTCGCGAGCGACCTGGAACGTCTAAAGGCGCGGGGCTGGTAAGCCCCCGCCTATTTCCCACCGATCGAGGACATCACCCGTGAACATTGCGATAGCACCGTGCTGCTGGGGCGTTTACTGGCCCGAAGGCAACGAAATCAACTGGACCGACTATCTCGACCGCATCAAGGCGGCCGGTTACCGGCACACCGAACTTGGACCCTACGGCTTCTTTGCGACGGATCCAGAGGTGCTTTCATCCGAGCTTGGCAGCCGCGGCCTTTCGGTCGTCGCGGCGGCCCATGTCCACACACTCGCCGATCCCGCCTCCTGGCCGGTCCTTAAGGAAAAGACGCAAGCGATCTGTCGGCTGCTGTCTACAATCGGCGCGACGCATTTCATCCTGATGGACGAGTCGGAGTTCTATCCGAAGGACAGGATGGGCGTGGTCGATGAAGCAGGCTGGCGCTCCGTCGTCGAGCAGACCACGGGCGCTGCACGCATTGCCCGCTCGCATGGGCTGGAGTTCAGCTTTCACCCGCATGTGAGCACCTGCGTCGAGCTTGAGCCGCAGATCGAGCGCCTGCTTGCCGAGACGGAGCCAGGCCTTGTCGAGCTCTGCCTCGATACCGGTCACCACGCCTATTGGAAGGCCGATCCGACTGATTTCCTTGTCCGTCACCGGGATCGGATCAACGCCATCCACCTGAAGAACGTCGATGGCGCCTATCGCGAACGGGTTCTGGCCGAAGGCATCCACAGCGACCGCGCCTTCGAAGAGGGCATCATGACCGACCTCGATCGCGGCGTCGTCGACATTGCCGCTTTCGTCGATGCGCTGCGGCAGACGGGCTACGATGGCCCGCTCGTGGTCGAGCAGGATCTTGCGCGCGGCCATCCCGACACGCCGGAAACCATCGCCGAACGGAATTTCCGCTTCGTTTCCGAGCTTTTGGCTGAGCGGGCAAAGGCATGAAGGTCGAGGTCCACGATACGCCGCTATCGATCGGAGAGCATCTGGCGGAGCGGATCGTCGATGGCATCCGGGCGCGAGGTTCCGAAGGCCGTGCTTATGTGCTCGGCTGTCCGGGTGGGCGCAGCCCCATGCCGGTCTACGAGGCGATCGGCCGGCGGCTGAAGGTTGAGCCGATCAATTGCTCGCGGCTGGTCATCGTCATGATGGACGAATACTTGCAGACCAGCGGCGGCGACCGTCTGACGCCGCCGGCTTCATCGGCGCATTTCTCCTGCCGCGGGTTCGGCGAGCGTGAGATCGTCGGGCGGATCAACGCGGGCCTCCCTGCCGAACTTCGCATTCCTCGGGCAAACTTCTGGATGCCGGACCCAAGCAATCCCGACGACTATGATGCCCGCATCGCCGCTGTCGGCGGCATCGATCTTTTTCTGCTCGCTTCCGGCGCCGGCGACGGTCACATCGCGTTCAACCCGCCAGGCTCGGCGCGCGATAGCCGGACGCGGGTGGTCGCTCTAGCCGAGCAGACGCGGCGCGACAATCTCGCGACCTTCCCCGACTTTCGCGGCATCGACGAAGTACCGTCGCATGGCGTGACCATCGGTATCGGCTCGATTGCGGAGCTGTCGAAATCCGTAGCGATGATCGCCTGGGGCGAGGGCAAACGCCACGCCTGCGAACGCATGAGCGGCGCCACGGCCTATGACGCCACTTGGCCGGCGACGATTGCCGCCGAATGCCGGGATGCCGAGTTGCACATCGATGCCGCGGCGGCCGGTCGATTGGGAGCGCGCCCGTGAGCCAGCACGCGATCGGCATCGATGTCGGCGGGACGAAGACCAAGGCTTGCCTCGTGCGTCTGGCCGACGGTGCCGTTATCACTGAGCGCACGGCCGCGACGCCCTGCCAGCAAGGCGGCCGTGCAGTCCTCGAACTGGTCGGGGTGCTCGCCGAGGCCATGGAGGCCGAAAGCAGCGCACGCAAGCTCGATACCGCAGGCCTCGGCCTTTGCCTGCCGGAACTCGTGACCGGCGCCGGCGAACCGGCATCGGCCTGGAATTTCGATTGGCGCGATCTCGACTACCGCCAGCATCTCAGCCGCTTCGGTGTTGTTCATATCGACAGCGATGTACGGGCCGCGGCCTACGCCGAAGGCTGGATCGGAGCTGGCGTCGATGCGGATCCCTTCGTTTATGTGACGATTTCGACCGGCCTATCGCATTCGCTGGTGATCGGCGGCACCCCCTATGCCGGCGCTCGCGGCTTTGCCATCCATTTTTCCGGTAGCGACCTCGTGGCGTTTGGCGGCGAAGATCAGGACCTTCAGGTACGCCACAATCTTGAGCTTTTCGCCAGCGGCAAGGCGCTCGGCGAGCGCTACGGCAAACTCATCGACCGTCCGGGGACGACCGCGCTGCAGCTCTTCGAAGCGGAAGCACACGATCCGAGGGCGGCCACGATGGTCGGCGACGCGCTTTTGTCGCTTGCCTCCTATCTCGGGCAGCTCGTCAACACACTCGACCCTGAAATCCTGATCCTTGGCGGCGGTATCGGCGGCGACCCTTCGGTCAACGAGCGCCTTGCTAGCCTGACGCGCCCATTCATCTGGGCCGATGGCGCCCGGGATCTTCCCATTATCAGAAGCGTCCTTGGCGACACGGCCTGCGCGGTCGGCGTGGCGGCGCTTGCAAACAAAGCTCGCAAACAGGCGGTGCGCATATGAGTGGAATTGGCCTAACCGATGTCGTCAAGCGCTTCGGCGCGCTGACCGTGATCGACAAAGTCAACCTGAAGGTTGGCGAAGGAGAGTTCGTGGTGTTCGTCGGCCCGTCGGGCTGCGGCAAGTCGACCTTGCTGCGGATGATTGCCGGGCTCGAGGAGATTTCCGACGGCGAACTGCAGATCGGCGGCAGGCGCATGAACGAAACGCCGCCGGCCGAGCGCGGCATCGCCATGGTGTTCCAGTCCTACGCGCTCTATCCGCACATGAGCGTCGAGCGCAACCTCGGCTTCGCGCTGGAGACAGCGCGACTGGGCGCCGGCGAAATCAAGGAGCGGGTCAGCAAGGTCGCGCGCTTTCTCAAGATCGAACATCTGCTGCACCGTCGACCCGCCCAGCTCTCCGGCGGGCAGCAGCAGCGGGTCGCCATCGGCCGTGCGCTGGTGCGTTCGCAAAAGCTCTTTCTCTTCGACGAGCCGCTCTCCAACCTAGATGCCGATCTGCGCATGGAAATGCGCGTCGAAATCGCGCGTATTCACCGCGAGCTCAAGGCCACCACCGTCTATGTCACCCACGACCAGCTCGAGGCAATGACGCTTGCCGATCGCATCGTCGTCCTGAAGGACGGCCGGATTGCCCAGGTCGGCACGCCGATGGAACTTTATGAGCGGCCGGCGAGCAAATTCGTCGCCAGCTTCATCGGCGCACCGCGGATGAATTTTCTGCCGGGCACGTTGCATCGCGAGACAAGCGCGAGCCGGCTGGAGGTCATGGGGGGCACCCATACGCTCGGCCGTATCGACTATGACGGCGAGATCAGCATCGGCCTGCGGCCCGAGGATCTGATCCTTGGCGGCGGCGAGGTGCAGATCCCGGCGCAGGTGCTGCTCGTCGAGCCGCTCGGTGGCGAGGCATTGGTGCACGCGCGTGTCGGCGATGGCCAGATGCTGGTGATGAAGGTGCAGGGCAAGCCGGATCTCCGGCCGAATGCCGACATCACCATCGGCTGGATGCAGTCGAAGGCGCATCTGTTCGGGGTCGACGAAAGTGCGCTTCGCGCTGCGGAGGCTTGAGACGATGACGTCAGGGGCAGTAATAAGATCTCTCGGATTGCGGCAGGCCCGCGCCCGCACCGCCTGGTGGTTTCTGGCGCCGAGCCTGCTGGTGCTGACCGCCGTCGCCCTCTGGCCGCTCGGGCGCACCTTTGTCTTTTCCTTCACCGACGCGCTGCTGACGGAGCCGGACTTCTACAGTTACATCGGCTTCGACAACTATCGGGCGCTGTTCGAAGATCCGCTGTGGTGGCAATCCGTCCGCAATACGCTGTATTTCACCGTCATTTCGGTGTCGATCGAGACCGTTCTCGGGCTGACGATCGCGCTCCTTCTCAACTCCCACATCGCCGGGCGCGGCGCCATGCGGGCGATCATCCTGATCCCCTGGTCGATCCCGGTCGTGGTCAGCGCCCGCATGTGGCAGTGGATGCTGCATGACCAGTTCGGCATCGTGAACCACGTGCTGAAGATGGCCGGTTTCATCGACAGCGGCATCGCCTGGACTGCCAATGCCTCCCTGGTCATGCCGGTGATCATCGCCGTCGATGTCTGGATCACCACGCCCTTCATGGTGCTTTTGATCCTGGCGGGTTTGCAGATGCTACCGCGCGGCATCTACGAGGTCGCCGCGATCGACGGCGTGCCGGCATGGAAGCAGTTCACCTCGCTGACGCTGCCGCTGCTGGCGCCGAGCATTGCAGTTGCCGTGCTCTTTCGCCTACTCGATGCGCTGCGCATGTTCGACCTGAGCTTCGTGCTTTCCTCCAACAGCGACGACACCAAGACGGTGTCGATCTATGCCCGCGAGGTCCTCGTCAATTTCCAGGACATGGGGGTGGGCTCGGCTGCTAGTACCGCCGTCTTCCTGATGATCGCCGTCGTGACAGCGATCTACGTCACCGTCTTCCGTCTCAACCGCCGTCTGCTGGGAGTTTGACATGGTCAGAAGCAACGCCCGCAAACGCCTGCACAGGATCGCGATATACAGCCTCTTCGGCGTCGTCGCGCTCTATACGCTGTTTCCGTTCTACTGGATGATCGCCTCATCGCTGAAATCAGGTCAGGCGATCTTCGACGTGACGTTCTTCCCGGACCTGAAGTTCAACAATTATACGGCGATCCTGTCGGACGGCGTTTTCCTGCGCAGCCTCTTGAATTCGCTGGTCGTCGCTTTCTCGGTCGTCGCACTCTCGCTGGTGCTGGCGATTGCGGCCGCCTATGCGCTCGGCCGGATCGACTTTCGCGGTCGTTCGCCGATCATGCTGCTGGTGCTCGCGGTCTCGATGTTCCCGCAGATCGCGCTTCTGTCCGGCCTGTTCGAGATGATCCGCTGGCTCGGGCTCTACAACACGGTCGGTTCGCTGATCTTCTCCTACATGATCTTCACGCTGCCGTTCAACATCTGGGTGCTGACCACGTTCATGCGCGATTTGCCGAAACAGATCGAGGAGGCGGCGATCATGGACGGCTGCTCGCCCTTGCGGATCGTGCGCTGCATCTTCCTGCCGATGATGGGGCCGGCACTGATCTCGACGGGACTGCTGGCCTTCATCGCCTCGTGGAACGAGTTCATGTTCGCGCTGACCTTCATCCTGACGGACGAGAACCGCACCGTGCCGGTGGCGATCGCCCTGATCTCGGGCTCCAGCCGGTACGAATTCCCCTATGGCGCGATCATGGCGGCATCGACGATCGTCACCGTGCCATTGGTCATCCTCGCTCTCATCTTCCAGAAACATATCGTCTCCGGCCTGACGGCCGGTGCGGTCAAAGGTTGAATTGTTGCCTCGTTCGTGAGGCGGAAAGGTTGCTTTCATGCGTGTCGTTCGCGTTGGTTTGATCGGGCTTGGCGAAGTCAGCCAGCTCATGCATCTGCCGATCCTTTCGGATCACCGGAACTTGTTTGAAATTGCTGGCGTCTACGACGTCTCGCCGAGCCTGACGGCCTATTGTTCGGCGCGCTACCCCGGTGCAAAGCCGTTCGAGACGGCAGAGGCGCTCGTCTCTTCCCCCGACATCGATGCCGTTTTCATTTTGACGCCGGACCAGACGCACAGCTTCTATCTCGAACTGGCGCTCAAAGCCGGCAAGCATGTCTTCCTGGAAAAGCCGGCCTGCCTCACGCTCGGTGAGATCGACGCGGTCGCGCCGCTCGCCAAGGCCACCGACAAGCTGCTGTTCGTCGCCTATATGCGCCGCTATTCGCCGAGCTTCCTTCGCGCCAAGGCAATGATGCCGAAGCCGGAAGAGCTCCGTTACGTCCGCGTGCGCGATATCATCTGCGAGGGCCCGTTCTTCATCAAACAGACCCGTAACATCTTCTACCCAACCGATCTGGACGCCGCGTTCCTCGCCGAATCCCGCGCGCAGACGTCGGCGCTCCTGAAGCAGGTCGTCGGGGAGGATGCGCCCGCCGACCTCATGCGCGCCTATCAGGTCCTGACCGGGCTGTCGTCCCACAGCCTTTCGGCGATGCGCGAACTGATCGGGCTGCCGAAGCGGGTGATCGCGGCCCATCACAAGGCCAATGGGGAATCCATCGTCGCGCTTTTCGACTATGGCCATTTCACCGCGATCTACGAGGCGATGATCGACAACGTTGCCCGCTTCGACGCGCGCATCGAGGTGCTGTCCGACCGGCGGCAACTGCGTGTCAGCTACGACACGCCCTATATCCGCAACCTGCCGACCTCGCTGGAGGTGATCGATTCGACCGACACCGAGACGGAGACAAGGGTCTTCGGTCCTGATTATACCGACCCCTTCGCGCTCGAATTGCGCGCCTTCCACGATCATCTGGTCAAGGGCACGCAGCCGAAAACCACGCTCGACGATTCACGCAACGATCTGGCGCTGATGGCCGAGATCGTCGATAGCCTGCGCGAGAGTTCAGGGATATAGCGTGCGCAGATTTTTCAACACTGGATTGTACCGACATGGCAAAACGTGAAAGCGCACGGGACCGTATATTGACTGCCGCCGAGGCGATCGTCGTGGGCAAGGGCGTTTCCTCGCTCACCTTCGACGAGGTCGCGGAGCAGACGGGCCTGAGCAAGGGCGGCATCCTCTATCATTTCGCCAGCAAGGACGCCCTTGTGCGCGCCATGGTCGAACGGTTCGTCTACCGCTTCGAGACCGGTCTTGCCGGCATCGAGCATGAGGACGAGGATCCGCACGGCCGCTACACACGAGCCTATGTCGGCGCGACGCTTGGGGAAGCCGCGAGTACCGGCGAGCAATACGACCGCCTCGGCGCCAGCATCACGGCGGCGCTCTCCAACTTTCCCGACCTGCTTGAGATCGTGCGCCAGCAGAACATTCGTTGCCAGGCGGCGGTCGAAGAAGACGGTCTGGATCCGGTCGACGCCACGATCATCCGCCTTGCCGTCGAGGGCCTGTGGATGGCGGAGGTTTTCAACGTCATGCATCTCGACCCGGAAATGAAGCGCAAGGTCACCGCCCGCCTGATCGAGCGGACGCGTGCGCCCTCAAACTGAAAATAGCGCGCATCGACGCGCTCGCAGCCAAGGAGTTACCGATGGGCTACAAGCCTTCACCGCGTCCCGTATTCGACCGCGCCAGCCATATCCCCTATGCCGGCGTCACCCGGCACCTCTGGGGCGAGGAGAATGCCGGCCTCGTCGACGACTGGATCTATGCTTCTACCGACAGCATCCATCAGATCGTCTTCGGCATGCAGCCCGGTGGCTGCTTCAAGCATACCGACGCTTTCAGGACGATCTTCGGTGCCGATGAAGTGCTTTATGTGCTGAGCGGCACGCTCGGCCTTGCCAATCCTGAAACAGGCGAATTCTGCATTGCGCAAAAGGGCGAGGCGCTGTTCTTCCGCAAGGACACCTGGCATCACGGCTTCAACCTCGGCAATGACCAGGTCCGGGTGCTGGAGTTCTTTGCGCCACCGCCGGCAAAGGGCACGTCCGGTCCCTATGCCCGCACCAAGCCCTATCTCGAGCTTGCTCAGTCGCGTTACAGCCAGAGCGAGTTTTTCGGCCGCTGGCCGATGGAGGCGCAAGCCCACCGCGACGCGCGCACCATCCATCCGATGCGCGATGCCGATCTGCTGTGGAGCCTGGACCAGGCGACGCAAGGCGCCTTTACCGGCCTTTATTGCGCCACCGATCAGCTGACTGTCGGAAAGACGACGCTGCTGGCCGGCAAGCGCACCGGCGTCGAACGCCACAAGGGCGATGAATGCCTCTACGTCGTTTCGGGAACGCTCAACATTCACGTGCCCGACGCGGAAGGCCAGGCCTGGTTCGAGCTCAATCCGCGCGACGGGTTCTATATTCCGGCCGGTACCGATCACCAATATTACAACATGTCGGGCGAGCAGGTGGAGTTCGTCTTCGGCGTAGCGCCGGACTTCTGATCCGCGCTCAAGCAGCATTGAACGGAACGGTTTGCGGCGTCGGCCTATCCCATGAGGTGGGCCGGCGCCGTGTCCGTTGCGCCGGCATTCATGCGGGCAATGAACTCGCGCAGCATTGGCACGCGCCGCGGCCGGAAACTTTCGTCCGTCGGCCTTATCTCGGCGATGCGATCGATACGAAACTTGCGGAAGTCCTCACGCAGGCAGCACCAGCCGAGCAGCACCAGCACATTTTCGAGATAGACGATGCCGAGCGGCAGCACGCGCCTTTCGCTGTGCCGGCGCTCGACGTCGATATAGTCGATGACGATTGCCCGCTCCTGCCAGCAGGCCTCGCGAAGCAGCCCGACGTTGATATCCGGCGCCTGCCTGTGCTCGAAACGGTGAACCTGCGAGACGGCATGGATCGTCTGCTGCTGCAGTCGGTCGGGCAGGGTGGCCGTTATCTTCGAAAGTACGGCTTCGGCAGCCCGCACAAGCTCGGGTTCGCCCATGTGGCGAACTTCGGCCAGACCCAGCACGAGGGCTTCGATTTCAAGGCGGGTGAACGTCTGGGGCGGGAGGGCGATATCTTCGGTGAGGCGATAACCAAAACCGCGCTCGCCGTCGATGACGGCACCGGCGGCGCGCAGGCTGTCGATATCGCGGTAGAGCGAGCGCTGCGACACGCCGGTTTCCTCGGCCAGCCGGGCGGCCGTCACCGGCGGCGGCAGGCTGCGAAGCGCCTGGAGAAGACGAAACAAACGATCGCTGCGCGCCATGAGCCTACTGACGAAAATTGGCAGTTGGGTTGTTTTATAAAGAGCCCAGACAGAAACCGCAATCCGAGGACTTTCCATGTTGACGCTCTATCACGCCCCGCGCTCCCGCTCCTCGCGCATCATCACATTGCTTCGCGAACTGGATGCGCTTGACAAGGTGAACATCGAAATCGTCGGCATCACCCGCGGCGACGGCAGCGGGGCCAAGGACCCGAAAAATCCGCACCCGGAGGGCAAGGTGCCGCTGCTGGTGCATGATGGCGTCGTCATCTGGGAAAGCATCGCCATCATTCAGTACCTGACCGATCTTTTCCCCGCCAAGAAACTGGCGCCGCTTCCCGGCGATGCCAAGCGCGGCCGTTATCTGAGCTGGCTTGCCTGGTACGCGGGCGTGGTCGAGCCGGTGCTGATCGTCGAGGCGGCGGGGCTCTCGCATCCCTATCTGCAGTTCACGTTCCGCAGTTCCGTCGAGATGGCGCGTCAACTCGAGACGGCGCTCACGGCAAGCCCCTATCTGATGGGCGAGCAGTTCTCGGCTGCCGACTTGCTGCTCTATTCGCCGTTTGCATGGTTCCCGGAAGCAACGCCGAATGTGCCCGCCGTCAAAGCCTGGATCGAGCGCTGCGCCGCGCGGCCGGCCGTGCAATGGGCCGCAGATTTCGACGCGTCGTCGCTCGCGGCGGCATAGGCTCGAAATCGGTTCGAGAGATGAAACGATGACGTGCGGTGCTTCATCGTTTGAAACTACGGTTCAGCTTTGCCCGCAACCTGTTCCTATTCAAGGTCTTTTAGGGATGAGATCGGGCGCGGGGAGAAGGTCAGCATACCGGTCAGGCTTTGCCCGTGTTCGACGATTGTCAGACCGCCGAGACCGGCAAGGTGATGGCCGTTCGGCAGGTGCGTCATCGGTTCGAAGCAAAAGAAGTCTGCGTCTGCAGGCGAATAGAGCATGAAATGACCGAAGACCGGCTGAGCGTCGATTTCAAGGTAGAGGTCGTGTTCCGGCCACTCGATCACGGCCTTGCCGTCCCATCCCTCATAGGCGTTGTTCAGCCATCGGCGTGGCAAGAGATTGCCCCGCTCGAACTCAAGAGTGTGCGGTATCGGCCCGGGCCGGTCGGGCAGGTGACCTTCTCTTTCCGTCCAGAACCGTTCGGCCTTCGCGATCAGCCGTGTGCCGGCGGTTCTCGGGAAGAAGGGATGGTGGCCGAGGCCGATGGGCAGAGCGAAGCCCGACCTGTTGGTGACGGAAAGCGTGACGGTCAGGCGGTCATCTTCAACAGTGAAACGCTGAACGGCTTCATAGGCATAGCGATTGGGGGCAACTGCCTCGTGCACATAGCGCAGGCATGCTTCGGTTTCGCCGTGCGAGACGACCTGCCATGCCGCCAGCCAACCGTCGCCATGCAGGTAACAGGGGTCGATGGCGTTGGGAGCTAGGACGAAGCGATTGCCTGAGAAGGTGAAGCTGTTCCCCTCCAACCGGTTGCCGAAGGGAACGAGCGGAAAGCTCGCCTCCTGACCGTGGTGCTGCGAGGCAAGCCCGCCGGTTGGCGTGGATCGGAAGATCGGCACGCCGCAATAGGAACCGGACAGGATCGAGCCGCCGAAGCGGCTCAATTCGATCAAAAGCTCTCCATTGCTAAGCGGCAGGACGTCCGAGGACATGCGGCTGCTAGACGCGTCGGCCAACGGCGGACGAGCGCAGGTTGTCGAGCAGAACGGCCAGCAGCAGGATGAAGCCGCGCACGACATACTGGTAGAAGGCCTGGATGTTGAGCAGGTTCATGACGTTTTCCGCAATGCCCATGATCAGCACGCCGACGATGACGCCGGTCATCGCCGCCCGTCCGCCGGCAAGCGAGACGCCGCCGAGCACGCAGGCGGAGATAACCGAAAGTTCGAGGCCGGTCGCCGCATTCGGCTGGCCCGAGGTGATGCGCGACGCCAGCAACACGCCGGCGACGGCGCAGACGAGACCCTGCAGCGCGAAGATCCAGATGCGCATGCGCGCAACGTCGACGCCGGCTAGGCGCGACGCTTCGGGATTGCCGCCGATTGCCAGCGTGTTCTTGCCGAAGACGGTGCGGTTCAGCAAAAAGCCGAAGGCGACGAAGAACAGCGCCATGACCCAGATCGGCGTCGGGATGCCAAGGAAGCGCGAAAGGGCCAGTTGGTAGAAGCTCGGATCGTTGATGCCGACGGCGCGGCCGTCCGATGCGATGAGCGCCAGGCCACGCACGATCTGCATGGTGGCAAGCGTCGTGATCAGCGCGTTGATGCGGAAACGGGCGATGACGACGCCGTTGACCGTTCCGACGAGACCGCCGCACACCAGGGCCGCGACCAGGCCGAGCAGGATCGATCCGGTCGCATTTGAGGCCATGACCGCGACCATGCCGGAGAAGGCAACGGTCGAGCCGACCGAAAGGTCGAAGTCGCGCGAGGCAAGGCAGAACATCATGGTGCAGGCGACAATGCCAATGGTGACGACCGACTGCAGCAGGCCGAGCATGTTTCGCTCGGTCAGGAAGTTGGGGACCGTCAGCGACACGACGGCGAAGGCGAGTGCGAAAATGACGACGAGGCCCTGTTCGCCAAGAAGGAGTTTTTTCAAGGAGGTCATCGTCACCGTACCTGTGCGTGAGAAGGAGTGTTTAAGTTTTGAACGTCCGGCAGGGCGGCGGCGAGAATGCGCCGCTCGTCGAACTCGGCTCTGGGAATGTCGGCGGCGACGCGGCCCTCGCACATGACCATGATGCGGTCGGCGATGCCCATGACCTCAGGCAGTTCGCTGGAGATCACCACGATCGCCATGCCCTCGGCGGCGAGCTCGTAGAGAATTTCGTAGATTTCCGACTTTGCACCGACATCGATGCCGCGTGTCGGCTCGTCGATAACAAGCACCTTGACGCCCTCTTCGGACAGCCAGCGGCCGAGGATGACCTTTTGCTGATTGCCGCCCGACAGATTGATGATGTCCTGGCGGCGCGACGGTGTACGCACGCGAAGCTTGGCGATGAACTTGTCGGCAAGCGCGCCTTCTTTCGCAGGGTTGATAAGGCCGAAGGGCGAGAAATGGCGACGTGAGGAGATCGTCATGTTCTCTTCGATCGATCGTCCCTGGACGATGCCATCGAACTTGCGGTCTTCCGGGCAGAGCACGATGCCCGACCGGATGGAATGGGGTGGGCTGTCAGCCTGGATCGTGACGCCATCAACCGACACCGAACCGCCGTTGCGGGCATCGGCGCCATAGACGAGGCGGGCCATTTCGCTGCGGCCGGCGCCGATCAGGCCGAAGAAGCCGAGGATCTCGCCTCGCCTGACGGAGAAGCTCAAGGGTTGGCGAAGTTTCGCTCCCGAAATGCTCTCGACGCGCAGCCGCTCTTCACCGAGGCTGCGCTCGCGCCAGCCCCAGATATTGGCGATCTCGCGGCCGACCATTTCCGAAATGATCTGGTCGCGCGTCACCTTCGAGATTTCGGGATGATGGGCGGCGAGTTTCCCGTCGCGCAGCACCGTCAGGCTGTCGCAGAGGCGGAAGATCTCATCGAGGCGGTGGGAAACGTAGAGAATGACCGTGCCGTTGGCGCGCAGGCGATCGATGAGGGTAAAGAGGATCTCGCTTTCTCGCGAGGACAGCGACGAGGTCGGCTCATCAAGCGCGATGACGCGCGCGTCGAGCATCACCGCCTTGGCGATTTCGACCATCTGCCGCTCGCCGATCGAAAGCGAGGCGACCTTGATGGCCGGATCGACATCGATGCCGATCTCGGCAAGCTTCTTTGAAACGACCCCGGTCAGCTGCTGGCGATCGATGACGCCGGCCTTGCTCGGAAAGCGCCCGAGCCAGAGGTTTTCGGCGACCGTCAGTTCCGGGACGAGCTGCAATTCCTGGTGGATGACGATGACGCCTGCATGAAAGGCGTCGCGCACCGAGCGGTAGTGCTGCGGCTCGCCGTCGATCAGGATTTCGCCGGTGTCGGCGGACTGGTCGCCGGAGAGAACGCGGATGAGCGTCGACTTGCCGGCGCCGTTTTCGCCCATCAGGCCGTGAACCGCGCCCTTTTTCACCGAGAAAGAGACGTTCGACAGCGCTTGAACGCCAGGGTAGCCCTTGGAGATGGATCGGAATTCGAGGAAGTCTTGCATCTGCGACGCTCCGGGAATGGGGCGCCCGGCGGTGTCGAACCGCCGGGCTCAAAGTCATCGAAGACGACGATTATTCGATGCCGAGGTCCTTGCGAACAGCTTCATAGTTATCGCGCAGCGCGATCTGGCCGGCCGTCAGCGTCAGCTTTTCCGGCTCCTTGCCGTTGGCGACCCACTCGTACATGTTGAGTGCGGTCTCATAGCCGTGGCGCTTCGGCGAGATGATCACGGTGCCGTAGAAGCCGGTTGCTGCGGGCTTCTTGAACTCGTTGATGGCCGAGTCCGCGCCGCCGATGCCGACGCCGATCATGCTATCGGGTGCAATGCCGACGGTTTCGGTGGCGCGCACGGCGCCGAGAACCGCTTCGTCATTGAGGCCGACGGCGACCCACTTCTTGATGCCGGCATTCTTGTTGAGAACGACGGTTGAGGCGTTGAGTGCGGCTTCGGTATCGGTCTTGGCCTGCGGAGCGTCGAAGATGTTTGCTTCCGGGAAGCCGTTTGCCTTCAGCACTGACAGTGCGCCTTCGACACGGTCGACGGCCGTCGGCAACTGGTCGTAGGATACGCGGATCGCGCCGACGTCCTTCATGTCCCAGCCGCGCTTCTTGATCTCGTCGACGATCGACTGGCCGACGGCTTCGCCGATCTTGGTGGCCGAGATGCCCATATGCGGCACGTCTTCGATCGGGCTGCCGTCGGCGTTGACCAGGCGGTCGTCGACCGTGATCATTTTGAGATCGTTGGCGGCCGCCTTGGCGATGATGCCCGGGCCGAGTTTGACGTCAGGCGTGCAGATGATGAAACCCTGCGCGCCTTGTGCGCCGAGATTGTCGATCGCGGACTGAACCTTTTCGCCATCTTCCGCGCCGATCTTGACCAGCGTGAAGCCCTTTTCCTTGGCAGCGACGTCGGCGAACTTCCATTCGTCCTGGAACCACGGTTCCTCGGGCTGCTTGACGATGAAGCCGATCTTGACGTCGGCGGCGAAGGCCGAGGTTGCGGCGAATACGGCGACGGTGCCGGCCAAAATGGCGGCCTTGAAGAAGCGCATGATTTCTCTCCCTGGTGAACTGCCTCCTGCAGTTGCCATTTGTGTATGATGAATCATCATATCCGTCAATTGCCTTTGTATGATGAATGAGGTAGTGATGTATAATAATTGTCGAAACGCTCCTTGGATCCCTGTCGCGAGGGAAGGTGATCTGGGATAAAAGCGTCGGCAGATACGAAGGCATGGGTGGAGATGCAGATGGAAGGTCAGGAGCCGCAGGGCGCAGCGGAGATGCAGGTGCAGCGCCGGCCGCGCGTCCAGAAGAACGTGACGCGCACCATCGCTTCCGACATCTGCGCCGATATCTTTCCTGTCGGCTCCTTTCTGCCGCGCGAAAACGATCTGTGCGAGCGTTATGGCGTCAGCCGGACCGTTATCCGGGAATCGCTGAAGATCCTCGAATCAAAGGGCATGGTGCGTGGCCGTTCGCGGGTCGGCACCGTCGTTTGCGGCAAGGACGAGTGGAACATTCTCGATGCCCAGGTGCTCGAATGGATCGGCGAACGCATCTTCGAATTCGACCTGTTGAATTGCATCCTGGAAGCGCGCCGGGCGATCGAGCCGGTTGCCGCCGAATTCGCCGCCGAGCGTGCGACGGTCCAGGAAATCGCCGATCTCGAGCGAGCCTGGCAGGCGATGCGTGACGGCGAGAGCGATATTGCCGGCTTCACCGACGCTGACGTGGCGTTCCACACCTGCCTGCTAAGGGCCAGCCATAATCAGGTCTTCCTGCAGCTTGTGGGCATCATCCAGGCGGCGCTCAAGTTTTCGCTGCATGCATCGAACGAAGCCGCCGAGCGGCGCGACGAAGCGATCGACGTCCATCGCGAACTGGTCGAAGCGCTGCGCATGCGCGACAAGTCAGCGGCCCGCGACTGCTCGATCCGCATGCTCGATCTTGCCGCGCGCGATCTGGCAACCGCGGTCAAGCAACACAGCCCTGCGAAACCCACCCTCTGAAATCCCGGTCGCGGTGAGCTCGCTTTGGGCTCGGTCGTGACAAGCCATCCCCACCGAACTGGACCTCAGCTCATGAAGATCACCAAGCTCACCACCTATATCGTTCCACCGCGCTGGCTGTTTCTCAAGGTGGAGACCGACGAAGGTATCGTCGGCTGGGGGGAGCCTGTCGTCGAGGGACGGGCGCTGACGGTCGAGGCTGCGGTGCACGAGCTTGCCGACTATCTCGTCGGCAAGGACCCGTTCCTGATCGAGGATCATTGGAACGTAATGTATCGCGGCGGCTTCTACCGCGGTGGCGCCATTCACATGAGCGCGCTTGCCGGCATCGACCAGGCGCTTTGGGACATCAAGGGCAAGGCGCTGGGCCAGCCGGTGCACTCGCTGCTCGGCGGGCAGTGCCGCGACAAGATCAAGGTGTATTCCTGGATCGGCGGCGACCGCCCGAGCGATGTCGCCCGCAACGCCAAGGATGTGGTGGCGCGCGGTTTCAAGGCGATCAAGCTTAACGGTTGCGAGGAACTGCAGATCGTCGACACCAACGAGAAGATTGACAAGGCGGTGGAGACGATCGGCATCATCCGCGATGCGATCGGCCCGAATATCGGCATCGGCGTCGACTTTCACGGCCGGGTGCACCGGCCGATGGCCAAGGTGCTCGCCAAGGAACTCGAGCAGTTCAAGCTGATGTTCATCGAGGAGCCGGTGCTTTCGGAAAACCGCGAGGCGCTGAAGGAAATCGCCAACCATTGCTCTACGCCGATCGCGCTCGGTGAGCGGCTCTATTCGCGCTGGGACTTCAAGTCGGTGCTTGCGGACGGCTATGTCGACATCATCCAGCCCGATCTCTCCCATGCCGGCGGCATCACCGAATGCCGCAAGATCGCCGCCATGGCCGAGGCCTATGACGTGGCGCTGGCGCCGCATTGCCCGCTCGGGCCGATCGCGCTTGCCGCCTGCCTGCAGATCGATGCCGTCAGCTACAACGCCTTCATCCAGGAGCAGAGCCTCGGCATTCATTACAACGAGGCCAACGATATTCTCGACTATGTCTCGAACAAGGACGTCTTCCACTATGAGGACGGTTTTGTCTCGATCCCGCAGGGTCCGGGCCTCGGCGTCGAGGTCGACGAGGCCTATGTCATCGAGCGCGCCAAGGAGGGCCATCGCTGGCGCAATCCGATCTGGCGCCATGAGGACGGCAGCGTCGCCGAGTGGTGACGGTTGCGCGGGATCATCAGTCGAGGGAGGCAGAAAATATGAGCAAGCGGCTCGCTGGAAAACGCATTGTCATTACAGGGGCAGCCCAGGGCATTGGTCTTGCCATGGCCGAAGCGTTCCTGAAGGAAGGCGCCAGCCTCTTTCTGATCGATCGCGACGGGCCGCTGCTCGAAAAGGAGACGGCCCGGCTTGCGGCGGAAGGCGGCACGCTTGCCTCGACGACGGCAGATATCACCGATGCCGATGCGATTGCCGAGGCCATCCGCCAGGCCGAAAAGACGATCGGTAGGCCGAATGCGCTGGTCAACAATGCCGGCATCAATGTCTTTTCAGAGCCGCTAGCAACGACCGATGCCGACTGGCAGCGCTGCTTTGATGTCAATCTCAAGGGCGCCTGGAACTGTAGCCGCGCCGTTCTGCCCGGTATGATCGAGGCGGGCGGTGGGGTCATTCTCAACATCGCCTCGACACATGCCTTCACGATCATACCGCATACGTTTCCCTATCCCGTGGCGAAACATGCGCTTCTCGGCATGACCAAGTCGCTCGGCATCGAATATGCCTCCAGAGGCATCCGGGTGAATGCCCTTGCGCCTGGATACGTGCTGACCCAGAAGGCGGTCGAATACTGGAACAGCTTCCCGGACCCGGTCGCCGCCGAGGCGGAAACGATGAAGCTGCACCCCGGCGGCCGCATCGCCACGGCGGATGAAATCGCTCGCGCCGCACTCTTCCTGGTGTCGGACGAGTGCACCTTCATCAACGCCACCTGCCTGACCGTCGACGGTGGACTGAGCGTTTTGCATCATCCTTAAGCCAAGTCACGCCGCCATGCCCCGATAGCTGTCCGCCGTGCATCGCCGCGGTGGTGCGGCGCCTGCCGTTCGTGCGGCCAGGGGGCGGCACGCTTTGCCCCCCGTGACCGGTTTCGCCCGCGATCTCGAGACGTCATTTCATCTTCTGCGATGTGCCCGCCCACTCCCGCATAGGCCGGTGGGCACGGGCAATTGTGCGTGGTAGATGCTTGACCGCGAATAACTCCGATTATATGAGAAATAAAAATGCCCGTCGGCCAACACATGGCAGGGTACGTAGGGAGAGCTGAACGTGTCGAGAAAACTGAGATCGCAGCATTGGTTCGGGGGGCTCGATAAGGATGCCTTCATTCATCGCAGCTGGATGAAGAACAACGGCCTGCCGGATGACGCCTTTGACGGTCGCCCGGTGATCGGCATCTGCAATACCTTTTCCGAACTCACGCCGTGCAACGCTCATTTTCGCGGCCTGATCGAACATATCAAGGCGGGCGTGCTGGAGGCGGGCGGCCTGCCGCTGGAGTTTCCGGTCTTTTCCTGCGGCGAGTCCAACCTGCGTCCGACCGCCATGCTCTTTCGCAACCTTGCGTCCATGGATGTGGAGGAGGCAATCCGCGGCAACCCGATCGACGGTGTCGTGCTGATGGCCGGCTGCGACAAGACCACGCCATCCCTCGTCATGGGAGCGGCATCCTGCGATCTGCCGGCGATCGTCGTCTCAGGCGGACCTATGCTGAACGGGCGGCTCAAGGGCAGGACCATCGGCTCGGGCACCGATGTCTGGAAATTCTCCGAGGATGTGCGCGCCGGTGTCATGACGCCGGCCGAATTCATGGCGGCGGAAAGCGCCATGTCGCGTTCGCCTGGCCATTGCATGACAATGGGCACGGCTTCGACCATGGCGTCGATGGCAGAAGCATTGGGCTTGGCTCTGCCCGGCAACGCCGCCTATCCTGCCGTCGATGCACACCGCGCGCGCCTGGCGCGGCTTTCCGGCAGGCGGATCGTCGCGATGGTGGCCGAGGACTTGCGCCCGTCGCATATCCTGACGCGTGCCGCTTTCGCCAATGCCATCCGTGTCAACGGCGCTATCGGCGGCTCGACCAATGCCGTCGTTCATCTGCTAGCGATTGCCGGACGGGTGGGAACCGAACTGACGCTCGAAGATTGGGACCGATTTGGCCGGGATGTCCCGACGATCCTCAACCTCATGCCTTCAGGCACGTTCCTGATGGAGGATTTCTGTTACGCCGGCGGTCTTCCCGCCGTCATGAAGGAAATCGCCGATCTGCTCGATCTCGACAACCCGACGGTTACCGGCCAAAGCGTCGGCGCAAACATTGCGGATGCGGAGAATTACAATCCCGATGTCATCCTGCCGCGCGACGTGGCGTTGACGCAGCAGGGCGGGATTGCCGTCTTGAAGGGCAATCTGGCGCCGCAGGGGGCGATCCTAAAGCCCTCCGCCGCGACCCCGGCCCTGATGCAGCATCGCGGCCGCGCGGTCGTCTTCGAAACGATCGATCACTACAAGCAGCGTATCGACGATCCCGACCTCGCTATCGACGAGACATCGATCATGGTTCTGAAGAATTGCGGCCCCAAGGGCTATCCCGGGATGGCCGAGGTGGGCAACATGGCGCTGCCGCAAAAGCTGCTGAAGAAGGGCGTGCGCGACATGGTGCGCATCTCCGACGCTCGCATGTCGGGCACCGCCTTCGGTACTGTCGTTCTGCACGTCGCGCCGGAGGCTGCGGTCGGTGGTGCCTTGGCGCTGGTCAAGGACGGCGACTGGATTGAACTCGACGTGGCCGGGCGCCGGCTGCTCCTCGATGTCGACGAGGCGGAGCTAGCGCGCCGGCGGGAGGAATGGACACCACCGGAAATCGCCATGCCCGGTGGCTACCAGGGCCTTTATGTCGAGCGCGTGATGCAGGCCGATCGCGGCGCCGATCTTGATTTCCTTGTCGGTTGTCGCGGGCACGCCGTGCCGCGCGAGAGCCATTGAGGAGGAGCGACGATGTCTCGGTTCGATCCTGCCGACCTGCATGGCATCCACGCCATCCTCTACGCGCTGTTTGATGACGACGAAAAGCTCGATCGCGAGGCGATGCGTCGGCAGACGGAAGTCTGTCTCGTTGCCGGCGTGCACGGCATCGCAGCGCTTGGCCTTGCGACCGAAGCCTCGAAGTTGAGCGAGGCCGAACGCATGGCCGTGATGGAATGGCTGGTCGAGGACACGGCCGGCCGCGTGCCCGTGGCGCTGACCATCTTCGGCCCGTCGGTCGAAGAGCAGGTGCGCCAGGCGCGCCATGCCGTTGGCGCCGGTGCTGACTGGTTGATCCTGCAGCCGCCGATCGTCGGCCAGTTCTCGGCCCAGGAATATATCCGTTTCTTTGGTCGCGTCGCCGATGCGATCGACGTGCCCGTCGCAATCCAGAATGCGCCAGCCTTCATGGGCAGAGGGCTGACGGCGACCGACATCGCCGAGCTGGTCCGCCAGCATCCAAACATTACCCTCATCAAGGGCGAGGGGCCGGTGGTCGATATCGCCACACTGATCGAGGTCACAGAGGGCCGCCTGCCCGTTTTCAACGGTCGCGCCGGTCTTGAACTCATCGATAACCTGCGTGCCGGATGCCGCGGCTTCATCCTTGCGCCCGATTGCATCGACCATGCGGTGAGGGCCTATGAATTCTATCGTGACGGCTGGGACGAGGAGGCGGAAGCCGCCTATCGCGATATCTTGCCGGCGGTGGTGTTCACCATGCAGGGGATCGAGAACCTGATGTGCTACGGCAAGCGTCTCTTCGGCGAACGTGCCGGCCTGCCCGTCTTCGATCGCGCGCCTGCGTTGCGCCCGACCGAGACAGGATTGGCAATGGTTCGGCGTTTTGCGGGCGAGCTTGGTCGTCTCGGCGAAGTGTAACCGCCTTCGCCCAGGCTCAACCTGGCTTGGCCGTGTTGGGGCGTGGCAACGGCTATGGTAGCAAGGGGTCGAATCGCGCCAGAATGCGCGCCGGGATTTCGGAAACGGACGGCTGATGACGACATTTACGATCGGTGACCGCGGGCTGCCCGCGCAGATCGCGGCGGAGATCGGCCGGCGCATCGCGCTTGGCGAACTTAAACCCGGCGACATCCTGCCCAAGGAATCCGAGATGCTGGGCAATCTGCGCGTTAGCCGGACGACTTTGCGCGAAGCGCTGAAGATCCTCTCGACCAAGGGGTTCATCGAGGCCAAGCCGCGCCTGGGCACCCGTGTCCGCGCACCGGAGCATTGGAACACGCTCGATCCGGTGGTGCTCTCCTGGCATGAGGGGGCGGAGGATCAGCAGCAACTGGCTGAAGAACTGTTTGAAATCCGCCTGGCGATAGAGCCGATGGCAGCGGGCCTTGCTGCCCGCCGAGGATCGGCGGACGAACTCGTGCGCATCCGCGCGGCCTATTCCCGGATGACCGAAGACCACGCGACGGTTTCCGCCGCCATCGAAGCCGACATCGAATTCCATCTGGAAATCATCCAGGCGGCGCGCAATCGCTTTCTCTTGCCTGTCTCGTCGGTGATCCGCACCGCACTGACGATCAGCATTCCCCGGACACTCAGGACGTTTGGCGGATTGCAGCACTCGTTGAAGATGCACGAAGCGATCGTCGACGCCATTGAAGCGCGCGATCCGATGGCGGCGTCCACCGCGGCGGAATCACTGTTGAGCGCTACATACCAGCGCAATTTTCAGGCCGGAAAACGATAGGCGCGCGCTGAAAAGGCGTCACTTGCGGCGCAGGTTGATCTCGCTGGTGACGACCTTGTCGCCGGATGCGGGGTCGACGTCGACGGTGGTCAGCCGCATGCCGTTGGCGCCGATCTTCTGTAGCGTCAGGTTGGCGCTGCGGTCGCCGTTGACTTCCTTTGCCCAGCGAATGGTGAGATTGATGGCGTCGCCGCGACGGCTGCCGCTCAGGCCCGCCCGTCCGCCGCGCGGACCCAGGTAGGATCCGCTGTATTTCGTGCCACTGAACTTCAGTTGGGCATCAATCGATTTTGAAATCAGGATCAATCCGCGACAGACGCCTTCCATTGAGAGTGCCAACCCTTGGGATTGGGAATCGAAGTTGCAGGAAACATTGACGGGCGACATATAGGTGCGGATTCTGACCGTCCCTCCGCCCGTCCAACTGCCCTGCAGCGACTTCAGGAATGCACCTTCATCCGCTTGCGCAACACCGGCCAGGGACGTGGTCGCGGCGGCAAGTACAAGCCATCGCAGCATGTCGCAACCCTCCGTTCAGAAACCACCATGGTACACCAGCAAAGGCCAAGGTCACCAGCGGCAACGTGTGCGGCGGCCGGATGTTCCGCACGCGACGCTCGGTCAGGCGTGGCCGGCTGCACTGTGCCAATACCTATGCCGGAGCGTTGCTTGTGCAAGAGTGGGTGGAGGCTTTAGGCCGATATTGTGTTTATAGCGGCGGAATTTGTCCTACTTCGATTGATCTATACGCCCGAAAAGCGCGCTGGCGGCAGATCGCTCTGGCGATCATAGGCGCGCTACGTGTTCGCGCGCGGCGTGCGTTTGCTGAACAGGTTCTTCAGCCTAGCTAGAGCACTCGGCGGCAACGCCGGAAGCAAGGCGATCCCCATCACTCTTTCGCTCTCCGGATTCTCGGACGCCCTTCTCGGGCCCAGGGAAATGCGAAGAAGGCTAGCAGCGATTGAGTGAGGTACGGTGCGGCCGGAACGCTGTTGCTTATATCCCGTGCAGGACCTGTGTCGCCTTGACCGCCGCCGAGGCACGGTTTTCGACGCCGAGCTTCACATAGATCTGTTCGAGATGCTTGGTGACGGTGCGTGAACTCAGTCCGAGAATCTCGCCGATATCGCGGTTCGATTTCCCCTTCGCGATCCAGAGCAGCACTTCGGATTCGCGCTGGGTCAGCGAGAAGTGCTGCCGCAGCATCTCGTCGTCGCTGCGTCGGCTCTCGGCCGTCAGGCGGAAGAGATATTCGTTGGCGCCGATCGCGCCGAGGAAAGAGATCTGCAGTCCCGCTTGACCGGGCTCTTCGAGGGTAAAGCTGTTCTCCCGCTTGCCGCCTGTCTCGGTTTTTTCCATCCAGGCGGCGATGCGCCGAGCGATCGTCGCAAGGCCCTCGTCGCTGCCGGTTGCGGCGTTGACGAGGCGGTTGGCCTGCGGTGTCGACCAGCGAACACTGCCGTCAGAGCGAACGGCAAGCAGATGGCGCCCGGCGGCGTCTAGCGCAACGCGGGCGCTTTGCGCCGAGCGGGCATTGGAGAGATGAACACGGATGCGGGCCCTGAGCTCATCGATGTTGATCGGTTTCGTCAGGTAGTCGACGCCACCGGCTTCGAGGGCGTGCACCACATGCTCGGTTTCCGTCAGCCCGGTCATGAATAGCACCGGTGTCTGGCCGACGGAGGCGTTGGCCTTCAGTCTCAGGCAGGTTTCAAACCCGTCCATACCGGGCATGACAGCGTCCAGCAGAATGACATCGGGCGTAATCCGGTCGGCAATCGAAAGTGCGGCACTGCCCGAGGTGGCGATCAGTACAGAAAAGCCCGACTGCTCCAGCGCCTCGGTCAGAAAGCCGAGGGCCTCCGGGGAATCGTCCACCAGCAGTACGATGTCGCGACGATCGTAAGTCTCAACCACGGGTGACAGCTCCATTCGCCGCTTTTTTCTTCAGGAAGGCGTCATAGCCCGTGAGGTCGAAGGCCTGGACATAGGCGCGAGCAGCATCGACGAAGAGCTGATGTTCGGGCTCCAGCGCGATCTCCGTCAGCTTGGCCTCGATGCCTCTGACGTAGCCGATCTCGCCAAGCCGGATCAACTCCTCGACATGGTGCTCGTCGGGCAACGTCATCGCATCGGCATTTGCCGCTCTCGGCTCCTCGGACGCTTCGCCCTCGTGGATCCAGGTGAGGCCAAGTTGAACGGCGAGCTTGTCTGCGAGCTGGCCGACGCCGAAGGGCTTGGCGAGTGTGTCGTTGTGGCCGACAAGGGCGCCTGTCGTCGAGCCGTCGCCGATATTGGCCGACAGCATGATGATCGGCGCCGTCTGGCCGTTGCGGCGCAATTTGTCGACGAGTTCCCAACCGTTCATACCAGGCATGGAGATATCGACGAGGAAGATGTCCGGCACCAGCGCCTCGACCATCGCGAGGCATTGCCCGCCACTTTCGGCGGCAAGCACCGTAAAGTCCATCGGCCGCAGGATTTCGCGCATCAGTTCGCGGTGATCGGCGTTGTCGTCGACAATCATGATTGTGCGCCGCGGGCCGAGATAGGAAGTGATCCGGCGCACCGCTATCAGCGGCGCCGGCCGATCGACGGCGGAGAGCATCAGCCGGACCCTGAAGGTCGTGCCACTGTTCGGTTCGCTGGTGACGGCTATCTCGCCGCCCAGCGTCTGCGTCAGCAATCGGGTTATGGTCAAGCCGAGACCGAGACCCGGCATGCTGCCGAGATGTTCCGCCTCGCCGCGCTGGAATGGGTCGAAAATGCGCGGCAGATCCTTCTCGGCAATACCACGGCCGCTGTCGGCAATCGTAAACGTCGCAACCTGACTGCGATAATCGATATCGAAGCGGATCTCGCCGCGCTCGGTGAACTTCAGGGCGTTGGAGAGCAGGTTGACGAGGATCTGGCGCAGCCGCTTTTCATCTGTCTTGACGTAGCGCGGCAAGGCGGGCGCGCGTCGATGTTCGAAGGCGATCCCCTTCGCCTGTGCTTGCGGGCGGAACATCTCGACGACCTGATCGAGGAAATCATGGATGTTGGTCTCGTTGGAATAGACCTGCAGCTTGCCGGCCTCGATCTTCGAGATGTCGAGAAGTCCGTCGATGAGGCCGGAGAGATGATCGGCGCTGCGCTTGATCACCTTGATCGCGCCCTGTCGGGCCGGTGGGATCGTTTCATCGCGCTCAAGCACCTGTGCGTAGCCGAGTACGGCGTTGAGCGGTGTGCGCAGCTCATGGCTGAGGCCGACAACGTAGCGGCTCTTGGCGCGGTTGGCCGCCTCGGCGGTCTCCTTTGCCTGCTGCAGGGCGGCATCGGTCTTCTTGTGTGCGGCGATTTCCTTCAGCAGCAGCGTGTTCTGCCGTGACGATTCTTCTTCGGCGACGACGCGGCTGTCGTGGGCGAGCACATAGAACCAGCAGACGATGCCGGCGAGCACGGCAAAGACGAAGAAGACGACGGCAATGGTGCGCTCGACCACTGTTGCCGTCTCGGGCGAAGCGTTGCCGGTCTGGTGCGCGATCATCGCCAGGATCAGGCCGATGCCTGCGATCGAGAGCACCGCCGAAATGGCGTAGCGCCCGAGCCGCGTCGTGAGCTTCGCCGTTACCTCTTCGGGTAGAAGCGCGTTCGCGACCGTTGCCACCTGCGCATTGAAGCGTGCCTTCGGCTTGCACATGTCATGGCAGCGGCTGTCGAGAGAACAGCAGAGCGAACAGATGGGCGCAGCGTAGGCCGGGCACCAAGCCATATCCTCCGGCTCGAAGGGATGTTCGCAGATCGAGCAGGTGATCTCGCTCTCGCTTGCCCAGCTTTTACGCGGCTTGCGGGCGAGGTAATATCTGCCGCCGGTCGCCCAGGCGATCAGAGGCGAGGCGATGAAGGCGATAACAAGGGCAATATAGGGCGCGAGCGATGCGGCGATGGCGCCAAAGGCGCCGAAATGTGCCGTCAGTGCGATCGTCGCCGAAAGCGCCATGGCGCCAAGGCCGACCGGGTTGATGTCGTAGAGATGCGCGCGCTTGAACTCGATGCCAGGCGGCGAGAGGCCGAGTGGCTTGTTGACGAAGAGATCGGCCGAAATGGTGCAAAGCCAGGCCATGGCGACGATCGAGAAGACGCCGAGCGTTTCCTCAAGGAGCTTGTAGATGCCGAGTTCCATCAGAAGCAGCGCGATCGCCACGTTGAACACCAGCCAGACGACGCGGCCGGGATGGCTGTGGGTGAGGCGCGAGAAGAAGTTGGACCAGGCAAGTGACCCGGCATAGGCGTTCATGACGTTGATCTTCAACTGCGAAACGACCACGAAGGCGACCATCAAGAGGAGGGCGGCGGTCTCAGACGGGATCATGTAGCCGAAGGCGGTGTAGTACATCTGCGCCGGGTCCGCCGCCCGCGTCGACGGAACGCCGGAGGAAAGCGCCAGCACGACAAGGAACGAACCGGCCAGAAGCTTCGGTGCCCCGACGAGCACCCAGCCGGAGCCGGCCAGGAAGATGGCGACGCGGTGATGCAGCTTGCGCTGGCCGTCGGGCGGCAGGAAGCGCAGGAAGTCGACTTGCTCGCCGATCTGCGCCATCAGCGCAAAGATCACCGCCGAGGCGGCGCCGAACTCGATGAGGTCGAAGGGCGCGAGCGTGCCCGGTGGACCGGATGCATGATGCATGCCGGCATAGGCAAGCCAGGTGGCGACCTTCTCCCAGTCCGCAAAGGCGATGAAGATAAAGGGCAGGATATTGAGCACGATCCAGAAAGGCTGGGTGATCAGCTGGAACTTGCTGATGAGCCGCACCCCATGGGTGACGAGCGGAATGACGACGACCGCGCTGACGATGTAGCCGACCCAAAGCGGTATGCCGAGCGCCAGCTCGAGCGCACCCGACATGATCGAGGCCTCGATCGCAAAGAGGATGAAGGTGAAGCTCGCATAAATCAGCGAGGTGAGGGTCGAGCCGATGTAGCCGAAGCTGGCGCCGCGGGTCAGAAGGTCGATGTCGACGCCGTGGCGGATCGCGTAACGGCTGATCGGCAGGCCGACCGTCAGGATCATCAGGCTGGCGATCAGGATGGCGACGATGGCGTTGGTCGTGCCGTAGGACATGGTGATCGCGCCACCGATCGCCTCCAGCGCCAGGAACGAGATCGCCCCGATCGCCGTCTGAGAGATGCGCTCGGAGGAAAAGCGCCGCGCGCTCTTGGCGGTGAAGCGCAGCGCATAGTCTTCAAGCGTCTGGTCGGCGACCCAGCGATTGTATTCGCGTCGAACGGGAATGATGCGCTGGCGTGCCGCCATGTTGCCTCGTCATCTCTCGCATTGCCGACACATATGTGCCTATTTTCACGGCACGCACATTCCGTGCGTGAAATTTATGCAATGCGGAGATGGCGAAAGCAAGTGTGAAAGGATCATCCGCTCACTGCTGATGTGTCGACGACGACAAAATCATGGGTAATCCTCGCGGACTTGGCGAGCATGGCTGACGCCGAGCAGTATTTTTCAAGCGAGAGGGCGACCGCGCGCTCGACCTTCTTTTCCGAGAGGCCACGCCCCTTCACCACGAAGTGCATATGGATGCGGGTAAAGACGCGCGGGTCTTCTTCTGCGCGGTCGGCGTCGAGCTCCACGGAGCAATCTTCGACCGGCTCGCGACCCTTTTCGAGGATATGAACGACGTCGTAGGCCGAGCAGCCACCGGCGCCGATCAACATCAGCTCCATCGGGCTTGGTCCAGGCGTCCGCCCTTCCGGACCGGATGCCGTCCCGAGGACGATCTTGTGACCGCTTCCGGACTCGCCGACGAATGTCCGCTCTTCAACCCACTTGATACGTGCTTTCATGATCTCTCACCTGTGTTGAGCTGCTGTTGATGGCCAGTCGGCCTTCGATGTTTCAATAGCCGGAAAAGCCATCCTGCGGCCAGACTGGCACGTTGATTTCAACGTCATGGCCTTTGCACAATTACTGCACGGCGGTGTGAACTCCGGATCGCCCATATCCGGCAGCTTCCTCTTTGCCCCCTCGACCTACGTAGAATGACGTATGTGCAGTGCAGCACGACTGGCGGATGATCCCTCAAGCAACGGTCAAAAGGTACGAAGCCTCGTTGCGGCGATCAGAACGAGAGGGGTTCAATCAGATGAATATCAAGGCACGCGTCACCGGCGCTTTCCTGGCAACGATCTTGTCGACGACGGCATTCAACGGCGCCTTTGCGGCCGACGACACGATCAAGGTCGGCATTCTGCATTCGCTGTCGGGAACGATGGCGATCTCCGAGACGACGCTGAAGGACGCCATGCTCATGCTCATCGACGAGCAGAACAAGAAGGGCGGCCTGCTCGGCAAGAAGTTGGAAGCGGTTGTCGTCGATCCCGCGTCCGACTGGCCGCTCTTTGCCGAAAAGGCGCGCGAGCTCGTTTCCGTCGACAAGGTTTCGGCGGTCTTCGGCTGCTGGACGTCAGTCTCGCGCAAATCCGTCCTGCCGGTTTTCGAGGAGCTTAATTCGATCCTCTTCTACCCGGTGCAGTACGAGGGTGAGGAAAGCCAGCGCAACGTCTTTTACACCGGCGCCGCGCCGAACCAGCAGGCCGTTCCGGCGGTCGACTATCTGATGGAAAACGAAAGCGTCGAGCGCTGGGTTCTAGCGGGCACCGACTACGTCTATCCGCGCACGACCAACAAGATCCTCGAGGCCTATCTCATCTCCAAGGGCGTGAAGCCCGAGGACATCATGATCAACTACACGCCGTTCGGTCATTCCGACTGGCAGACGATCGTGTCCGATATCAAGAAATTCGGTTCTGCCGGCAAGAAGGCGGCGGTCGTCTCGACGATCAACGGCGACGCAAACGTGCCGTTCTACAAGGAACTGGCGAACCAGGGCGTCAAGGCCGAGGATATCCCGGTTGTCGCCTTCTCCGTTGGCGAAGAGGAACTCGCCGGTCTCGATACGGCCCCGCTCGTCGGCCATCTCGCCGCCTGGAACTACTTCCAGTCGGTCGATACGCCTGCCAATGCCGAGTTCATCAAGACCTGGAAGGGCTACACCAAGAACGACAAGCGCGTCACCAACGACCCGATGGAAGCCCACTACATCGGCTTCAACATGTGGCTCAAGGCGGTCGAAAAGGCCGGAACGACCGACACCGACGCAGTGCTTGACGCCATGATCGGCGTATCCGTGCCCAATCTCTCCGGCGGCTATTCGACGATGATGCCGAACCACCACATCACCAAGCCGGTGCTGATCGGTGAGATCCAGAGCGACGGCCAGTTCGAGACGGTCTGGGAAACGCCCGGTCTCGTGGTTGGTGACGAATGGTCCGATTACCTGCCTGACTCCAAGGACCTGATCGCCGATTGGCGCGCGCCGATGTCCTGCGGCAACTTCAACGTTGCCACGGGCAAATGCGGCGGCAAGGGCTCCTGATTTCATCACCAAACGATAGTTTCCGGGTCGTGGCCAACGCCTCAATCCCCTTTGAATGACGAAATCATAGGCAGGCATACCCTTCGCCCAATGCTCCCGTTGGGCGAAGGGATCTCGAAATTCCATGCCGCGGTGGCCGCGCCTGCCTGGCGCTGCCACAGACGAGCGAGACCCAAGCGAGAGGGCGATGTATCGCATTCTGCAAACCCTGTTGATCACCCTTTGCCTGCTGGTTTCAGCCCATGTCACGGGCTCGCGCGCCGCGGACGATCTCGGCGCGCTCGTCAGTGCGCTCGGAACGGCCAAGCTGGCCGAGCTCGATGATCGCATTGCCGCGCTTGCCAAGAGCGGCGATCCACGTGTCATCCCGGTTCTCGAGGCGCTTGGGGAGGGCAATCTCTATGCGCGAAAGACCGACGGCGGGGTCTTCCTCACGACGGAGAAGGGCGCGAGTCTTGTTCTAGTCAATCCGCTTGATGGCTCTGATGTCGGCGAAGTGCCGAAGGGCGAGCTGCAGAAAATCAAGGTCAACAACGCCGTCCGGCGCGCCGTTCGAGGCGCGCTCGGTGGACTGACGCTTTTCAGCGCCGATACGGGCGCAAGGTTGAAGGCGGCGCAATCCATGCGGCAGACGCCGAATGCCGACGCGCTCGAGGCGATCGAGACGGCACTCGCCGCGGAAAAGGACGCAACGGTGCGCAAGGCGCTCGACGAGGCGCGCGCGGTGACGCTTCTGGTTTCCGACCGTTCCGACGACGACAAGCGTGCGGCGATCAAGACGCTGGCAGAAGGCGGTGGCCGCGAGGCGCTTGGCGCGCTGACCTCAGCGCGCTCATCGGCGGATGCCAGCCTGAAACCGGATATCGAGGCCGCGCTGCAGCGCATCGAACAGGCGCAAGCATTCTGGAACGCCGGCCAGAACGTCTGGTACGGGTTGTCGCTCGGTTCGGTGCTGCTGCTCGCGGCAATCGGTCTTGCCATTACCTTCGGCGTGATGGGCATCATCAACATGGCGCATGGCGAGATGGTCATGCTCGGCGCCTATACGACATTCCTGGTCCAGGACGTCATTCGCACCTCCTATCCCGCTCTCTTCGACTGGTCGCTGGCGATCGCCCTGCCGCTCGCCTTTCTCGTCACCGGGATCATCGGCCTTGCCATCGAGCGCAGCGTCATCCGCTTTCTCTATGGTCGGCCGCTAGAAACGCTGCTGGCCACCTGGGGCATCTCGCTGATCCTGCAGCAAGCGGTTCGCTCGATCTTCGGGCCGACCAACCGCGAAGTCGGCAATCCCTCCTGGATGGCCGGCGCCTTTGATCTCGGCGGCTTGACGATCACCTGGAACCGGCTCTGGATCATCGTCTTTGCGCTCGCCGTCTTTGCAGCCCTTCTGTTCCTGCTGAAGCGAACGTCGATGGGGCTGAGGATGCGGGCCGCGACGCAGAACCGCCGCATGGCGTCGTCCATGGGCATCCGCACGCCCCTGGTCGACGCTCTGACCTTTGCTCTCGGGTCCGGCATCGCCGGCATGGCCGGCGTGGCGCTGTCGCAGATCGACAATGTCTCGCCCAATCTCGGCCAGGGCTACATCATCGACAGCTTCATGGTCGTCGTCTTCGGCGGTGTCGGCAATCTCTGGGGAACGCTCGTCGGCGCCTTCTCGCTCGGCATCCTCAACAAGTTCCTCGAGCCCTATGCGGGCGCCGTTCTCGGTAAGATCCTCGTTCTGGTGCTCATCATCCTCTTCATCCAGAAGAAGCCGCGCGGCCTCTTCGCACTCAAGGGAAGGGCGGTGGAGGCATGATCACCTCCTTTCTGCTCAAGTCGCTCGATCGCAGCATCGTCACGGTTGTGGCGCTACTGCTGGCTTTTGCCATCGCCATTCCCGCCCTCAACCTGCTGACGGCGCCGGATCACCCGCTGCACGTGCCGACCTATCTGGTCTCGCTGTTCGGCAAATATCTGACCTACGCGCTTCTGGCGCTGGCGCTCGATCTCGTATGGGGTTTCTGCGGCATCCTCTCGCTCGGTCACGCCGCGTTCTTCGCGCTCGGCGGCTATGCCATGGGCATGTACCTGATGCGCCAGATCGGCGCGCGCGGCTCCTATGGCAATCCTTTGCTGCCGGATTTCATGGTGTTTCTCAACTGGAAGGAGCTGCCCTGGTTCTGGCAGGGCTTCGACATGTTCTGGTTCGCGGCACTGATGGTGGTGGTGGTGCCCGGACTGCTTGCCTTCGTCTTCGGCTGGTTCGCCTTCCGCTCGCGGGTCAACGGCGTCTATCTGTCGATCATCACCCAGGCGATGACCTATGCGCTGCTGCTTGCCTTCTTCCGCAACGACATGGGTTTCGGCGGCAACAACGGCCTCACCGACTTCAAGGATATCCTCGGCTTCAACATCCAGGCTGACGGTACACGCGCCGCACTTTTTGCCGCATCCGCCCTGATGCTTGCCCTATGCCTGGTGCTGACGGCGGCGATCGTCCGCTCGAAATACGGCAAGGTGCTGGTCGCCGTGCGGGATGCGGAAAGCCGCACGCGCTTTCTCGGTTATCGCGTCGAACACATCAAGCTCTTCGCCTTCACCGTCTCGGCGATGATGGCGGGCATTGCCGGCGCCCTTTACGTGCCGCAGGTCGGCATCATCAATCCCGGCGAGTTCGAGCCCGGTAACTCCATCGAGGTGGTCATCTGGACCGCGGTCGGCGGACGCGGGACGCTGATCGGCCCGATCGTCGGCGCGATCCTGGTCAATGGCGGCAAGAGCATCTTCACCGCAGCCTTTCCGGAGTTCTGGCTGTTTGCGCTTGGCGGGCTGTTCGTTCTGGTCACGCTGTTCCTGCCCAAAGGCGTGGTCGGGACCGCGAGCGCCTATCTTGCCCGCCGCAAGGCCCACCGCCGGTCGGTCGACGCAGAGCGGGCGCGCGACAATCTCGTCGCTGAACCAATGGCAGCGGAGTAATTGGCATGAACCAGACGATCAGCCAGACCAAACCGAAAAGCCTGCTCTATCTAGACGGCGTCTCGGTCTCCTTCGACGGGTTCAAGGCGCTCAATTCGCTCTCCTTCGTCATCGAGCCGGGCGAGCTTCGCGCCATCATCGGCCCGAACGGCGCCGGCAAGACGACGATGATGGACATCATCACCGGCAAGACCCGCCCGGACGAGGGGCAGGTGTTCTTCAAGGGCGATATCGACCTGACCAAACGCGATGAAGCCGAAATCGCCAGCCTTGGTATCGGCCGCAAATTCCAGAAACCGACAGTCTTTGAAAGCCACACCATCTGGGACAACCTGGAACTGGCGCTCAATCGCAGCCGCGGCGTCTTCCCGACGCTGTTCTACCGACTGACGGCGGACGACAAGGCGCGGATAGAGGAGATCCTTACGACCGTCCGGCTCAGCGCAAGGCGCGACGATCTTGCCGCCAACCTGTCGCATGGCCAGAAGCAATGGCTGGAGATCGGCATGCTGCTGGCGCAGGAGCCGGAACTGCTGCTGGTCGACGAGCCTGTGGCCGGGATGACCGACGCGGAGACGGCCGAAACGGCAATCCTGCTCAAGGAGATCGCGAGGACACGCTCGGTCGTCGTCGTCGAGCACGACATGGGCTTCATCCGCGAGCTCGGCGTCAAGGTGACGTGTCTGGCCGAAGGCTCGGTGCTGGCCGAAGGCTCGATCGATTTCGTCAGCAGCGATCCGAAGGTGATCGAAAACTATCTCGGCCGCTGACACCGGTCGCTTGCCAACCGCCCAAGGAAAGGACGCCTTCATGCTGAGCGTCGAAAACGTCAATCTCCACTATGGCGCCGCACAGGCGCTGCGCAACGTCTCGATCGGTGCCGAGATGGGCAAGATCACTTGCGTGCTTGGCCGCAACGGCGTCGGCAAGTCGAGCCTGCTTCGCGCCATCACCGGGCAGCATCCGGTCAGTGCCGGGGCGATCGCCTTCAATGGCGTGGCGCTCGGCGGCATGGCGCCCTATCGCCGCGCCAAGGAGGGCATCGGCTATGTGCCGCAGGGGCGCGAGATCTTTTCGCTGCTGACCGTCAAGGAAAACCTCGAAACCGGTTATGCGCCGGTCAGGCGCGGCGATCGTTCGATACCGGAAGATGTCTTCAACCTGTTTCCCGTGCTTCGCTCGATGCTCGGGCGGCGAGGCGGGGATCTCTCCGGCGGCCAGCAGCAGCAACTGGCGATCGGCCGGGCGCTCGTCACCCGTCCGCGCATTCTGGTGCTCGACGAGCCGACCGAGGGGATACAGCCCTCGATCATCAAGGATATCGGCCGGGCGATCCGCTATCTCCGCGATTCGACCGGCATGGCGATCCTGTTGGTCGAGCAATATCTCGATTTCTGCCGCGAGCTCGCGGACCACGTCTACATCATGGATCGCGGTGCCGTGGTGCATGAGGGGCCGCCGGAGACGCTGGACACAGTCGAGGCTCGTCGTCATCTCACGGTCTGAAGCGGAACGGTCTCGTCACCATAATCGATGACGGCGGGCCCGGAATTTTGCCGGCGGCAATCACCAGCGAAGAGGCGTCGGGCCAGATGAGCAAATCATTGCTGCTCTGCCTTAGATTCGACACTAAAATTCACAAAATCTATGCAGAAACTTACGTAATTTCTTGAGAGTGACGCGGTTTCGGTGTATGGCATCTTAAGCGAAAACAGTGCGGCCGTCACAACCCGTTGCCTCCGGTGATACCAACGTCGGTGCGGAACGGACTTGTGGCGGCCTTTGTGTTCAGGAAAGCGAAGTGCAATGTTGACCAAGAAGGGTAAATACGGGCTGAAGGCCCTTGTCGACCTGGCTCAACTGGAGCCGGGCGAAACCGCCTTCATCACTGAAATCGCCACCCGCAACAATATCCCGAAGAAGTTCCTCGATGCGATCCTGCTCGAACTTCGCAATGCCGGGATACTGCGCTCGAAAAAGGGGCCCGGCGGCGGCTATTCGCTTTCCAGACCGGCCTCCGACATTCGCATCGGCCAGGTCATCCGCACGCTGGACGGGCCGTTGGCGCCGATCCGCTGTGCGAGCCGCACGGCGTTCGAAGCCTGTGACGACTGTTCCGATCCAGTCAACTGTCATGTGCGCAAATCGATGAGCGACGTGCGTGATGCCGTTGCGTCGATCCTCGACAATATGACGCTCGAACAGTTTGCAGCCAACGACAACGCCACCGAGATCGTGGCGCTCAGAGATGTTGAAGTGGGCTGACCTCGTGAGGTCAACGGCCGTCTTCTCGGCAACGGCGGGTAGGACTTTCCCGCTGGCGCCTGCGAGTTGAAATCTAGTTTCTGTTATTATCTATAGAATAAATGCACTATTTCGCCTCCACCAATGGAGAGAGGCGAATGAGCAACGTGCATTTCCTCCGGGAACCCGAACCGGCCAATACCGAACAGGAAGAAAAGCGCCAGCTTCTGTTTGCGCAGGCGAGCGAACTGTCGGGCAAGCTCGCCCGACGCGGCGCTGAACTCGATCGCCTGGGCCTGCCGCCCCGCGACGAAATCGAAGCGCTGCGTCAGGCGGGGCTGCTGACGGCATTGCATACGCCTGAAGTTGGCGGCGCGGGCTTGAGCTGGGTGGATGGCTTGCGTCTCGTCCGGATCATCTCGCGCGGCGAAAGCTCGATCGGCCAATTGCTCGGCTACCACTATGTCAACAGCCAGTATGTCTACTGGGCGGCCGCCGATCCGAACCAGGCCTGGGTGCTCGGTGCCGAAACAGTCGAGCGGCAGCTCTATTGGGGCGCAGCCGTCAATCCGCGCGATCCCGGGCTGGTACTTGAGCGGCGCGGCGGCCACTATGTCCTCAACGGTCGCAAGACGTTTTCGACCGGCGCGCACGTTTCCGACCGCATCAACGTCAATGCGGAGTTCGAGGGCAAGATCGCCAATTTCGTCGTGCCGACGGACCGGCCGGGTTATGTCGCCCATGACGATTGGGACAATATCGGCCAGCGCCTGTCCGACAGCGGGAGCGTCGAGTTTTGCGACTTTCCCGTCTACGAGCGTGATTTCATCCGGCCGCTTGCCGACCCGTCCGATCCGCCTGCGGTGCAGGCGACGTTCAACACGCCGCTGATACAGCTGGTGTTTGTCAATTTCTATCTCGGAACCGCGGAAGGCGCGCTCGCCGCCGCACTCGACTATGTCAGAACCACCACGCGACCCTGGATCACCTCAGGCGTGGCTCGTGCCAGCGACGACCCCTATATCCTCGAACGCGTCGGCGAGTTGCAGGCTACCTTGAAAGCATCCGTCGCTTTGGCCGATGTTGCGGCGGGCGTTGTCGAGGCCGCGTTGTCGAAAGGGCGGTCGGTGACGGGGCGCGAGCGCGGGGAAGCAGCGCTTGAAGCCTATGCCGCCAAGGTTAACGCCACCCATGTGGCGCTCGATGTGACGACGAAGGTGTTTGAATTGATGGGAGCACGTGCCACGGCAGCACATTATGGCTTCGATCGCTACTGGCGCAACGTTCGCACCCACACGCTGCACGACCCTGTTTTCTACAAGGCCCGCGAGGTCGGCGACTTTGCTTTGAATGGCCGAATCCCGCCTGTGAGCCTATACAGCTGACCTCGAGAGGTCAGGGGCCCGGTGGACGGACCATCGGGCACTGGCACCGATGGAACGCGCTCGGATCCTTCCGGGCGCTTGGGCTGCTGACAGGGTCCGGCCGGCTGACGAGCGAGGCGCTGGCTTTGATCGGCGTCTGTTCTGATCTTTCCGTCATGCTCGGGCTTGACCCGAGCATCCATCTGCCTCGAGCCGTGGCGGTCAGATCGCGTTTCTCGCGATGGACGCATCGGGCCTGGATCCTCCGGTGAAGCCCGAGGATGACGACGTGAGACGTACGACTGCCACGTATGCATAGTTATACTCTTGCGCGCCCCGAGGATCCGAGCGCCCCCAGCCATCGAGCAATTTCTGCCGAGGATGCTCCTATGCGGAAGCCGCGATCGCCTGCGCGTTTCCGGCGAGTTCCCGATAGCCTGCGCCGGGATGGGGTGCTGCGAGCCGTGGGCCGGCGCCGAACAGCTTTTCCCGCAGCGTGCCTTCGCGATAGCTGGTCTTGTAGACGCCGCGCTTCTGCAACTCCGGGACCAGCAGATCGACCGCATCCTCGAAGGTTTCGGGCGTGACGGCATAGGCAAGGTTGAAGCCATCGACATCCGTGTCCTCGACCCACTCCTGCAGGAGATCCGCGACCGTTTGCGGCGAGCCGACGAAGATGGGGCCAAAGCCGCCGATGCCGACCCAATCGGCCATTTCGCGTACGGTCCAGACCTTATCGGGATCGATCGTCGTAAGGGTCTCGACCGCCGACTGAACCGCATTGGTATATCGGTGGCGGAGCGGTTCGTCCGGCGCGAACTGGCCGAAATCGATGCCGGTCCATCCGGAGATCAGTGCCAGCGCACCTTCATAGGAGACGTGGCTGCGATACTCGTCGAACTTCTTCTTCGCGTCCGCATCGGTTTCGCCGAGGATCACGGTCTGCAGATTGAAGGTGAGGAGGTCGCGCGGATTGCGCCCTGCTCGCTCTGCCGCTTCGCGGACATTGGCTACATATCGCTTCAGGACGGTTTTTGAGGGGGCGGCGACGAAGACGCACTCGGCATGGGCGCCGGCAAAATCCTTGCCGCGGCTGGAGGCGCCTGCCTGGTAGAGAACGGGCGTGCGCTGCGGCGACGGTTCGCTGAGATGGATGCCCGGCACGGTGAAATGCCGCCCTTGGTGGTTGATCGCATGCACCTTGTCCGGATCGGTGAAGATGCCCCCTATCCGGTCGCGCACGACCGCGTCGTCTTCCCAACTGCCTTCCCAGAGCTTGTAGCAGACCTCGAGATATTCCTCCGCGATGTCGTAGCGATCGTCGTGCCGAGTCTGCTGCGCCTGGCCGATATTCAGCGCACCGCTGTTGAGATAGGAGGTGACGATGTTCCAGCCGACGCGGCCCTTCGTCAGATGATCGAGCGTCGAGATCCGCCGTGCAAAGGTGTAGGGATGTTCGAACGACAGCGAGGCCGTCAGCCCGAAGCCCAGATGTTGCGTCGCGTGCGCCATGGTCGGCACCAGCTGCAGCGGGTCGTTGACGGGAACCTGGGCGGAATGCCGGAGCGCCGCCTCTACATTGCCGTTCAGCACGTCATAGACGCCGAGCACATCGGCAATGAACAACCCGTCGAACTTGCCGCGTTCAAGCGTCTTTGCCAGATGCACCCAGTAGTCGAGATCCTTGTAACGCGACGACTGGTCGCGCGGATGCGTCCAAAGCCCTGGCGATTGATGGCCGACACAGTTCATGTCGAAGGCATTCAGCCGGATTTCGCGGCTCATATCCGTCACCTCGTGGAAAGCTGCAATCGCTCGGGAGATCGGTGCCGACCTTCCGGGGAAGGGCGGCATCAGGGCAGGGGTCAGAGTGCCCCGTTCTTCGGTGGGGCGACGCCGTTCAGATGATAGTTGCCGACGACGTGATACTTCCAGCGCACGGGATCATGCAGCGTGTGGGTGCGGGCGTTGCGCCAGTGGCGGTCGAGATTGAGTCCGATGCGGGTGGACGACGTGCCGGCGAGTTCGAAGAGCGTGTTGGTGGCTTCGAGCGCGATTTCTGTTGTCAGCACCTTGGCGGCGGCGACCGCCAGCGTCGCCTCGATGATGCCCTCCTCGGTGCCGTTGATCTGGGCGATGTCGACCTTCTTGCCGGCACGCTCGACGATGGCGGTCGCCGCCTCAAGGCGGATTGCGAGTTGTCCGATGCGGGCGATTGTCAGTGGATCGTCCGCTGCCCTCTCGACGCCGCTATCCATCCAGGGCCGTGCCCGGTTGCGCACGAAGTCGAGCGTCTCGGCGAAGGCGGCGCGCGCGATGCCGAGATCGATGCCGGCGTGGATGATCTGGCCGACTGAGCCGATCGTCGTCGGACGTTCGAAGCCGCGGTGATGGCGAACGATCGCGTCGGCCGTGACGTAGACATTCTGCAGCACCGTCGTGCCGCTGCCGGTGGTGCGCTGCCCGAAGCCGTCCCAGTCGTCGATGACCTGAAGGCCGTCGGCACCGCGCGGCAGGAAAGACATGGTGAGTTTCTCGTCCTGGTCGAGTGCGAACACGACGATCCATTCGGCAAAGAGCACGCCGGTCGAATAGAACTTGCGGCCGTTGAGGCGGTAGCCGAGACCATCAGGCGTCAGGCGCGTCGCATAATCGCCGACGGTCTTGGTGTCCTTCTCGGAGAGCGCATTGCCGAAGCGGTCGCCAGCGAGCGCGCGTGCGAAGAAGAATTTCTTCTGTTCCTCCGTGCCGTCGGTGCGCAGCGCTTCGAGAATATAGAAATGGTTCTGGGGGATCTGGCCGATCGAACTGTCGGCTTCGGACAGGATGGCGGTGATTTCCGCCAGCACCGCGTTGGAAACGTCGATGCCGTCATAGTCGGAGGGCACGGTGATTGCGAGCAGCCCGGACTGGGCAAGGGTGTCGAGTTCGTCGAAAGGCAGGATCCGGTCGGTATCCCGCTCGTTTGATCGATTGGCAAAATCGCCCGCGAGTTCGCGCGCGATTTCCAGCGCCTCCTCCTCGCTTCCGATCCGGTGTGCCGGGAGCTTCGTCTTCTCGGACAGCTGCGAGATCGTTCCCATATGATCGCTCCATTTCGATAGTGGCGCATATCTGTGAATTATCTGGCGTCTTCAGGTAAGATCTTATATTCTATGGAATATATGGATATTAGTTTTTCGTTCCTGATGTTCTGACGAATGGTCGGCCCTTTCAAGCCGATACAGCGATATGGAGCACGAATTGGCTGTCGACCGGGCGTGGCGGGTGCAGTTCCAAAACCGCCGTCCTCAAAAAATTTCAAAAAAAGTTGCCGGTCGCTTGGAACCATTGTCGCGCTTCTGCATTTCGCCATGGCCTGCAGTCTACCGATTGTGTGGTCGTCAAAGTACCGGCCACACGGCACGATGACAAATACATGCTGACAGTATTGGCCATTCGCGTTTCCCGGCCTTAACCACTGAAGGAGACACAAATGACGAATTTGCTGCCCGCTCTTCATGAAGGGCATGCCTCCATCATCCTGCAAAATCTCTTTCGAGATGCCCTTGAGGCCTATGATGATTGGGGCGAGGGGATGCCTGAACCCGTGGTTTCGTTTGAAGGCAAATTGCTGCCGATCAGGGTCGTCTTCGACTGGATGAAACCTTGCACGGATATCATGCCTGCAAACATGATCGGCATCGTCACCGATCGATTAAGCAAACCCTGGATTGGCGACGGTCCGCTCGATAAAATGACGTTTTCGACGGCGGCGCGCGTCATGTCCGTTCTGACCAAACGTCAGTTGCGTCGTTATGGCAGCGGCTCGATCGAGGTCTTTGCCGAGCGCTTCAAACCATCGCTACGCGTCGACGTCTGATCGACGACGAGACAGCCTGAACAAGCCGGAGAGCGCACGCGTGCTCTTCGGCACCCACCATCTCCATATCCTAACGGTCCATCCTGGCCTTGCGCATCAGTTGTTCTGCCCACGCGGAGTAATCGCACGCCTGACGCTGCCGTCGAATACGGCTTCCTAGATTGTCCGCCTTTTCGTAAACACGGAGAAGATGGCAATGGGATGGATGCGGAGCCGGCATGAATTTTCGACAATTGGAAGTGCTGCGCACCCTGCTTGCCACCGGCTCGACGATCGCGGCGGCGAAAACCATGGGGCTTAGCCAGTCCGGTGTCAGCCGTCTGCTGCAGCAACTGGAAGAGGACCTGTCGCTGACGCTGTTTGCGCGCGACAAGGGCCGGCTGATCCCGACGCCCGAGGCGCTGAAGCTGTCCGAGGATGCCGAGCATATTCTGCTCGGGATCGATCGCTTCACGAATCTCGCCCAGGATCTTCGCAGCGGCGCCGTCGGCCCGGAAGTCGTGCGCATCGGCCTGCCGAACAGCATGTCCGAAAGCTTCGCCCCGGCGATGCTGGCGGATTATGCCAAGGATTTCCCCGGTGTGCGGGTCGAAACCTTCTTCGATACGACCGTGGCGATTGCCCGCCTTGTCGAACAGCGCATCATCGATTTCGGCTTCCTGCGCTACGAGGGGCAACTGAGCGCCAGCCTCGAAATGCAGCCGGTGGCGGGCGGCGTCAGCGTCTGCGTCATGGCGAAGAGCCATCCGCTGACGGCGCTCGACCACGTCACCCCGAAGGAACTCAGGGGCATACCGCTGATCCTGATCGGTCGCCGGCGGCCGACCCGGGTCATGCTCGACGAGATCTTTCGAAAGGCGGGCGTGCCGCAAAAGGTCAAGATCGAGACGCACAGCAACAGCTCGGCCTGCGCCTATGCCGCCCATGATCTTGGCGTTGCAATCATCAGCAGTTTTTTCGCCAACCTGCATCGGCATCTCCCGATTGAAATCAGGAGCTTTACGCCGCACCTGACGCAGGATTTCGGCGTCGCAACCGCCGCCGGCGTGCCGCTGTCGATTGCGGCTCAGGCGATGATCGATTGCCTGAAGCGACAGGTCGCCACTTCACAAGAGCCGTGAGGGTCTGAATCCGGACATCGGCGTCGGGTCGCGTTTGTCGAACCGTTTTCCGCCAGCGCTCCGTTTCGCTGCCGGCGCGGACGCGCTGCAATTGGCAAATGTCGGGCGCGGCACTACATTGCCAGTCCGTATGATGAGAGAGTGAAAGAGATCATGTTCCAGGCGGCGGTAATCGACACAGGCGACAAGACCGAATTCTATCGGGAGTTGGCGCAGCAACTCGAAGCGCTGCTGCATGGCGAGCCCAATATGATCGCGAACGCCGCAAACACCTCGGCGCTGATGTACCAGACGATGCCCGACCTGAATTGGGCTGGCTTCTACTTTCTCGATTCTGATGACGAATTGGTGCTCGGGCCATTTCAGGGCAAGCCCGCCTGCGTGCGCATTCCTGTCGGCCGTGGCGTCTGCGGCACGGCCGTAAAGGAAGGGCAGTCGATCCTGGTCGAAGACGTGCACGCCTTTCCTGGCCATATCGCCTGCGATGCGGCGTCCCGCTCCGAACTCGTGGTTCCCGTCCGACGCCAAGGCCGGGTGATCGGTGTCATCGACCTCGATAGTCCTAAACCGGCACGTTTCGACCGGGACGATCAGGCCGGCATCGAAAAACTGGCCGCGATCTTTGCCGCGGCGATTGGCTGAAAGTCGCCGCCGTGGATGATCTGATGAGCAGTGATCAGCCTTCGGTCTTGGCTGCGTGATGATGGACATCCAGAACGCCTTTGCCCCCGCCAGCGAGGCCGAGACGCATGCGCGCGTCGCCCGCAAGATCGACATCGTCGTCATCGGTGCCGGACAGGCGGGTCTGTCTTCGGCTTATCATCTGAGCCGGTTCGGGCTATCGCCTCAGATGCAATATGTCGTTGTCGACCGATCGCCACAGCCGGGCGGCGCCTGGCAGTTTCGCTGGCCGTCGCTGACGCTGAGCACCGTCAATGGCATTCACGATCTTCCCGGCATGAAATTCGCCGACGCCGTCGATACCAGCATGGGCGAAGTCCACGCTTCCGTCGCCGTCCCGCAGTATTACGGCGCCTATGAGAAGGCATTCGACCTTCCCGTGCACCGACCGGTTGCCGTCAAGGTCGTTTGCGAGCGGGGCGAGCGTTTCAGGGTCGAGACCGACGCCGGCGTCTATGCCGCCCGCGGCATCATCAACGCCACCGGCACCTGGGAGTCTCCCTACATTCCACCCTATCCGGGATCGGATCTCTTCAGGGGGCGTCAGCTGCACACCAAGGACTACCAGACCGCCGGGCAGTTTGCCGGGCAGCACGTGCTGGTCGTCGGCGGCGGCATCTCCGCGATCCAGCTGCTCGATGAAATATCCAAGGTGACATCGACCACATGGGTCACGCGCGAGGAGCCGGCCTTCCGTGAAGAGCCGTTTACCCCCGAGGTCGGACGCGCTGCCGTTGCCATGGTCGAGGAACGCGTACGCCGCGGTCTGCCGCCGGGCTCGGTCGTCTCCGTGACCGGTATTCCGGTGACGCCGGCGATCCTTGCCGCACGCGCACGCGGCGCACTCGAGCGCCAGCCAATGTTTGCCGAAATCACCGAGCATGGCGTGCGCTGGCCGGATGGTCGCGAGCAGCAAGTCGACGTCATTCTCTGGAGTACCGGCTTTCGAAGCGCGCTCGATCACCTGGCGCCGCTGCAACTGCGCAATGCCGATGGCGGCATCCTGATGACCGGCCGGCTTGCGACACAGGTGGCAAAAGACCCGAGGATCCATCTCGTCGGTTACGGCCCGTCGGCTTCCACCATCGGTGCGAACCGGGCAGGCGGTGCCGCGGCCCGCGAGCTCGCCGATCACCTTCAGCTGCTCTAATCGCCGGCCGACGCGATCTCTTCGGCGTTGACGTCGGTGTCCCGCAGAGATTGTGCCCGGCACATCCATCGGCCCGTCACGGCACCGACCCTCGGGCAATGCGTCCAAAGGATGCGACCCTCGATATCAGCCCAAAACTCCGCTTGAGCCGGACGTTGCGTCATACCTTAAACGTGATTCCCGAAGGCGCTTTGAAGAGCCAAGCGTCGAGCCAAAGCGACCCCAGCTTGCGGGAATTACTCCCGTAAATGCCGGCCGATGCGCGTGGCGTTTCACGTCATCGGGCAATGACACCAGTGATTTCGTCTGGTCGTGCTCGAAAGTGATGCAAGGATACGGTCGCGGATGATGTTGCAGGCAACGCAGAAGAACGCCAACCGGCCGCCATGACAGTTCGGTTTGTGTTTGCCGGCATCGTCTTCGGCGTGCTCATGGTCGGCATCGCCTCAGCCATCAGCGCCACGGGCAAGCGCGGCGGCCACCTGTTTCCCGATCTCAAGATCGGTTTCAACATCCGTTGGTGATTTAAAGTCCATCGCTGACTGTCTTTTTGCGTCGGCATCGCAGGGCAATGCTCCCCGACTGCAAGCGCGACTTCCGCCCAGCGCATGATGCCGCACGTTATCGGCCCCTTTGGCAGCTCCCATGTCATCCCTTCGTCATAGAGCTATGACGATTCCTCATAATATTGCGCGGTTTTTTCCATTCGATCATAGTCGTGTCAAGAAAAGCCGGCAGGAGGGCCGAATCGCGATGTCGCGCCAGGCTGTTCTCAGTACGGGGAACCCATGATCAAGTTCATACTCAATCGTCTCGTGATGGCGATACCGACGATCGTCATTGTCTCGGTTGCCGTCTTCACGCTCATCCGTCTCATTCCCGGCGATCCGGCCGCGCTGATGCTCGGCGATATGGCCGAGCCGCAGCAGATTGCCGAAATGCGCAGCGTGCTCGGCCTTGACCGAAGCATTCCCGAGCAGTTCGTCATCTGGGCCGGCAACATCCTGTCCGGCGACTTCGGCCGCTCGATCGTCACCGACGAGCCGGTGCTTCATCTGGTGCTGAGCCGCTTCATGGTGAGCGCCGAGATCGTCGTCATCGCCGTGTTCCTCGCGAGCCTGATCGCCGTTCCCGCCGGCGTCATCGCCGCCTGGCGGCAGAACAGCCTGACGGACCTGGCGCTGGTCGGCACGGCCACCGTGCTTCTGTCCATCCCGACCTTCTGGCTCGGCCTGCTATTGCTGCTTGCCTTCGGCCTGAAGCTCGGCTGGCTGCCGGTGCTCGGTTACGTGCCGATCTCGGAAAACTGGACGGCGGGCCTTCTCTACCTCGTCCTGCCCGTCATGACGCTGGTCATCCACGAAATGGGCGTGATCATCCGCATGGCGCGCGCCTCGACGCTCGAGGTTCTCCGGCTTGATTACATCACCCATGCACGGGCCAAGGGACTGTCGGAAAGCGCCGTCCTCTGGAAGCATGCGTTCAAGAATGCGTTCGGCCCAACCTGGACGATGATCGGCCTGATCCTCGGCAATCTGCTCGGCGGTATCGCGGTCATCGAGACGGTCTTTACCATCCCCGGCCTCGGCCGTCTGATGGTCGATAGCATCTTCCAGCGCGACTACCCGGTGATCCAGGGCTGCCTGCTGCTCGTCGCCTTCTCCTATGTCGTCGTCAACCTCGTGGTCGACCTCCTCTATCCTCTCTTCGATCCGCGGGTGGTGGCAGAATGAGAAAGCTCACTTTCAACGGCGTCATCGGCGGCGGACTGATCGCCGCTCTGGTCATCACCGCGCTGATCGGCGTGTTCTGGACGCCCTACGATCCCAGCGCGCTGGGCTTCACTTCGCGTCTGGCCGCCCCCGGTGCCGCCCATTGGCTCGGCACCGACGAGTTCGGACGCGACGTTGCCAGCCGGTTGATGATCGGTGCCCGCGCCAGCGTCTGGATCGGATGTCTGACGGTCGCCTTCGCGGTCGTCTGCGGCACCCTGATCGGCCTCATCAGCGGCTATGCCCGCGGCTGGGTCGATGGCGTCATCATGGCCGTCAACAACGCACTGCTCGCCTTTCCGGGCATCCTGCTGGCGCTCGGGCTGCTCGCGGTCTTCGGGGCTAACCAGTACGGCATCATTTTCGCGCTTGGCATCGCCTACACGCCGTCGATGGCGCGTGTGGTGCGCGGCGCCGTCTTGTCGCTGCGCGAACGCGAATTCATCGAAGCCTCGCGTGTCATGGGCAATGGCGAAATCTACACCATGCTGCGCCACATCCTGCCGAACTGCCTGGCACCGATTACCGTGCTGGCGACCTCGATGTTCGGCTGGGCAATCCTGTCGGAAAGCGCGTTGTCGTTTCTCGGCCTTGGCGTGCCGCCACCGGCGCCGACCTGGGGCAACATGCTGGCTGCGGGCCGCCCGTTCATCGAACAGGCCGTCTGGCTCGGTTTCTTCCCCGGCCTTTGCATCGCGCTGACGCTACTCGGCATCAACCTTCTCGGCGACGCGCTCCGCGACAAGCTCGACCCCCGCATGCGAGGCCTGAAATGATCGGCAGTTCCCTACTCAGCGTTCGCGACCTGTCGCTGGCCGTTACCCATAATGGCAACCAGGTGGTCAAGGATGTCAGCTTCGACGTCGGCCCTGGCGAAATCGTCGGCATCGTCGGCGAATCCGGTTCCGGCAAGACGCTCGCGACCCGCGCCATCATCGGGTTGATCCCGCCTGCCGTGCGCCATGCCGGCGGCACGATCAGTTACCGCGGACGGGATGTCCTGTCGATGAAAGATCGCGACCTCCGGCAGTTGCGCGGCGGCGAGATCGGCGTCGTGTTCCAGGAGCCGATGACCTCGCTCAACCCGTCGATGACCATCGGCAGGCAGCTTGAAGAAGGCCTGATCCTGCATACGAAGAAGAGTGCCGACGAGCGTCGGGCTGCGATACTCGACATGCTGAAGCGCGTCGGTCTGCGCGAGCCGGAGCGGGCGCTTGCCGCCTATCCGCACGAGTTTTCCGGCGGCATGCGCCAGCGCATCATGCTTGCCTCGGTGATGCTGCTGAAGCCGGCCCTGCTGATTGCCGACGAGCCGACGACCGCGCTCGACGCCGTGGTGCAACGTGACGTCATGGAGCTGATGGTCGAACTGACCAAGGCGGAAGGCACGGCCGTTCTCCTGATCAGCCACGACCTGCCGATGGTGGCGCGCTACACCAATCGCTTCGTCGTCATGGAAAAAGGCGTGATCGTCGAACAGGGCACGACCGAGGACATTCTGAGCGCACCGGAGCATCCCTATACCCGCAAGCTCCTGTCTTCGCTGCCGTTTCGGGCGGCACCGCGCGAGCTCGACATGTCCCGCACGCCGATGGTGTCGGCCCGCAACATCGTGGTGGAATATCCTGGCCGCAAAGGGCTCTTCCGCAAGCAGGCGCCGAAGCGCGCGCTTCACGGCGTCAGCGTCGACATCCATGTCGGCGAAGTCGTCGCCCTTGTCGGCGGCTCCGGCTCGGGCAAGACGACGCTTGGCCGCACGATCGCCGGTCTCGTCCAGGAGACCGAAGGCGAGATCCTCTTCCAGGGGCGCGAGCGCAGCGCTGACTGGCGTGATTATCGGCTGAACTGCCAGATGGTCTTCCAGGATCCCTACTCTTCGCTCGACCCGCGCATGACCATCCAGGCGCTGGTCGAAGAAGCGCTCCGGCTGGTGCCCGATCTCGACGGTGCGGCCAAGCGCAAGCGCGCGCTCGAAACGCTCGAAGAAGTTGGTCTTAGCGGCGATTTCGCCAGCCGCTATCCGCATGAGCTTTCCGGTGGTCAGCGCCAGCGCGTCGCCATTGCCCGGGCGATTGCCCGGCGGCCGAAGTTCCTCATCGCCGACGAACCGGTCTCGGCGCTCGACGTGACGGTGCGTGCGCAGGTGCTCGAACTCTTCTCCGATCTGCAGAAGCGCTACGGGTTTTCCTGCCTGTTCATCAGCCATGACCTCGGCGTCGTCGAGCAGGTCGCCGACCGGGTGATCGTCATGCAGGACGGCCGCATCGTCGAGCAGGGCGATCGCGACCGGATCTTCGACCAGCCACAGGAAGCCTATACGCGCAAACTGCTTTCGGCGATCCCCGCGCTCGATCTCAATCACACGGGTGGCGTCACCCTCAAATGGCGCCTGGAGGCCTGACATGACCGTAGCGATCAAAACCGCCACGACAGCCGAACGGCTTAATGCCATCGCCGACGCCCAGCCATTCATCACCCGCTTCCTCGTTCGCAACCTTCAGACCGGCGAGACGATCGGACGGGGCGAAAACGAGGAGACGCCTTCGGCCAGCACCCGCAAGACGTCGATCATGATGGCGGCGCTGAAGGCAGCGCACGAGGGCCGGCTCGATCTCGACACGCCCATCACCTACGAGGAGCGGCTGAAGCATGAGGTTGCGAGCGGCATGTTCCGCTACATGACGCCTGGCATCGTCATCCCGCTGCGCGACGCCATCGTCGGGATGATGGTCTTGAGCGACAATGTCTGCACCAAGATGGTGCTGGAGCGGCTGACGCTGGAAGAGGTCGACAGCTACTGCAAGGCGATCGGCATGGCCGGCACTCACCACCGTTTTCTGATCCCGCCGCTTGGCCTGAAGCCGGACCATTCGCTCGGCGAGGTGACGACGACGACGGCTGGTGACCAGATATTGCTGCTCGAACTGATCCTGGCGGCACAGGACGATGGGGCCGCGGCTGCGCGTCTCGGCACATCGGTCGAGCTCTGCCGCTTTGCGCTGCAGACGCTGAAGAACCAGGTGCTGCGCTACGGCATCCGCTCGCGCCTGCCTTTCGAGACCGTCGTCGCCAGCAAATCCGGGCGCGGTAAGCGCGGTCGCATGGACGCAGGTCTCGTCTATCGCAACAGTCGGCCGCTCTACGGCATCGCCGTCTTCACCGACGCCGTGCCGCAAGTGATGGCCGATGGCACGCCTGGCTACACAATTGCGCTCGAAACCATCGGCCAGCTGTCGCAGGCCTGCTGGGACGCGTTTTGAGCCGAAATCAACCGCAACAAACCAACAAGAAACAACTGGAGAAGAGTGGAACCATGAAAAAAATCTTCCTTGCCGGCACCATCCTGATGAGCGCCGTCGGCTTTGCCGAAGCGCGTGACCTTGTGGTCGCGCAGAGCTCCGATATCCGCAGCAACGTCCCGGGCGTCAACCGCGACGGCAACACCGATTCCGTAATCTTTCACATCGTCGAAGGTCTCGTCGGGTACGCCGAGAACGGCGAGGTAAAGCCGCTCGTCGCCAAGAGCTTCGAAGTGTCTCCCGATGGCCTGACCTATACGTTCAAGCTGCGCGACGACGTGAAATTCCACAATGGCAACGCGGTCACGGCCGACGACGTCGTGTGGAACTGGAACCGCTACATGGCCGCGGACACCAAGTGGACCTGCGCCGGCGATTTCGACGGCAGCAAAACGATCAAGGTGTCGGCCGTCACGGCTGTCGATCCGACCACGGTAACGATGACGATCGAAAAGCCTTCGGCGGTCTTTCTCGGCCTGATGGCGCGTCCAGAATGCGGCTATACCGGCATCATCGCCAAGGAGTCTGTCGGCGCCGACGGCGCCTTCGTTGCTCCCATCGGTACCGGGCCGTTCAAGTGGGCCGAGTGGAAGAAGGGCGAGTATGTCCGTCTCGAAAAGAACGAAGCCTACGTCTCGCCTGCCAATGACGGCAAGCCGGATGGTATGGTCGGCTCCAAACGGCCGCTGGTCGACGGCATCAAGTTCATGGTCATCCCCGATGCATCGACGGTGAAAACCGGTCTGCTGTCGGGCGCACTGGATACGGCCGAAGTCTCCGCCGACCTGATTTCGGAGTTCAAGGACAGCGAGACGATGCAGCTGATCGTCAAGCGCAACAACGGCAAGAACCTGCTTTACTTCCAGACCCGCGACAAGGTTCTGAGCAACGTTGCCGTGCGTCGCGCCATGGCCGAAGCGCTCGATCTCGACCAACTGGTTGCTGCGGTCTCGAACGGTACGGGCGAAACCAATGCCTCGATGGTGTCGGCAGACTCGATCTTCTATTCGGACGCGCAGAAGACGAAGTTTCCGATGGACCTGGAAAAGGCCAAGAAGGACCTGGCGGACGCCGGCTACAACGGCGAGCCGATCACCATCATCGCCAACAAGCGCGGCAATGTGCCGAGCTTCCCGGCCGCCGTCGTCGCCCAGGCGATGATGCAACAGGTCGGTCTCAATGTGCAGATCGAAGTGCTCGACTATGCGACCCAGGTCGATCGCCGCCGCTCGGGCAACTACCAGGTGATCTCGCAGTCGGTGGCACCGCGCCTCGATCCGGCACTGATGTACAGCTTCTACGTCGGCAACAAGGACAAGAACGCCTCGCTGATGTGGGATAATCCCAAAGCGATCGAGTTGATGAAGTCCGCCTATGTCGAGGCCGACCAGGCAAAGCGTCAGGCGATCTTCGACGAATTCCACAAGCTGATGCTTGAGGAAGTTCCCGGCATCTTCATGTACGACATGGTCGACATCTGGGGTGCGACGAAGAAGCTGCACGGCGAGCCCGTCTGGCAGTCGAACACCCGGCTCTGGGAAGTCACGCTCGACGACTAAGTCGCGGCCCGACCGCGTATCGTATCCGGTGGCGGCATCCGTGCCGCCACCTTCCATCTGAAGACAGAAATGCCAATGCGGCCGGCCCACATGTCGCCCGCAAGAGGAATACCCATGCCCCAGCCATCCGTCGTCGCCGCTCTTGCAGATATAGTCGAAGAGTTGAAGCCTGAATTCGCAGCGATGAGCGACGCGATCTGGGACTATGCCGAACTGAGCTTTCGCGAGCACCAGTCGGCGGCGACGCAAATAGCGATGCTGGAAAAGCACGGGTTTCGCATCACGCGGGGAACGGCCGATATCGAAACCGCCTTTACCGGTGAAGCCGGCGCGGGTGGCCCGGTCATTGCCCTTCTCGGTGAATTCGACGCGCTTGCGGGCTTGAGCCAGATCGCCGGCGTCGTCGAGGCAAAGGCGCTTGAAGAGGGCGGCACCGGACACGGCTGCGGGCATAATCTGCTCGGCACCGGCTCGCTGCTGGCTGCAGTCGCCCTTGCCCGTTATCTCCGCGAGAACGATCTGCCAGGCACCGTTCGTTACTATGGTTGCCCCGGCGAAGAGGGCGGCTCGGGCAAGACTTTCATGGCGCGCGCCTGCGCCTTTGCCGATGTCGATACCGCACTCACCTGGCACCCAGCACCCTTCAATGGCGTGCGCTCGACCAACAATCTCGCCGTCCTCGAAATCTACTATCGTTTCAAGGGGGTCGCCGCCCATGCCTCGAACGGCGCCCATCTTGGACGGAGCGCCCTCGATGCGCTGGAGCTGATGAATATCGGTGTCAACTTCCTGCGCGAGCACATGCCGCAGGATTGCCGCGTGCACTATGCGATCACCGACGCCGGCGGCAAGGCGGCCAACGTCGTCCAGGCCCGCGCCGAAGCGCTCTACCTTGTGCGTGCACCGCAAATGCCTGAGGCGCTTGCGCTGGCTGCCCGCATCGACAAGGTCGCCAGGGGCGCTGCGATGATGACCGAGACGGAGGTCGAGATCGTCTTCGATCGCGCCGCCACCAATCTTTTGCCGAACATCACGCTCGAGACGGCGATCCACCAGAACATGGTCGCGCTCGGACCGGTTCCCTTCGACGAGGCAGACCTCGAATTTGCCCGTGAGATCCAGAAGACGATGACGCCGGAGGCGATCGCCAGCAGCATCCGGCTTTACCAGATCAAGGGCGACGTCTTCTCCAACAGCCGCATGGACGGATCGAGTGGTCTCCACCTCGGCCTTCGCGATTTCGAGGGCCAATCGCATTTCCGCGCCGGCTCGACCGATGTCGGCGATGTCAGCTGGGTGACGCCGACGGCGCAATGCTGGGCGCCCGCCTGGGCGATAGGCACCGCGCCGCACACCTGGCAGGTGGTAGCGCAAGGCAAGAGCCCCGCGGCACACAAGGCTTTCGCCCACGCGGCCAAGTCGTTGGCGACGACCGGTCTCGATCTCATCCTCGATCCGGAACTGCTGGCGCAGGCAAAGGCCGAGTGGCGGGAAAAGACCGAAGGCAAGCCCTACCAGTGCCCGATCCCCGATCATATCGGTCCCAAGCTCTGATCCTTCGACGGCAATCGCGTTCACGCGACGTCACGACGAGCCGCCGCCCTTGGGCCGGCGGCCTTTTTGTCTCTTCCGTCTCGCAAGCGTGCAGGATCTTGCCGGCCGGGATGTTCGAATTCGGCTCGATGCCTTGACGCGAATCATTGTCTGCGGCATCTCTGTTACGGAATTTTGTGAATATGTGCCGTTTAGGCGTATCTGAATTAAATCTCTGTTAGTGCATCCCGGTGTCAATGGTGCGGGAAAGCGCGCAAGGAGCATGGCGGGAATGGACATGACGGTAACACAGACGCGATCCGGGACGGACCCTTCCCACGCCCGCCAGCCAGCCGACGAAGCGATCGCGGCCGATGCGCGCGCCCTTTCCGAACAGCTGAAGGCGATGCGCGAGCGGCTGTTTCCGCCAACGGCGATGAAGACGCTTCGCAGCTTCACCTCAGGCGAGGCGGCCAAGCTGATCGGCGTTTCCGACGGTTACCTGCGCCAGCTGTCGCTTGCGGGCGAGGGGCCTCAACCCGATACCGGCACCGGCGGTCGCCGCTCCTATTCGCTGTCCGACATCAACGCGCTTCGCCGCCACCTTGCCGAGCAGGCACTTGCCAAGGGCAATGCCGCCAAGGCGCGCAGCTACCTGAAGTGGCGCGACCGCGAGCGCGGCGAGCACCTGCAGGTCATTTCCGTCACCAACTTCAAGGGCGGTTCCGGCAAGACCACATCGTCGGTCCATATCGCGCAATATCTCGCCATGACCGGCCACCGGGTTCTCGCCGTCGACCTTGACCCGCAGGCGTCGCTTTCGGCGCTCTTCGGCTACCAGCCAGAGCTGGACCTCACCGGCAACGACACGCTCTACGGCGCCATCCGCTACGACGCCGAAGCGCGGCCGCTGAAAGACATCATCCGTCCGACATATTTTGACGGGCTCGACCTGGTGCCCGGCAATCTGGAACTGCAGGAATTCGAGCATACGACGCCGCAGGCACTCAGCGCCCGCCACAGCGGCTCCGATGCCGGCCCGCTGTTCTTCGCACGGGTGCAGTCGGCACTGGCAAGCGTTGCCGACGATTACGATGTCGTCGTCATCGACTGCCCGCCGCAGCTCGGTTATCTCACGCTGTCGGCGCTTTGCGCCTCGACGTCGGTTCTCGTCACCGTGCATCCGCAGATGCTCGACGTCGCGTCGATGAACCAGTTTCTCTACATGACCTCGGACCTCCTGAGCGTCGTGCGCGAGGCGGGCGGCGAACTCAACTTCGACTTCCTGCGCTATCTCGTCACCCGCTTCGAGCCGAACGACGGGCCGCAGGCGCAGATCGTCGGTTTCATGCGCTCGCTGTTCGGAGACCGTGTCCTGACCTCTGCGATGGTCAAGTCGACCGCCGTTTCCGATGCCGGTCTGACGAAGCAGACGCTCTACGAAGTGGGTCGCGAGAATTTCACCCGCGCGACCTACGACCGCGCGATCGAATCCTTGAATTCCGTCAACGGCGAGATCGAAGCTCTCATTCATGCGGCCTGGGGGCGCTAAAATACATGGCTGGCAACCGCAAGAACGAACTGCGCGCACTCTTTTCCGGAAACGTAGCGCCTGCGCCTGGCGCCGAACCCAATGCGACGAGCTCCGCTGAGATAACGACGCTGACGCCTGCCGCACCTGCTGCCGATACGCCGCGTGCGGCCTCGGGCGCCATCAAGGCCATGGGCCTTTCGCTTGGCAGCATCACCCGCGAGGCAGAAGAGGCGCGATCGCTGCGCGAGGCGCTGCATCAGGGCGAGCGCGTTGTCGAACTTGATCCGGATCTGGTCGACGCCTCGTTCGTCGGCGACCGCCTGACCGATGGTGAGCTCGACGATCCGGACTTCCTGGCGCTTGGCGACAGCATCCGCGAAAACGGCCAGCAGTCGCCGATCCTCGTGCGCCCGCACCCGGAAAAGCAGGGCCGCTATCAAACTGCCTATGGCCACCGCCGGCTGAACGCCGTCCGCAGCCTCGGCATCAAGGTCAAGGCCATCGTCCGGTCCCTGACCGACGACGAACTTGTATTGGCGCAGGGCAAGGAAAACGCCGAACGCCGCAACCTGTCTTTTATCGAGCGGGCGCTGTTTGCCTCGGTCCTGGCCGAGCGCGGCTTTGATCGAAAGGTGATCGGCGATGCGCTCGCCGTCCAGAAGAGCGAGTTGTCGCGGCTGATCCAGGTCGCCGAAAGCGTTCCAATGGCAATCGCACGGGCAATCGGTCCGGCGCCCAAGGTCGGTCGCGAACGCTGGATGGCGATCGGCGGCCTGCTTGAGGGCGAGCAGGCGCTGCAGAAGGCGCAGGAAGAGATTGGTCTGAGGCGTTTCCTCGAGGCTGACAGCGACCAGCGCTTCCAGTTCGTCTTTGCGCGTCTGTCGCGTACCGAAAGGCAGGATCCGGCCAAACCCGAGGTTCTCACCGACGAGAACGGCCAGGCCTTTGCCAAGCTGAGACGAGACGGAAAGAGTGCACGGATCGAGTTTTCGGCCAATGTCAGCCCGGCGTTTGTCGATGAAGCGATCGAGCTTCTGGCCAGGCATCACGCGGCTTTCGTCGCTGCGCGCCGGAGCTGATCGCTCGGGAATTTGCCGAGCCTATGGCGGTCATTATCGGGCCGGCGTGACAAGGTCACGCCGGCCCGATTCGTTATGGTCCGTATCTCCGACCGAAGCGGTTGCCCCTGCTGCGCCGCGACGTGCCAAAATGACAATCCGGAAGAAATATTTTCGGCCAGGTTCTGCCAGCGACAGAATGGCGCGATGCCCTTGAGCGGGATGGGGATTGCGGCCGTTTCACCGACTGTTTTGCTGGATTGAACGGCGCGCCTTTTGTCTTTCAAGCGGCCTTTGGAAGGGACTTGTTAACCTTCATTTTCTATCGCTTAGCAGGCCCCTCGGCGATGTCTCTAGCTCTTCCAGGACCCATGCGTATTCCCAGGACAAACTTCTCTCAGGCAGCTTTGCATGATGCAAACCAGGCGGATTACTATGACGATCCGCAGGACGGTGCGTTGAGCGATATGCCCACCCATGACGTGGATCCAGTCGATCCCTACCAGTTGTACGAGGCGCCTGCCGCGCCTCGCAAACCAGCCAACCAGCAATCGGACGCGACGGCGCATGTCGGCCGCGCTGCCCGGCTCTATGGCCAGGGCACGGCCTATGCGCCGGCCCAGGTGACGACGTCGACCGACGAGCCGCTGCCGACCCTGTCGGAGATCGCTGGCCACTACGGCGATTCAACGTGGGAGAGCCACTTCTTCCTGGCGCCGAACGTGCGGTTCACCCGCACGCCGGAACGGGAGTTTACCAAGCGCCGCGCGCCTTCGGACAGCGACAGCGATGTCGCATCTGAGGAACAGATTGCCTCAAGCGAAAATGTCGTCGCCGCGGCAGAGCCCGTGGAAGCAGCGTCTGCGGCCATCGAAGCCGTCGCCCCCGTCAAATCGCCGGACATGGTCGATGTCGTTCCCGTGCGTATGCCCGCACCCGTGCCTGAGCAGGCCCTGCCTTCCTACAGCCCCTCCGAGCTGCTGCGCGTTCTCACGAGCCAGCTGCCGCATTGGTCGTCGGCGCCAAAGGCAGGCGCGGCCAACCTGGCGCCCAACGCTACCGTTGCTGGCTCTGCAATCGGCCCGAGCCTGCCGGCACAGTCCGCGAACGAGGCGCCTGTGGCGATCGCAATGCTGGCTGCACCCGTTGAACCGACGCAGATAGTCGAGCCAGCGGCGGCAGTAGAAGCCCCGGCCGACACGCGTCTGTCGTTTCTGTCGGACTTCGCCTTCTTCGAGTTTGGCCCCTCCACCCTGGATGACGGCCCGGCAGAGGCAGCCATTGTGCAGCCGAAGCCATTCGTCGACACAGCGGTGCCCGCTTCCTTCACGCCCGCCGCTGTCGTGTCGATGCCGGCACCGGCCCCGGCCCCGGCCCCAATTCCCGTCAAGGCAGTCGAAATCAAGCGCATGCCGCCGACGGCGATCACGTCGCTGTTCCGCGTTGTCGAATGCCGCCCGGCAGCTGAGGTGCCATCGGTGCCTGCCGCCGTTGTGCCCGCACTAGCAGAACCCGTATCGATGGAACCCACGCGCGATGCGGCGGAGCCGATGATCGTGCCGTCCGAAATCGCGTCCGTGCCACCTGTTGCGGTCGAACCGGCCGAGATCACATCACTTATGGCCGAGGAAGAGCCTGTTCGCACCGTTGCGACAGTCTCAAAGGCGGCTATCACCATGCCCGCCCAGGTCTCGCGCGCACCTTCGCTTCTGCCGCCGATCGGCGCGACCGAGCGTTTCGCGCACGCCGACGGCTATGAATTTCCGGCCGAAGACCTGTTGCAGGAACCGCCGGAAGGCCGCGGCTTCTTCATGTCGCAGGAGCAGCTCGAACAGAATGCCGGGCTGCTCGAAAGCGTGCTCGAAGATTTCGGCGTGCGTGGCGAGATCATCCATGTCCGGCCAGGGCCGGTTGTTACGCTTTACGAATTTGAACCGGCGCCCGGCGTCAAATCCTCGCGGGTGATCAACCTGGCCGACGACATCGCCCGCTCGATGTCGGCACTATCAGCCCGTGTCGCTGTTGTGCCCGGCCGCAACGTCATCGGCATCGAACTGCCGAATGCGACGCGCGAGACGGTCTACTTCCGCGAGCTGATCGAATCCGTCGATTTCCGCAAGACGAACTGCAAGCTGGCGCTTTGCCTCGGCAAGACGATCGGTGGCGAGCCCGTCATTGCAGAACTCGCCAAGATGCCGCATCTGCTCGTTGCCGGCACCACCGGTTCGGGCAAGTCGGTGGCGATCAATACCATGATCCTGTCGCTGCTCTATCGGTTGAAGCCGGAAGAGTGCCGCCTGATCATGGTCGATCCGAAGATGCTCGAACTCTCCGTCTATGACGGCATCCCGCATCTGCTGACCCCCGTCGTCACCGATCCGAAGAAGGCCGTCATGGCGCTGAAATGGGCGGTGCGCGAGATGGAGGACCGCTATCGCAAGATGTCGCGCCTCGGCGTTCGCAATATCGACGGCTATAACCAGCGTGCTGCCGCTGCCCGCGAAAAGGGCGAGCCGGTGATGTGCACGGTCCAGGCCGGCTTCGAGAAGGGCACCGGCGAGGCGCTGTTCGAGCAGCAGGAAATGGATCTGGCGCCGATGCCCTATATCGTCGTCATCGTCGACGAGATGGCCGACCTGATGATGGTCGCCGGCAAGGAGATCGAAGGTGCTATCCAGCGGCTGGCGCAGATGGCGCGTGCTGCCGGTATCCACCTGATCATGGCGACGCAGCGCCCCTCGGTCGACGTCATCACCGGCACGATCAAGGCCAACTTCCCGACCCGTATCTCCTTCCAGGTGACGTCGAAGATCGACAGCCGCACCATCCTTGGCGAACAGGGGGCCGAACAGCTGCTCGGCCAGGGCGACATGCTGCACATGCAGGGCGGCGGGCGGATCGCCCGTGTCCACGGACCGTTCGTTTCGGACCAGGAAGTGGAGCACGTCGTCGCCCACCTGAAGACGCAAGGCAGGCCCGAATACCTCGAGACCGTTACCGCGGACGAAGAGGAAGAGGAGCCCGCGGAAGAGCAGGGCGCTGTCTTCGACAAGACGGCGATGGCCTCGGAGGACGGCAACGAACTCTACGACCAGGCCGTCAAGGTGGTGCTGCGCGACAAGAAGTGCTCGACCTCCTACATCCAGCGCCGGCTGGGTATCGGCTATAATCGTGCGGCTTCGCTCGTCGAGCGCATGGAGAAGGAGGGCCTTGTCGGCGCTGCCAACCATGTCGGCAAGCGTGAGATCATCCATGGCAATCGTGACCATGCGATTGCGCCTGATAACGACGACATGGATTGAGAAGGCGCACGGCGCAGTGTGATGTGTCGTGCGTCTCTACTCTGAATATCGATGAACAAGGCCGCGAAGGGAATGCTTCGCGGCCATTTTTCATTCGTGGGATTTTACCTGGCTGCAAAGGTCTACTGCCGGTTCCCTTAAATCCTATTCGATTTAAGGACAAAACATGCAGCCATTCAAAGTGCTACAGCGACCTTTGCGCGTCCAATGAGACGCGCGGCGCTGTAGTCTTCGGCGGGTGTTGATCCGCAAGTCCTTTGGGTTCCGCTCCGGCGCAAAGCACACCTTCGTGGCCCATTAGGCAGCCTTGGTAGTAATTTCTTTGACGTCGAACTTCTCCCCATATGAGAATAAAAACGTTTTTATTTTTCTTGAAAACGTTTTTATTGACTGTTACGCATATGTTCAGAGTGAGCCAACGGCCTGGGAGGGTGCATGGCGGCGCATATGCACAGAACCCGGCGTACACCGGTGCCGACGATCAAGACACTGGCCGAGATCACCGGCTATTCCATCGCGACGATCTCGAAAGCGCTCAGGGATTCGCCTGTCGTTGCGCCTGTTACCCGCGATCTCATCTTCAAGGCGGCGCGCGAAGTCGGCTATCAGGCCAATGCGCGCGGCATGGCGCTTCGCACCGGAAAGAGCTTTCAGGCGGCAGTGCTGATGCCGGTTACCGCGGCACGCGATTACGAGTGGGACGGAGTCGAATATACCCAGATTTTGAGCGGCGTCAGCCAGGCGCTGGATGGTACGGACTACCGCATGTCCGTGCATGTCATCCGCGATGCTGCCGACGGCGCGGAAACGGCGCGCCGCATCGTCGATCAGGGTCTGGCCGACGGCTTGATCTTTTCCGGCATTCTTGCCGACGACCCGCGCATCGATCTGCTGGTCGACCACCATTTCCCATTTGTCTCGATGGGGCGTTGCCGCAAGGATCTGGATTACGCCCATGTCGATATCGACAACGAGTGGGCAGCCCACGCTGCCACCGCCCGCTTGCTTGCCGGCGGCCATCGCCGCATCGCGCTCGTCAACCCGGAGCGTCGGCTCTCCTATGCGTTGGACAGGCTGGACGGGTTTGCCCGCGCCTTCCGCGAAGCCGGCGTTACCGCCTCTGCCGATCTCGTTGTCGAAGGCGATCTTTCGACCCATTTTGGCCGGCAGAGCGTGATCGACCTTTTGCAGGTGGCGGAGCCGCCGACTGCCTTCGTCTGCATCAACGAATCGACGACGCTCGGCGTCCTTTCCGGTCTCGGCAGTCTCGGGCGGCAGGTTGGCGTCGATGTCGACGTGATCGCCTATGACGACATCAACGTCAGCGCCTATTTCACGCCGCCGATCACCACCTTCTATCAACCGATCGAGGTCCTGGGACGGACGCTCGGGCAGTTCCTGCTGAAGCGCATGGAGGGTGAGGACCCGAAGGCGCTCCGGCAGGTCTTCAGGCCAACCCTGATCGAAAGGCAGCCGGACAATCTCGGCGGCAGGCTGGCATGAACATTCATCATCCAAGGAGGAGAACCATGAAAAAACTGATTATTGCCCTGACATTTGCGGCTCTTTCCGCAAGTGTGTCCCACGCTGCCGATCTCGGCGGAAAATTGCTCAAGGTTGGATCCGACACCACCTCGCCGCCGATGGAAAGCGTCGATCCGGCCAGCGGCCAGATCGTTGGCTTCGACGTCGATGTGGTCAATGCGGTCTGTGCCAAGATCAACTGCCAGGCCGAGTTCATCACCACCGGTTGGGACGGCATCTTTGCCGCACTCGATCAGGGCAATTTCGATCTCGTCGCCTCCGGCGTCTCGATCACCGATGAACGCAAGAAGGCGATGGACTTCTCCGACCCCTATATCGTCAACAGCCAGGCGGTGCTGATGCGCGTTGAAGACCAGGACATCACGCTCGATCGCTTCAAGGAGGCCGGCAGAAAGCTCTCCGCCCAGGCCAATACCACCGACGCTCAGGTTGCCGAAGGTGTGGTCGGTAAGGAGAACGTTGCCGCCTATGACACCTTCAGCGCCGCCATCATCGCGCTCAAGAACAAGGACGTCGACGGCGTCGTCATCAATGGCGCGAATGCGGCGGCTTACGAGCGCGAATTTGCCGGCGAACTGGTGGTGGCGATCAAGGATCTGGAATCCGATCCGCTCGGCCTCGTCTTCCGCAAGGGCGACGAGAATGTCGCGGCCTTCAACGAGGGCCTGAAGATGATCAAGGACGATGGCACGCTCGACCAGCTGGTCAACAAATACTGGGGCCTGAAATAAGCCTTCCGCAATTTCCCCGGAGCGCCGAGGCGGCCGCTCCGGGGGCTAGCCTTTTCAACAGCAATACCCCGGAGGAATGAATGTCGTTCCTGAGAAGCGTGCGTCCGAGCAATCTCATCATCCTGACCGCGCTGCCCTTCATCATCTATCTTTTCGTATCCTCCGGAGACTACCAGCGGTCGCTTCGCGCCATTCTCGGCGTCGAGAACGGCTCGTCTGCCTTCGTGCCCGGCTTTCTCGCGCTGGCGATCGCTTTTTCGGCGGGCCTTTGCGTGCTCCTGTTCTCGCGGGCCAAGGCGAGCCGTCCGAAGTGGGCGGTGGCCGCGGCCGTACTGAACCTCGGCGCCGCCGTCGTCCTGCTGCTCGGGCATAACATTCACCCCTTCATCGCCTCGGTCGTGGCAAACGGCGTCGATGCGTTCAAATCGGACCTGATCGTCAAGGGCGTGACGCCGCGCCAATTGACTGAGGCCGCCGATCTCTGGCTTCGTGGTGTCGAGTCCTGGCTGTTCCCGGGATATCTGGTGTCGAGCACCCTCGGTCTCGGGCTGTTTTTTGCAGGCGCACGTGGCGGCGAGCCTCTGGACAGTCCGTTCAGACGTGTCGGGCGCTGGATCCTCGGCGTCGTCAACGGTGCCGGGCTGGTTTTCGTTCTCTTCTTCGCGCACATCGCCTTTGCGGCGGGGGTGGCGACCACCATTCGCGCCGCGATTGCCGCCTACATCCTGGCGGCAGTGCTTGGTCTCGTCTGGGTCGGCCTCCTGCAATTGCGCTCGACGGTGCGCACCAGCCTCTATTTTGCGGTCGCGACCCTGGTTCTGGCGCTCGTCGCCGCCTGGTTCCTGCTGCAGCCGCGTGACACCTACGTGCTTGCCGGTTCGCTCGAGGGCAAGGTCGGCATCGTCACCAACACGCCGGCGGGTCTGATCGGTGCGGTGCGGTTCGGCCAGTATGACGGCGCGCCGCAGACGGAAACGCCGGTTCGCACCTTTGTCGGCCCGACCGAAGCACTCGCTTCCATGGCCAAGAACGAAGGGGTCAGCGCCGCCCTGCTGCCGGCCGCCTCGGCGCCTGCCGATCTGCCGGTGCTCTGGAAGACCGAAGCGCTCAACGACCGCGATCGCGCAACCGGCATTACGGTTGCGGTGCTGGCGATTATCCTCGGGCTTCTGACCTTCGGCGGCTACCTGCACCAGCGCCACCCGCTGGCGGTCGGCTCCGAATTCATCGTCGATACCATTCGCGGCATTCCGATGCTGGTCATCGTGCTCTATGTCGGGTTGCCGCTCAGCGGCGCGTTGAAGGACGCGACGCAAGGCGTGCTCGACCCACCCAATCTGGTGCGCGGCATCGTCGCCATGGCGCTTGCCTATTCGGCCTACCTCGCGGAAATCTTCCGTTCCGGCATCAACGCCATACCGGTCGGCCAGGTCGAGGCGGCGCGCAGCATCGGCCTCAATCGCTGGCAGACAGCGCGCCTCGTCATCCTGCCGCAGGCCTTCAGGATCATCATTCCGCCGCTCGGCAACGAACTGATCGCGATCCTCAAAGACACCTCGCTGCTGTCGATCCTGTCGATCCGCGACATCACCCAGCGCATGCGCGAGTTCCAGTCGGCAAGCTTCCTGCCTTTCGCGCCCTATAACTCCGCCGCGATCTTCTACATCTTCCTGACGCTTGCTGCAGCCAGCCTCGTGAACATGGTCGAGAGAAAATATGACATCAAGCATCGATAAAACGGAGGTACGACGCACCGTGCTGATCACCGGTGCCTCGCGAGGTCTCGGGCGCGAGCTCGCGGCACTCTATGCGGCCGACGGCTGGCGGGTCATTGCCTGCGTCCGAGGGGAAGCGTCTTTCGAAGGTGCCATTGAAGCGCAATCGCTTGATGTCTCCGACCCCGCTTCGATCATGGCCCTTGGCAGAGCGCTCGAAGGTGTGGCCATCGACGTTCTGATCAACAATGCCGGCATCCGCGGCGACACGGGTGGGCTTGCGACGCTGGACAGCGATGATTTCCTCGAGGTGATGCGCGTCAACGCGCTCGCACCTTTGCTCCTGGCACGTGCGCTGCATGCGAACCTTCTGGCCGGTGAACGCTGTGTTATCGCCAACATCAGCAGTCGTGCCGGCTCGCTTGCCGAAGGCACGCTGGACGATGATGACGGCGACTATGCCTATCGCTGCTCGAAGGCGGCGTTGAACATGGCGACGGTGAAGCTGGCACAGGATTTTCGCAAGGACGGCATCACCGTCCTGTCGCTGCATCCCGGCTGGGTCAGGACCGACATGGGTGGCGGCGAGGCAAATGTTCCGGTGGCAACAAGTGCCGCTGGGCTGAAAGCGATTATCGACGAAGCGGACATGGCCGACAGCGGCAGCTTCTGCAGCTACGACGGACGACGGATTTCATGGTGACGGGACAAGCAGCAGGCATGGCACAGGAAGACTTGAAGGCTGAGCAGGAACTGGCGGCAATCCGGGCGCTGCTCATCGAGACCTATGGCATCGAAGGGGATATCTCGCCGCTGCCGGGCGAGCACGACCTCAACTATCGCGTTCGCGCGCAAGACGGCGAGCAATATCTCCTGAAGCTGCACGCGCCAGGCGATGCCGATGAACTCGACATGCAAGTCGCGGTGCTCGACCACCTCGCAAAAACGGCAGTCGATCTGCCGGTCTCGCGGCCAGTGCCCGGTCGCGCCGGCGCGTCAACCGTGAAAGCGATGGTGCGCGGCGAGCGCACCGCGCGGCTCCTGACCTGGCTACCCGGCGATATCTGGGTGAAATCCGCGTCCCGCGGTCTGACGAGCGCGGAAACGCTCGGGCACCTGCTCGGCCAGCTCGACCAAAGCCTCAAGGGCTTTGCCCATGCCGGCACGAAACGCGTCTATGCCTGGGATATCGGCCGTGCCGATATGCATCTGAACCACGTGGGTCTGATCGACGGCGACGACAAGCGGGAAGCGGTTCGCGCCATCCTCGAACGGTTCGCGTCGTCCGTCCGGCCAAGCCTCGAAAGCTGCCTGCGACAGGTCATCCATAACGACGCCAACGACTACAATGTGCTTTTGGACCACGAGGGACGCGTCAGCGGATTGCTGGATTTCGGCGATATGGTCGAAACGTGGCGCGTCGTCGAGATCGCTGTCGCTGCCGCCTATGCGCTGATCGGCACGGCGGATGCGGTCGGCACCATCGCAGCGCTCGCGGGCGCCTATCACCGAGCGAACCCGATCAGCGAGGCCGAGACGGCTTTGATCTTCGATCTCGTTCGCACCCGCTATGCCGTCAGCATGTGCATGGCGGCCAAGCAGATCCGCGACAACCCTGAAAACACCTACCTGCTTGTCAGCCAGGAAGACGTCTGGCGTGAGCTTCAACGGCTCGAACGCGAGAACCGCGCGATTGCGATCGCCCGCATCCGCGACGCCTGCGGCTTTGCGCCGATCGCGCATGCGGCGTCCGTCGTGCGCTGGCTGGAGCAGAACGCCCATGACTTTTCCGCCATCGTCAAGCCGTCCGTCGCCAAGCCCAAGGTCGCCGTCTTCGATTTCTCCGCCTCCAGTCCCGAAGCGGCACAGTGGGCGGCACTGGATGCCACGGCGGCAGAGGCGCTGATCGCCGCGCGTATTCGCGAGCAGAATGCCGACTATGGCATCGGCCTTTACGGCGAGGATCGCGCGATCTATCAGGGCGACGCCTACGAAACGGCAACCGCCGGTGAGCGCCGTTCAGTCCATCTTGGCGTCGATATCTTCGCGCCGGCATTGGAACCGGTGCATGCACCGTTCGCTGGCAAGGTCGCTTTCCTTCATGACGATGCCGTCGCCTTCGGCTTCGGCCCGACCGTCCTGCTGGAACATGTCACCGATGCCGGGGATATCTTCTGGACGCTTTACGGCCATCTGTCGCGCGAGACGATGGCGAAGTTGACGGTCGGCCAACCGATCGCCACGGGCGAAAGCTTTGCGAGCCTTGGTGCCACCCAAGAAAACGGCAACTGGGCGCCGCATCTGCATTTCCAGCTGGTGACCGACCATCTGGGGCTGGTGGGCCGCATGTTCGGCGTCGGCGTGCGTGATCAATGGCAGGTCTGGCGCGAGGTCAGCCCCGATCCGAGCGTTGTGCTTGGGCTGCCTGTGCCGGCTTCGGTGATCGTCGCCCGCGACAAGGATTTTCTGGTGCGTGAGCGTCACCGGCGCATCGGGCGTTCGCTCAGTATCGCCTATAGCACAGCGCCGCTGAAGATCGTCGGCGGCGAGGGCGCTCATCTGATCGACGAGGACGGCACGCGCTGGCTCGATATGGTAAACAATGTCTGCCACGTCGGCCATTGCCATCCGCGCGTCGTCAAGGCGGCGCAGATGCAGATGGAGAAGCTCAACACCAATTCGCGCTATCTGCACGATTCGCTGGTCGAATATTCGCGGCGGCTGGCCGCGCAGTTCCCCGACCCACTCAACGTCTGCTTCTTCGTCAATTCCGGCAGCGAGGCCAACGACCTGGCGCTCAGGCTGGCGCGTGCCTACACCGGAAACCGCGACGTCATCACCGTCGATCATGCCTATCACGGCCATCTGTCGAGCATGATCGACGTCAGCCCCTACAAGTTTGCCGGCAAGGGCGGAGAGGGCCGCCCCGCCCATGTCCAGGTCGCGGAAATGCCCGATCTCTATCGCGGCCGCTATCGCTATGGCGACGTCGATGCAGGCCGCAAATATGCCGAGGATGTGCGCAACCAGGTGCTGGCGCTTGCCGCAAACGGCCGCCGCCCGGCGCTGTTCTTCAGCGAGGGTATTCTCGGAACGGGCGGGCAGCTGACATTGCCGGAAGGCTATCTGCATGAGGCCTATGCCCATGTGCGTGCCGCCGGCGGCCTGTGCCTGGCCGACGAAGTGCAGGTCGGCTTCGGCCGCGTTGGCAGCCATATGTGGGCGCACCAGACGCAAGGTGTGACCCCGGATATCGCCACGATGGGCAAGCCGATCGGCAACGGACACCCGATGGCCGCCGTCGTCACCACCGAGGCGATCGCCGCCTCCTTTGCCAACGGCATGGAGTACTTCAACACCTTCGGCGGCAATCCGGTTTCGGCCGAGATCGGCCTTGCGGTGCTGGACGTCATTCGCGACGAACGGTTGATGCACCACTGCCGTGTTGTCGGCGACCGGTTGATGGACGGCGCCCGTGCGCTGGCCAAGCGCCATGCCATCATCGGTGACGTGCGCGGCTACGGTCTCTTCAACGGCATCGAATTGGTGCGCAGCCGCGAGACCCAGGAACCGGCCGCAAGCGAGCTCGACTTCGTCATCGCTGAAATGAAACGCAAGCATCGGATATTGCTCAGCAGCGAGGGGCCGCACCACAACGTGCTGAAGGTGAAGCCGCCGGCGCCGTTCAGCGCCGAGGATTGCGACCATTTCCTCAATGCGCTCGACGAGACGCTCGGACGCCTAAACCATTGATCAAGAAACGATACGGCCGGTCATGAACCGGCCGTATCGGTTTTGTGCCCTTTATCGCCCACAGCAATTTCTCAAGCACCGATTTTTTCGCTTTACAACAAAGTTAAACGTTTTTATCGTGCATATAAACGTTTAACACGAACATGTGGTAAGGTAAGCGTTAAGCCGGCTGCCACAATGTTCGCCATCAGGGGAGGGCCCGTTGGCAGCTATCCGTATTGAAAATCTGCGCAAAGGCTTTGGTTCGCTCGAAGTCTTGAAGGGCATCAATCTCGATATCGCCGATGGCGAGTTCGTGTGCTTTCTCGGGCCGTCCGGTTGCGGTAAGAGCACGCTCCTGCGTTCGATCGCCGGTCTTGAGGAGCTCGATTCCGGTTCGATCCGCCTCGGCGATCGCGATATCACCGATCTGCGCTCGGCCAAGCGCGATATCGCCATGGTCTTCCAGAATTACGCGCTCTATCCACACATGAACGTGCGCAAGAACCTGTCCTTCGGCCTGGCGCTGAACGGCATGAAGCGCGACGAGATCGATCGCCGCGTCAACAACGCTGCCGACATCCTGCGCATCTCCGAACTGTTGCACCGCAAGCCCCGCCAACTCTCCGGCGGCCAGCGCCAGCGTGTTGCCATCGGCCGCGCGATTGTTCGCGAGCCGAAGCTGTTCCTGCTCGATGAGCCGCTGTCGAACCTTGATGCCGGCCTGCGTGTGACCATGCGCGTCGAGCTTGCAGCACTCCACGAGCGCCTTGGCGTCACGATGATCTATGTCACCCATGATCAGGTCGAGGCGATGACGCTTTCCGATCGCGTCGTCGTGCTCGACAAAGGCAAGGTCAGCCAGTTCGGCACGCCGCTCGAACTCTTCTATCAGCCGGCGAACCTCTTCGTTGCCGGCTTTATCGGCTCGCCGCGGATGAATTTCGTCACCGCGAACCTGGTCCGCCAGGACCGTTCCGAATTGACGCTTTCCGGCGGTGGTCTGGTTCGGGACCTGACGCTCGGAACGTTGTCATCCACCGTCGTCGCCAAGGACAAGCCGGTGACGATCGGCATCCGCCCGGACAAGCTTGAGCTGGTTTCGCCTGAGGAAGCGCACCTGATCGGCGACGTCCGCCTGGTCGAGCGGCTCGGCACCGAAAGCCATGTTCACATCGGCCTTGAGAATGGCTCCGACATGACCGCCGTCGTGCGCGGCACGCATCCGGTTGCCAACCGCGAGCGCATCCATCTGCGCATCCCCGCTGAGCATTGCCATCTGTTCGATGCCGACGGCAAGGCGATCGCGCGGGCGCTCGATCCCGAGACGCAGATGCTGATCAATCAGGAAAAAAGCAAAAGGGTCGCGTGACCCGAATGAGGAGGAGAAGCATGCAGAACAGGACGAAATCGCTCATCGGCTCGCTCATGGTCTTGGCCATGGCTGGAGTTGCCACGGCCCGCGCGGAAGAAACCTTGCGCTTTGCCACCTGGGACACGGATGAGAGCCTGGCGATCCAGCAGGCGATCGCCAAGAAGTTCGAGGAAAAGCACCCGGGCGTGAAGGTGCAAGTCGAGCCCTATGCCGATGGTTACGACCAGAAGCTGATCGCCGCCTTCGGCGCCGGCAGCCCACCCGACGTCATGTATATGTGGAATTTCCCGCAGTACTACACCTCGCTGATGCCGCTCGACGATCTGATCGCGCGCGACGCAGCCGAAGTGAAGCCGGACGATTTCCCTAAGGGCCTGATGAACACCACGCGCGTCGAAGGCAAGACCTACGGCATGCCGTCGGGCTTCACGACCCAGGTCGTCTTCTACAACAAGGACATGTTCGCCAAGGCCGGCGTCGAAGAGCCGAAGGATGGCTGGACCTGGGACGATCTGCGCGCCAAGGCCGCCAAGTTCCGTGACGAGAAGAACAAGGTCTACGGCTTTGCCGTCGACGCCAAGCCCGACCCTTACGACTTCGAGCAGTTCCTCTGGTCGAACGGCACCAAGTACATCTCCGACGATGGCAAGCAGATCGACGGCTACATGAACAGCGATGCGGCGGCCCAGGTGCTCGACATGTTCGGCGATATGGCCAAGACGCAGGAAGCGATCACGCTCAACCTCGGCGACGACACCTCGGGCAGCACGCTGTTCAAGGGGGGCAAGATCGCCATGTTCCAGAGCGCAATGTGGTCGAAGGCAGGCATCGACTCCTCGGGCATCAAGTATGGCGTGGCGCCGTTGCCGAAGTTCGGCGACAAGACCGCCCATTCGGCGCTCGGCGTCTCGGCGATCTCGATCGCCAAGGACGCAGCACACGCTGACCTCGCCTGGGAGTTCGTCAAGTTCTTCTCCTCGCCGGAAGCCGTTGCCATGCGGATCAACGACCTGCCGGTCCGCACCAGCGTTGCCGAAGAAAAGGGCATGACCACCGATCCGATCTACAAGCCGTTCTTCGACATTCTCGCGACCTCGAACACCGAAACCCACGCGTTCCTGAAGAACGCCAACTGGGGCAAGGTGCAGGACAATCTCGCGCGCGCCATCGAAGCAACCATGATCGACCAGGGCAACGCCAAGCAGCATCTGGACGATGCCGTCAGCCGTTCCAAGCGGTTGATCAAGTAAGCAAAGGGAGTACGGGGGATGGATATGACCTATGCCGGGGCAGAGCCCAAGGTGGCAAGGCGCAAGCGCTCAGCCATCGCGCGCTACGCAGCGCCCTATCTGTTCATCTCCCCGTGGATCCTCGGGTTCCTGTTCTTCACGCTCGGGCCGCTCGTCTTCTCCCTGACGATGAGCTTCTATGACTGGCCGGTGGTCGGTGAGCGGGCCTTTGTCGGTCTCGACAACTATAAATCGATGCTGTTCGACGATCCGCAGTTCTGGGAGAGCCTCTGGATCACGGTGAAGTTCGCGGCGATCTACGTGCCGTTCAACATCGTCATGTCGTTCCTCTTGGCGATGATGCTGCACAACATCACCTTTGCCAGCGGCTTCTTCCGCACCGCCTTCTATCTGCCGAGCGTCATTTCCGGCGTCGCGCTGGTGACGATCTGGAGCTGGATCTACAGCAAGGAATACGGCCTTTTGAACTTCATGCTGTCGCTCGTCGGCATCCACGGGCCGAACTGGCTCGGCGATCCGAATCTCGCGATCGTCGCGATTATCATCGCCAGCCTCTGGGGTCTCGGCGGCACCATGCTGATCCTTCTGACCGGCCTCAAAGCCATTCCGAAGGAGCTTTACGAGGCGGCCACCGTCTCGGGCGTTCCCGGCTGGGCACAGATGCTGTTCATCACCCTGCCGATGCTCGGGCCGATGCTGCTTTTTACCTTCATCACCTCGATCATCTCGGCCTTCCAACAGTTGACCATCGCGCTCCTCCTGACCAAGGGCGGCCCGCTCGGCTCCACCTATTTCTTTGCTATGTATATCTACGACAACGCCTTCAAATATTTCGACATGGGTTATGCCGCCGCCGGCTCCTGGGTGATGTTCATCATCGTTCTGGCGCTCAGCCTCGGCGTGATGCGCTGGTCGGCCGCCTGGGTCTACTACGAAGGCGAAGTCCGCCAGAACGATGGAGAAGGCCATGCGTAAGACGCTGCTCTATTCCGCGCTGATCCTGCTCTCGGCCCTGTTTATCGCGCCGTTCTACTGGACCTTCATGACGGCGATCAAAAGCACCGCCGATCTCTACCAGTTCCCGCCGGTCTTCTGGCCGTCGGAATGGCACTGGGAGAATTTTGCCGCCGCCTGGAACAAGCAGCCCTTCGGCACCTACCTGACCAACTCGGTCATCGTCGTCGTGTTTTCGACCATCGGGCAGCTGATCTCGAGCTCGCTGGTTGCCTATGGCTTTGCCCGCTTCCGCTTCCCTGGCCGCGACCCGCTGTTCATCGTGCTGCTCGCCACCATGATGATCCCGTGGGACGTGAAGATGATTCCGCTCTACATGGAATTCAACATGCTGGGCTGGATCAACACGCTGAAGCCGCTGATCGTGCCGGCCTATTTCGCCGACGCCTTCTTCGTCTTCCTGCTTCGCCAGTACATCATGACCGTGCCGATGGAGATCGACGAAGCGGCGCGCATGGATGGCGCCAACGCCTTCGACATCTATTGGCGCATCCATCTGCCGCTGATGATGCCAGCGCTGGTGCTGGTCGGTACCTTCCACTTCATGAACGCGTGGAACGACTATCTTGGTCCGCTGATTTTCTTGAACGACCAGTCGAAATACACGCTGACGCTCGGCCTTTCGATGTTCAAGGGCCTGCATGAAGTCGACGTGACCTCGATTGCCGCGATCACGGTGATCCTCTGCCTGCCGCCGCTGGCACTGTTCTTCGTCGCCCAGCGCTACATCATGGATGGTGCGGTCGGCTCGTCGGTGAAGGGGTAAACGATGCTGTTCGATATCGATCATATCCCCTTCAGCCGAAAAGGACGGTTTCTGACGCTGTCGATGATGAAGGTGCCGGGTGGCGACGGCGCGCGTGCTCTCTATCTGCGCTTTGTTGCCGGCGGTGACGAACGGCCCTCGCTCGGTCGCCTTTGCCGGGTCGAGTTCCTCGATGCAATGGGCAAGCCGGCGCAGGCAACCTTTGAGTTGACGCCGGAGCGGCTGGTTGCCCGCATCAATGCCGGATCGCTGACTTTTGTTATCGGCGAGGGCGAGCGGCTACATGTCCGCGGCGAGAATGCCGGCGTGCGCTTTCACCTGGAAGGATCGCGCTACGATTACGTCTATCGCACGCCCACCGGCGTCGATTGCCTCGTGGCAGCCGTCGAGAACGTGAAATTCATCCCGCGGGCTGTGTCTGGCACCCTTGACGTGTCGGGCGCCTGGCAGCGCGACCACTCGGCCGACGTTTCCTTCGCATTCACGGGCACAGGCATTTTCGAGGGCAATGTCGACTTCTTCCGCACCGTGCCGCCGACAGCGCCGCTTGATTGCTTCGCGGACGCCCTTTCCGACGTCACTGTCGAGTTCGAAAAGTGGTACGGCAAGGTGCCGAGGGGCGCGCACGGTCAGGACGCGGCGCATCGGCTGGCAAGCTATCTGCTGTGGGCAAACGGCGTGCCGGTTGGCGGGCAGCTGACACGGCCGGCGATCTACATGTCCAAGAACCACATGATCAACATCTGGAGTTGGGACAACGCCTTTTCGGCACTGGGTGTGGCGGCCGTCGATGCGGACCTCGCCTTTGACCAGCTCGCAGCGATCTTCGACCATCAGGACGGCTCCGGTCTCCTGCCCGATTACATCAATGATCGTGACGTGCTCTTCGCCTTCACCAAGCCGCCGGTCCATGGCTGGGCGGTGTCGCTTATCGCGGCTAGGCACCCGGATTTCCTGACGGCGGAGCGCAAGAGCTATCTGCGCGACGCAATCGGCCGGCAGGTCGACTACTGGCTGACCTATGCGCGCACGGACGCAACGTCGCTGCCGAGCTATTTCCATGGCAACGATAGTGGCTGGGACAATGCGACCTTCTTTGCCGAAGGTGGCCCGGTCATCTCGCCTGATCTGCCGGTATTCCTCATTCTCGCTTGCGAGACGCTTGCGACTTTGCTCGAGAGCGATCCTGCGCGTGCTGCGGAATGGAACGCCAAGGCGGATGCCTTGCAGGCGTTGCTGTTCGCGCGCCTCTGGACCGGCGCAACGTTTGGCGCCCGGCTTGCGGGCGTACCGGACCGCATCTTGCCGGGCGAAAACCTGATCCAGTTCATGCCGCTGTTGCTCGGCACGCGTCTGCCCGCGGAAATGCGCGAAAAGCTTGTTGCGCATCTGGTCTCCGGCGGCTTCATCACCGCCTGGGGGCCGGCGACCGAGAGCCCGAAAAGCTCGTTCTACGAGGACGATGGCTATTGGCGTGGCCCGATCTGGGCGCCGACGACGCTTCTTCTCTGGGATGGCCTTCGTCGGCAAGGGGAGATTGAGCTAACGCGCGAAATCGCGGAAAAGTTCTGTTCACTTGCCAGCAAAAGCGGTATGGCCGAAAACTTCGATGCGCGGTCGGGGAGGGGCCTTCGCGATCGGGCATTCGCCTGGACATCCGCAGTCTATCTCCTGCTGGCGGCATCGCTCAGCGACGACAATCCATGACGAGCCGAGACGCCATGCAAAGACCAACGATCAAGACCATTGCGCAGGAAACGGGGCTGTCGATTGCCACCGTTTCGAAGGCCCTGAAGCATTCGCCTCAGGTTCGCCCGGAGACGCGCGCGATCGTGATCGAAGCGGCCGAGCGCGTCGGTTACGAACTGAACATGCACGGCGTGCAGTTGCGCACTGGCAAGACCTATCAGGTCGCGGCGATCATGACGGCGCCGGGTCCGAAGCAGAACGAGTGGGAAGGCGTGGAATACGCCCAGCTCTTGAGCGGCATTTCCTGGGCGCTGGAAGACAGCCCGTACCGGGTCTCGCTCTATGCGGTCAGGAATTTCGAGGAAAGCCAGGCCGTCATCCAGCAGATCGTGTCGCTGAAGAAGGCCGACGGCATCATCATCTCGGGCACGCGCGCCGACGATCCGCGCATCCGCACGATGCAGGCGGCCGACTTTCCCTTCGTCACCTATGGCACCAGCGTGCACAACGCGCCGCATGCCTATGTCGATGCCGACAACGAGCAGATGATCCGGGTTTCGATGGCGAGACTGGTCGACCGCGGCCATCGCCGTATCGCGCTGCTCAACCCGTTGTCGGATCTGAGCTACGGCATAACCCGGTTTGAAAGCTACAGGCGCGCGCTCGAGGTTGCCGGCCTGCCGTTCGACCCGGCTCTGGTCGCACATGGGCGGTTGACGCCGGCCTTCGGGCGGGAAAACGTGCTGACGATGGCGGATCTCTCCAATCCGCCGACCGCCTATATCTGTGCCAACGAAGCCTCCGCGCTCGGCGCCTTCTCCGGTTTCCACGAGCGCGGCCTCGTGCATGGCCGCGACGCCGTCATCAACGCCACCGACGACCTGAACGTCAGCCAGTATTTCGCACCACCGATCACCACCTATTACCTGCCGATCAGCGAGCCGAGCAGCCTGCTCGGGACCTACATCCTTCGCCGGATGGAAGGCGTGCCGCCGGAGGCGCTTCAGACGCTTTTGATGCCGAAGCTGATCGAGCGCTGCGACGACCGTTTGACCCCAAACCGCTGAAGACGAACAACGACCCGACGACCACACGACTGCGCCTGATGATATAAACGTTTATATCCCGGAGAGCGCTCGCATCGAAGACAAAGTGCCGGGTGAAGCCGGCCGAGAGCATGACGAAGGACCCGATCTTGCATATGCCCCTGACGAGACCGAACCGTTTCAACGCCGACCAGCAGGAGACCGACATGCTCGAACTCGGCGTCTGCTACTATCCGGAGCAATGGCCGCGCGAGAAATGGGAAGAGGACGCCCGCCGCATGGTCGAACTCGGGCTTGCCTGGGTGCGCATCGGCGAATTCGCCTGGGCCAAGATCGAACCCAGATCGGGTGAATTTCATTGGGAGTGGCTTGATGACGCGATCGACGTGCTCGGCCGCGCCGGTCTCAAGGTCATCTTGGGCACGCCGACCGCCGCACCGCCGAAGTGGCTGATCGATCGTCACCCGGATATCCTGCCGGTCGACGTGAACGGCGTGGTGCGCAAGTTCGGTGCCCGGCGCCACTATTGCTTCTCCAGTCGCAGCTACCGCATCGAGGCCGCACGCATCTCGGAGGCCATGGCCGAACGTTACGGCAAGAACGCCTTCGTCCATGCCTGGCAGACGGACAACGAATATGGCGACCATGACACGATCTACAGCTATTCCGGCGAGGCCGAGCGGGCGTTTCGGCTTTGGCTCGCCGAGCGCTACGGCACGACCGACGAACTGAACCGCGCCTGGGGCACGGCGTTCTGGGCGATGAACTATAACAGCTTCGACGAAGTCGAACTGCCGAACAACCTCGTCGAAGAGCCGAGCCCGACCCATATCGTCGACTTCATCCGCTTCTCGTCCGACCAGGTGAAGAGCTTCAACAAGGCGCAAGTCGACATCATCCGCAAGCACTCGCCGGGTCGTCCGGTGACGCACAATTTCATGTCGCAGAACACCGACTTCGACCACTACAAGGTCGGCGAAGACATCGATATCGCGTCCTGGGACGTTTACCCAATGGGTGGGCTGTTGAACGGTCGTCTTTCACCGGAGTACAAGGGACGCTACCTGCGTGTCGGCGATCCGGACCAGCCTGCCTTCAACCACGATCTCTACCGGGCCGTCGGCCGTGGACGCGTCTGGGTGATGGAACAGCAGCCCGGTCCGGTCAATTGGGCGGCGCACAACCAGTCGCCGGCCGATGGCATGGTTCGGCTCTGGACCTGGCTTGCCTATGCGCATGGCGTCGACATGGTTTCTTATTTCCGCTGGCGGCAGGTGCCGTTTGCGCAGGAGCAGTTCCATGCCGGCCTCTTGCTTCCCAACAGCGAGCCCGACCAAGGCTATCTCGAGGTGGCTCAGGTCGCAGAAGAGATGAAGCGGCTGCCGAAAGGCGAGGCACGCGGCAAGGCCAAGGTCGCGATCCTGCTCGACTACAATTCGCGCTGGGCGACGCGCGCCCTGCCGCAGAGCCGGACCTATTCAGCCTCGGCGACGGCGCTCGACTGGTATTCGACCGTTTCCCGCCTTGGCGTCGACCTCGATTTCATCGGCCAGCATTCCGATCTCGACGGCTACCAGCTGGTGCTGGCGCCAGACCTTGTCATCGCCAATCAGGCCTTTGTCGAGAAGCTGGTCGCGTCGCAAGCCAGGGTCTTGTTCGGACCGCGCAGCGGCAGCAAGACTGAGGACATGCACATTCCCGAGGGATTGCCGCCGGGACCGCTCGCAGCACTTGTCGACGTCAGTGTCGCTCGCGTTGAATCCCTGCCGGAATTTCATAGCGAGACCGTGCTTTACGGCAACGAGACCTATCCGGCCGGCATCTGGCGCGAGACCGTGCGCACCAGCGAGGCGGTGCTGGCGACCTTCGAAGGGGAATACCGCAATGGCGCGCCGGCACTCGTCGGCAACGACAAGGCGCGTTACATGGCGGCGGCCGCCCGTGGCGACCTGCTGAAAAAGGTGATCAATGACGCCCTTGGCTGGGCTTCGGTCGAAGCGCTCGCCGATCTCGGCGATTTGCGCATCACCCGTCGCGGCAAGCTCAACTTCGCCTTCAACTACGGCAAGGAAGCGGCGGACGTGCCGGCTGGCGCTGGCGCTACCTTCCATGTCGGTGCCCGCAAGCTCGGTCCCGTCGACGTCGCCATCTGGACGGAATGAGAATTGGACCGTGGGCGGATCGCTCCGCCCACGGTCATTCCATGACTATTTGGCCGGTTCGGAGGCCAGGATTCCTTCGAGGCGGTCATAGCCGATGGCAATGCCGCTCTCCATCGGCGACTTGAGGACGGCATCGCGGGTCTCCGTCGAGGAGTAGATAACAGCCGTCGTCACCGTGGTGCGCCCACCCTCCTCGACGAAGTGGGTCGTCACTTGGGTTTGGCCGCCGGTCCAGTCCTCGTCAAAGAGTTCCTCGTGCACGATCCGGTCCGGCGCTTGGATCTCGCGATAGGTTCCGCCCATGCCCATCTCGACACCTTCGGCGCTTTTCCAGACGTAACGGAAGGTCCCGCCAGGTCTCAAATCAATCTCGCAAACGGGCAGCGACCAGCCGTCCGGGCCGGTCAGCCAGCGCTTGACGAGCGCCGGTTTGGTGAAGGCGTCGAAGACCAGCCGGCGCGGCGCGTCAAAGCTGCGGACGATGCGGATTTCCCGGTCGCCATGCGCCGTGACAACAAGTTTGTTGGATGCAGCATTCATGTCATTCCTCCTTCGTGGTGAAATTGGTGGGGAGTGCGGCCGACGCCTGTGATGCAGCCTCGGCTTTCAGCTCCTCAAGCAGGGTGTCGAGGCGGGCAAAATTCGCTTGCCAAAGCTTGCGATATTCCTCCAGCCAGTCGGCTGCCTCAGTGAGCGGATCGATCTCGATGCGGCAGGGACGGCGCTGTGCATCGCGGCTGCGCGAAACCAGCCCGGCGCGCTCCAGCACCTTCAGGTGCTTCGACACGGCCGGCTGGCTCATGGCGAAGGGCTCTGCAAGTTCGAGGACGGATGCTTCGCCCAGGGCCAGACGGGCAAGGATCGCCCGCCGTGTCGGGTCAGCAAGGGCGGAAAAGGTAGCGTCGAGGCGTTCGGATGGGGTCATTTGTATAACCAAATAGTTTTAGAACGAGTTGGTTATGTAGCAACCCGGCACGAGAGTCAAGACTGCCCATGGGCAGGGAGCGCGCGACGCGTTTGCCGGCACCTTTTGCGAAGTGCATATTCGTCACACTGCAAGTTGTGGAAGAGACGCCTCGCGGCCTCGATCAACTTTGCTGGTGGGCTATGGCTGGACTGATGCCGGTAAGATTCGGCCCGGATCTTGGGCGTGCCGGCAGTGGACAGGAGTACCAGACCATGAAGATCATTCGGATTGCCAAAACCGCAGCCGTTGCTGCAATCGCCTTGTTTTCAACGCTCGTCGCCTTCGGCAACATCACCGACTACGCAACGAACTTCGCCTTCGTTCAGCATGTGATGATGATGGATACGATCTTTCCCGACGCGGCGATCAAATATCGCGCCATCACCAGTCCGGTGCTTCACAACCTGTTTTATGTCGTGATCATCGCGGCGGAAACGTTGACGGCGCTGCTTTGCTGGCTCGGTGCCTACAGGCTCGCCACTAACCTCAACGGTGGCGCCCGCGAATTCAACCGGGCGAAGACGGTGGCGATCGCCGGCCTGACGCTCGGCTTCCTCGTCTGGCAGGTCGGCTTCATGTCGGTCGGCGGTGAATGGTTCGGCATGTGGATGTCGAAACAATGGAACGGCGTTCCCGACGCCTTCCGCTTCTTCATCACCATCCTGCTGGTGCTGATCTTCGTGGCCCAGCGCGACGAAGAAACCGTGTGAATAAAAAAGGGGAGCCGTCAATGAACGGCTCCCTATCTGGCTTTCAGATGCGCTTACCGAGCATGCGTTACCGCAAAACCGCGGAGTGCTTTAGACGCGCTCGAGCGCCACGGCGATGCCCTGGCCGACGCCGATGCACATGGTTGACAGTGCATAACGTCCGCCGGTTTCCGCGAGCTCAAGCGCGGCCGTCCCTGTAATGCGGGCGCCGGACATGCCGAGCGGATGGCCAAGGGCAATGGCGCCGCCATTGCGGTTGACGCGGCCGTCGTCGTCGGCAATGCCGAGATCGCGCAGCGTCGCTAGTCCCTGCGAGGCAAAGGCTTCGTTGAGCTCGATGACATCGAACTGTTCCTGCGCCAGGCGAAGACGCGCCATCAATTTCTTCGAGGCCGGGGCCGGGCCGAAACCCATGATGCGCGGTTCAACGCCGGCGGTGGCCCCGCCGAGGATACGGGCGATAGGTTTGAGGCCGTATCTCCTGACCGCCGCCTCGGAGGCAATGATCAACGCCGCCGCGCCATCATTAACGCCCGACGCATTGCCGGCGGTGACCGTGCCCCCCTCCTTCTTGAAGGGCGTGCCGAGCTTGGCAAGTGCCTCCATCGTCGTGGCGCGGGGATGTTCGTCTCTTTCGACGACAGTCGGGTCGCCCTTGCGCTGCGGAATGGTGACGGCGACGATTTCCTTCGCCAGGCGACCGTTGGCTTGCGCGGCTGCCGCCTTCGCCTGGCTGCGCAGCGCAAAGGCGTCCTGGTCTTCTCGACTTACCTTGAAATCTTCGGCGACGTTTTCGCCGGTCTCCGGCATGGAATCGACGCCATATTGCTTCTTCATCAGCGGGTTGACGAACCGCCAGCCGATGGTGGTGTCATAGATCTCGGCATTGCGCGAAAATGCGCTCTCCGCTTTCGGCATCACGAAGGGAGCCCGCGACATGCTCTCGACGCCGCCGGCAATCATCAATTCGGCTTCGCCCGCTTTGATGGCACGTGCGGCAGCGATGACGGCATCCATGCCCGAACCGCAGAGGCGGTTGATCGTGGTGCCGGTCACGCTCGCCGGCAACCCGGCCAGAAGCAGCGACATGCGCGCGACGTTGCGGTTGTCTTCGCCTGCCTGATTGGCGCAGCCGAAGATGACGTCATCGACCGCTTCCCAATCGAGCGAAGGGTTGCGTTCGATCAGCGCCTTCAGCGGTATGGCGCCGAGGTCGTCTGTCCTGACTGACGAGAGCGCGCCGCCGAAGCGGCCGATCGGCGTGCGGATATAATCGCAGATATAAGCATCGGCCATTTACGCGACCTCCTTGTTGCCCTGGTGGGCCTTCTTCGTGCGCGCGTTGATGTCGCGAAGCGTCGCCAGTTCGATCTCAGTCGGCACCGGCGTCTCGATGACCTCTCCGGCGAATTTGATCGGCCAGCCGCAATTGTCGACGATCTGGTCACGTGTGACGCCGTGATGGATCGAAACAACAGTTAGTTCCTTGGTCACCGGATCGGGCTCCAGAATGCAGAGATCGGTGATGATGCGAGTGGGTCCCTTGGTATTCATGCCGAGCCGTTCGCGATGATCGCCGCCTTCGCCATGACCCATCGAGGTGATGAAGGGCAGCTTTTCGACGAAGCCGCGCTTGGAGAGCGCCATGGTGATGAAGATGCGGCCGCAATTCGACGCGATCTCCGGAGCGCCGCCGCCGCCCGGCAGCCGGACCTTCGGATGGTCATAGGGACCGACGACCGTGGTGTTAAGGTTGGCGAACTTGTCGATCTGCGCGCCGCCGAGAAACCCGGTGGTAATGCGGCCGCCCTGCAGCCAGTAGCGAAACATCTCCGGCACCGAGACGGTGAAGAGGGCGGTATCGCAAAGCTCGCCGTCTCCGATCGACAAGGGGAGAACATCCGGCTTGGTGCCGACGGTTCCGCTTTCGTAGATGAGCGTAATGTCGGGGGCGTGGGTCAACCGCGCCACGTTGCAGGCGGCCGATGGCGCACCGATGCCGACGAAGCAGACGTCGTCGTTGGAAAGTTCGCGCGAGGCTGCGATGGTCATCATCTCGTTTGGGGTGAAATCCGTCATCGTCGCCTCCTCAAGCGGCCTTCGCCGGCTTCCTGCCGGCGTGTCGTGCAAAATCTTCAGGCCCTGCGTCGAGCACGTTCTCCTTGATCCATGCGGTAAAACTCTCGCGGTCGCGGGCGATCTCGTCCCAGCCGATGTAGAAAGCGTTCGAGCGCGGATAGTAGCCGTGGGCGTAGGACGGGAAGGCGCCGCCCGGCACATGGCTGACCGCCGTTACTGCCCAGGTGGGGAGCACGACGGAGTTGGGCGACGGTGGTGCAAGCTCGTCGACGATTTCCTCAACCGTGACGATCGAGCGCTTGGCTGCAAGCACCGCCTCTTTCTGCACGCCGACGATGCCTTCGATGAGCACGTTGCCCTTCCTATCGGCCCGCTGGGCGTGGATGATCGTCACATCCGGCCGGATCGCCGGAACGGCGGCCAGCACTTCGGACGTGAAGGGGCAGGTGATCTGCTTGATGTTCGCGTTCACCTTCGGAAGGTCGGCGCCGATGTAGCCACGCAGCATCGCAAACGGCAGGTTCGCCGCACCCGCCTCATAAGCGTTGGCCATGGCCGCATGAGAGTGTTCTTCGATTTCGAGCGGCCGCGGCCACTGGTTTTCGACTGCGTCGCGGAAGCGGTGAAGCGAGCCGACACCGGGATTGCCGCCCCAGGAGAATTTCATGCCGCGGGCAGCACCCACGCCGATCAGCTGATCATAGAGGATGTCCGGCGTCATGCGCACGAGAAACAGGTTCTTTCGACCCTGGCGGATCACTTCATGTCCGGCAGCATAGGGGATCAGATGGGTGAAACCCTCCATGGCAACGGTGTCGCCATCCCTGACATTGTCGCCGATGGCCTCGGCGAGCGAAACGATCTTCGCCATGTTTCCTCTCTTCTGATTTGAGCGTTGCCGCCAATCGGCGGGCGCATGGTTGTCTGCAGGCGGTGGGAAGAGCTGACGCGTCGTCTTTCGCGGTCCATGGAGTGCGGGCCGACAAGCTCCCCTTGCCTGTATTGGCCCGAAATAGGCTCTCAAAAACAGTGAGCGTCAAACATTTTGTGCGATATTTGACATTTGTTCGTATATCGCACAGATTAATTGCCGGTAGAACGAGGATGAGCCATGAGAGAAACCGATTTTGTCAGCGGTTTTGCCCGCGGGCTGACCGTCATCGAGGCTTTTGGTGAGACACAGCAGAAGCTGACGATCACCGAGGCGGCGAAGATTACTGGTCTGGACCGGGCGACCGTGCGCCGCTCGCTGCTGACGCTCTCGGAGCTCGGCTACGCCGACTATGACGGGAAGTTCTTTTCTCTGACCCCGAAAATCCTGCGGCTCGGCCACGCCTACCTCTCGGCGACACCTCTGCCGACGATCGTCCAGCCCTATCTCGACCAGCTCTCGGAGCGGGCAGGTCAAAGCGCTTCCGCCTCGGTTCTCGACGGCACTGAGATTGTCTATATCGCGCGCGCCTCGCAAAGGCGGGTGATGTCGATCAGCCTGATGCCGGGCTCCAGGCTTCCTGCCTATTGCGCATCAATGGGGCGCGTGTGGCTCGCCGCCTTGCCGGAACAGCAGGCGAGGGACGTGCTCGCCCGCTCGGATCTCAAGGCAAACACACCTCATACGAGAACCGACACGGAAGAACTGATGGCCGAAATCGGCCGCGTGCGTCACCAAGGCTATGCGATCATCGACCAGGAGCTGGAAATCGGTCTTTGCTCCATCGCCGTTCCGCTTCAAAACGATCGCAACCAGATCGTCGCGGCACTCAACATCGGCGCGCCGGCCGCACATGTGCCGGCTGCTGAAATGGTCGAACGCTATCTGCCGCTCCTGAGGGAGACGCAGGCTGCCTTGCGGATCGTGCTGCGCTAGAGACAGCTCCCGTCTCTGATGCTTGACGGAAACCGCGACGGGTCTTCTAATCCGCGCGGACCGGAGGAGCACCCGATGACCGACGAAGAACCCCCAACGGGAACCAAGCTGACGACGACGAAGCGGCGTTGGGCGGCGGCCGGCAAGTTCCTCACCGGGCGCGCAGCCCGGCCTGAGGACGAACGATTGCCGCCGGGCCAGCACCTTGTTCGGGATTGGCCGGTGCTGGACCTCGGGCAGCAGCCCGCGATCGGCGTGGAGCGCTGGCGGCTGGATGTGACCGGCCTCGTCGAACAGCGCCTGTCGCTGGATTGGATAGCGTTCAAGGCATTGCCGCAGAGCGACAGCCTCTCCGACATCCATTGCGTCACCACCTGGTCGCGCTACGACAATCGCTGGCAAGGGGTCTTGACGCACGACCTGCTCGACCTGGTCATGCCGAAGCCTGAAGCGTCTCATGTGATGCTGACGAGCTACGATGGTTATACGACCAATCTGCCGCTCGCCGATTTTGCCTCGGAACACGCGATCCTTGCGACCGATTGGGAGGGCAAGCCGATCAGCCGCACCCATGGCGGGCCGATGCGGCTTGTCGTGCCGCATCTCTATTTCTGGAAGAGCGCAAAGTGGCTGACGCGCATCGATTTTCGAGCCGGCGACGAGGCCGGTTTCTGGGAGCGCAATGGCTACCACATGCGTGGCGACCCTTGGCTTGAGCAGCGTTATTCCGCTGACTGACGGCCGGGCGTGGCTTTGGATATTGCCGGGAAAATGTATTCTGCGTTGCCCGCCGCGATCTGCCGGCGGGCAACGCAGCTGATGCTATTTCATCAGGTCCATATGCTGTTCGGCCCGCGCCTTGATCAAAGGGTCGAGGTCCGACTTGTAAGGCCCGTATTTCGTAAACATTTCGTGGGCTTCGAGCGGCGGAATGCCGGATGCGCGGATGAAATCCTCCAGATCATACCGGACCTCGCCGTTGGCGACGCCCTCTGTAAACTGAAGTCCCGTCTCGGATGTGGACATTTGAATCTCCGTTATCCCGAGCCCGCAACGACGGTGTTGGTTCCCGTGGCAGCAGGCGTTGATAGGTGGCTTCGCTTGTTCACGAAAATGGCGCCAGATGCAGAACGCGGCGCGATGGTTTTGAACGCGTCATTGTGGCTTTTCAGAACGCGGGGGCATGCTCACAGCACATTTGCGCGGGATTCACGCCGCAGAGGCGCCGAATGCATGTATGGGCTTCAACAGGCTTAAGGGCCAACAACGCCGCCCTCCATGCGCCGGGCAAGTGGCGAACCGCTCCCCTTGGCCATTTAGCTCCGGCCGGTGAAAGATACACTATCAAGCCGCCGGGCCAAACACAGGAATGGTCCTTGCGAGGCCTTGTTGCAAAAAGTGACCTTGGCTCCGGCGCCGGGCGAAGCCACCATGCGAGCAAACGGATTGCGGCGATCAGGCTTCGGTGGGCGAGCCAGCAGCTTGAAAGCGGGCCTCGAACTCCCGCCGCAGGTTTTTCCGCACCTCCGCCGCGCGCTGGCGTCGCTTTCGGATGCTGGTCACGGGATTGTAAGTCGGAACCGCGGTCGGACGCCCCTCGGCATCGACGGCCACCATAGTGAAATAGCAGGAGTTCGTGTGCCTGCGCTCGCCGGTGCGGATGTTTTCGGCTTCGACGCGGATCCCGACTTCCATCGAGGTCCGCCCGGCCTGATTGATCGAGGCGCGAAAGGTCACGAGTTCGCCGACATGGATCGGCTGCCGGAAGACGACCTGGTCCACTGACAAGGTCACCGCATATTCCTGCGAATAGCGCGAGGCGCAGGAAAACGCGACGCGGTCGAGAAGATTGAGCAGGGCGCCGCCATGGACCTTGCCGCTGAAGTTGGCCATGTCGGGCGTCATCAAGACGACCATTTCAAGCTCGCTGGTGTCATGTCCGGCTTCCACGGCCACTCCCTCTAAGATGATCGCAGCTCTTCTGGACCGATACGCGGCCGACGATGCCAGTATTCCAAGCCATGGTCCAGCGGTCAGTGAGACGTCCGGCTCGGTGGGCGACCGTGGGACTGGCCAGGGTGCGGGTCGCCGGGAGAAGAGCCAAACCGCGACTGCAGAGGTAAATGGTCGCACCTGGACCGGAATCTCTGGCGGCCCTGACATCACCGGGTGCCGACTTCACGATCGTCGATAATACTCTTGATGATGTTTCGGAGTGCTACTCCGCTTCGTAATCGACACCCAGTTCATGGAACAAGGCGGCCGTGGCAGCTCTATCCCCTCGGGACATGTACCCCATTCCGGCCCGGATCGCATGGCGCCAGGCCTCTCCCCTTTCCCAGGCTTCCTTGAGAGCGTCCGACAGCTCGCCGAGACGGTTGGAAGCATCGAGCGCATCGAAGAGCAATACCGCTTGCCTCAAGTCTTTGTCGCGCTTTGCAGCCCCAATCGTATCGACTACGCGGCGGGAGGCCACAATCAGCTTGTGAACAGCATAGCGCTCCGGAGCCGGGACGATCACGCAGATACCGCTTTTGTGTAGCAGGACGGCTCGCACGGGCTCATAAATGAGGAAATCCAAAAACCGCAGCGGATCGGCGCTTGCCCCACCCAGGGCGGGCATGTCGGCCGGTTGATCTTGATAGTCATCACTACCCCTATTCCGGTCAAGAATTCCACATTGTAGCTCGCCCGGTTCTTGAATGCCGTTGATCGGGTTGACCCTGAGCGGTGCGGGATCGGCCGGAAGGTCGGATCGACGCCTTGTAGGATTTCAAGAATAGGCGGAAACGAATCCCCCAACTTCGGAGCTGATCGCGTAGTCCTGGGCGAAATCAGCAACACCTGTCATCATCGAGGCGGCAGGAAGACGGACGCCAAGATGGCCCGCATAGGTCGAGAACGCTACCGTTCCTACCAAGCAGGCCCGCAAGCGGAAAATGCCAGCCTGGGCCAGCGCCTCGACGACATCGCCGGAAAACGGTTCGGGAGCTGGTAATCCAGCCTCGCGAACGAGGGTGGTGACCAGCTTACGGCGGGCCTTGACGTCATCCTTGATCGCGCGGAAGTCCTTTACCCGCCTGTTGATTTCGGGATCATCGGTCGGTCCAACATACCGGCGTTTCTGCCGGTGGCCCTCGCCTTCGCCTGGCTGGTCGAAATACCAGTATTTGCGGGCTTTGACCGTGACCGGCACGAAGCGGCCTTCGACCGGGAAATCGGCCGAGAAGCTGGCGTCGAGCAAACGTTGACCGAGTTCAGCGGCCATCGTGCGATACATCAGGTCGATCTGCCGCATATTTGCCCCGTTATACTGAATCGCGAAAGTTAGTATAACAGTCGGAGACTCCGATGGGAGTGGTGTTATACTGATATTGCGAATTTAGTATAACGCCACCAGCTCGCAATCTGACCCCAGCCGGTGCGGATGCGGGCCATCAGCATCTCGGTCACTCGCGTCAGGCCACGCCGCTCCGGCCACCCGGCCTTGCAGGACAGCTTCGATTCTTTCAGAGCGTCCTCAGCACGTCGCCGAGTGCGTCAACCAGCATGTCGGCGTTCTCGCGGGAGAAGACGAGGGGAGGGCGGATCTTCAGAACGTTAGCATTGGGACCTGAGGCGCTGATCAGGATGCGGCGCTCGCGCAGGCCGTTGACGATGCGTGTCGACAGGGCCGCGTCAGGACGCTTTGTCGCCGAGTCCGCGATGATCTCGACACCGATGAAGAGCCCAGACCCGCGCACGTCGCCGATCGCCGGATGGGTAGCTGAGAGGCTCTTCAACCTATCCATCAGGTGGCGACCAACCACCAGCGCATTCTGCTGCAGGCCTTCAATGCGGATCGTGTCCAGCACGGCTTTGCCGGCGGCGGCCGCGACTGGATTGCCGCCGAACGTGTTGAAATAGCGCGCCCGAGGACCGAACTCGGCAATGACCTCCGGGCGCAGAACGATGCCGGCCATCGGGTAGCCGTTGCCCATCGGCTTGCCGATCGTCACCATATCGGGCGCGACGCCGTGGCGTTCGAAGCCCCACATGGCCTCGCCGGTGCGGCCGAAGCCGGGCTGTACTTCATCCGCCACGAAGAGACCGCCGGCCTCATGGATGGCGTCGACCGCCGGCTTCAGAAAACCTTTCGGTCCCTCGAAAATACCGTCGCTGGAAAAGATCGTGTCGGTGATCAGCATGGCCGGCTTGATGCCGTGGCGCTTCAGGTCGGCAATCGCCGCGCGCACGTCGCGGCCGAACTTTTCCACCATCTCTTCGGCGGAATGACGGTAGCCGTCCGGGGCGGGCACGGTGCGCACATGCGGCCCCAGCGTCACGGCTTCGCCGAGGGATGGCGAGAATTCCGCGACGGCGCTCGTGAGACCGTGATAGGCAAGCTCCGTTGCGATGATGCCTGTGCCGCCGGTGACGAAGCGGGCGATGCGCACCGCAAGGTCATTCGCCTCGCTGCCGGTACAGGTGAACATGACCTGGCTGAGCGCCTCGGGGAAGGTGGCCGTCAGCGCCTCTGCATAGTCGACGATGCCTTCGTGCAGGTAGCGCGTATGGGTGTTCAGCACGGCGGTTTGCCTGGTGATCGCCTCCACCACGCGCGGGTGGCAATGGCCGAGCGAGGCGACGTTGTTGTAGGCATCGAGATATCGTTCGCCGGCCGCGTCATAGAGAAAGACGCCTTCGCCGCGCACGAGATGCAGCGGTTTTTCATAGAAGAGGCGGTAGGCGGGACCGAGCACCTTTTCCCGGCGCGCGATCAGCGCCCGTTCGGCTTCGTTGAGCCGTTCGAAATCTTCGCGCGAGAAGGCATTTACCATCGACATGATCAGGCCTCGGAAAGGTTGGGCACGAGCCTTTTCAGCCCGGCCGACGTCAGATCGGATATGTTTTGAAGCCCCCGCCAGGCGGTGGCGTGGTTGCGCAAAATGTAGTCGCGGTTTTCCGGGAAGCGTGCGGAGCGCCATTCGGCGATGATGAGAGACATCGCCAGCCGCGACCGGGTCAACACTGGTAGAAGTTCAATTTCGGCAGGATCCAACGCACGTGCCGAAAGGAACCCCTCCAGGAAGGAACTGGTGCGCGCCGCCCAGTTTTCCGTCGCCAGATGATAGGAAAGCGCGACGGCAAGATCGTTGATGACTGGCGCATGGACCATGTCGCCGAAATCGATGATGCCGACGACTGCGGTGGGTGCGGCCGGATCGAGCAAGACATTGTGCGGGTTGAAGTCGTTGTGGATGATCTGCCGCCGCTTGAGATTGGTGATGGCGGGAAGCGCCCGCTCGAACTCCGCCAGCACGGCCTTCGCCTGCGCCCGGCGTTCGGGCGCGACATGGTCGAGGACGGCAGTGAGATCGAGCGTGTGGGAAATGTCCCACATCAGCTTTCCCGCCGGCGGGCGTCCGTCATAGTTCTCAAGGCCGAGCCCGAGTTCCGCAAGCGCCCGGCCGACGTTGCGGCTCTGCGCCTCGGAGGCGGGTGTGCGGTACTGCAATTCTCCCCGCAGGAAAGTGAGCAGGCGCATGATGCGCGGGCCATCGGCGGTGGAAAGCGTGTGGCTAGGCTCTCCGCTTTTCGTGAGTATGAGCCGCGGCACCGGTACGGCGGGGGCGGCAGCCTCCAGATGCAGGAGCGCACCGTCCTGGAATTCCAGCGCGGCCGGGTCCTCGGCGGGATTGGCAATCTTGAGGATGAAGTCCGTTTCGTCAGAGCGGGTGAAAAGAAAGGTCTCGTCCCTTTCGCTGGAGAACCGCCTGATCGTGCCGCCCATGCCATAGACCTGCTTCACCGCGGCCTCGGCATCGGCAAGCGATGTCGCACTCCACGTCGCCGACATGGAATCGGCCTTCTTGGCGGTGGGCGATGGCTCCGTCATGCTTGCTCCGTTGGTGGGGTTGCCCGCATTTCCTTCGATTGTCCCTGCCGTCCGCTGACCACGGTGCCGACTAAATTGCCGCCGCAAGCCGTTTGGCGGAAGATGTCCGCGACATGTCATACTTGAAACACGCCGAAAAAGATGCATCAAGTATCTTGTTATTCGATTTTGCGGACCAGTTCCATGCCTCAATTTACGTCACTGGATCATGAGAACCTCAACAGCGCGGTTTATGGTGCGTTGTGCGATGCCCTGATCCAGGGACGGTTCCAGCCCGGCGACCGGCTGAAGATCCGTGATCTGGCGGAACAATTCGGCACGAGCGTCACACCGATCCGCGACGCCATCCTTCGGCTTGCCAATGACGAGGCGATCACCTTCCGCTCGCCGCGCGACATCCGCATCCCGGGTTTGAGCGAAAACCGCTACCGCGAGATCCGCGCAATCCGTGTCCGGCTGGAGGGATTGGCGGCGGAAACCGCCGCCCAGGTGGCGACGAGCACGGATATCGAGGCATTGGAACGCATCTTGCGCGAAAATGAACAGGCAATCGAGGCCGGCGACCGGCTGAAGGGCACGCAACTCAACCAAGCCTTCCACTTCCTGTTGCCGCAGATCGCTGGGCTGCCGGTGCTGAACGGCATCCTGCGGCGGCTCTGGCTGCAGATGGGGCCGCACATTTCCGATGCCTATATAGAGGGTGGACGTGCGATGATCGACCATCACTACCCGGTCGTCGAAGCCCTGAAACGGCACGATTCCGCCGCCGCCTCGATGGCGATCGTCGACGATATCCTGCTCGGCGGCAAGCCGATCCTCGAGCGCATCGAACGGGGAACGGAGCGGGAGGCGCGCCGGGCCTGACATCACTTGGAAGAGGAGGCTTGCAATTCATGAGCGGCCTATTACGATGTATCAAGCATCAACAGAGAACGCTCCCATGACCGAAGAATGCCGCTACATGTTGCTGACGGGTGCGAGCCGCGGGATCGGTCATGCGACGGTCAAGCTCTTCCAGTCGAAGGGCTGGCGCATTCTCACCGTTTCCCGTCAATCCTTTTCAGAGGAATGCGCCTGGCCCTCCGCCCGCGAAAGCCATATCCAGGCCGACCTCGCGGATCTCACGCAGATCGACCGCCTGGCAGCGACGGTGCGCGAGCGCCTGCCGAACGGCCGGCTGCACGCGCTCGTCAATAATGCCGGCATTTCGCCGAAGGGGCCGGGCAAGAGCCGCCTCGGTGTGCTGGATACGGATGCCGATGTCTGGACGCAGGTGCTCAACGTCAATCTTATCTCGACCGCTTTGATCGCCCGCGCACTCATGCCGGAACTGGAAGCGGCGAAGGGCTCGATCGTCAATGTTACGTCGATCGCCGGCTCGCGCGTCCACCCCTTCGCAGGCGTTGCCTATGCGGCGTCCAAGGCGGCGCTTGCCTCGCTGACCCGTGAAATGGCGCACGAATTCGGCCAACGCGGGGTCAGGGCGAATGCCATCGCCCCGGGCGAGATCGAAACGTCGATCCTGTCGCCCGGAACGGATGAACTGGTGGCGGCGGAAGTGCCGATGCGAAGACTGGGCGAACCGCGCGAGGTCGCGGAGACCATCTATTTCCTCTGCACCGAGCCATCGTCCTACATCAACGGCGCGGAAATTCACATCAACGGAGGTCAACACGTCTGACGATGGTCGACTGGGGAAAATCCCCGCTGACCGACAAGGACCGGAGTGCATCATACGGTCGGACAAACGCCCGGGGAGAAAGGGCGCGACGAGCGGAAAGGCTGTAATCATCGCAATACGCCAAAGGGACGGGTCAGCAGTCCGCATGAGATCATCAACGGGGGCCGGAGGCTGACGGCGGTTCCTTCACAAACGAAGAAAAGGGGAGTGCAATGAAGACTATCTTTCAAGCGGGTGTTCTGGCGTCCGCCGTCGTCGTGCTGTCCGCAAGCCTTGCCGCACCGGCATTCGCACGGGACCTGACCGTCGTCTCCTGGGGCGGCAACTATCAGGACGCGCAGCGCAACATCTATTTCAAGCCCTTCGCCGAAAAGACCGGCAAGCCGGTGCTCGACGAAGCCTGGGACGGCGGCATCGGCGTCATCCAGTCGAAGGTCAAGGCCGGCGCGCCGAACTGGGATGCCGTGCAGGTGGAAGCCGAAGAGTTGGCGCTCGGCTGTGCCGACGGACTCTATGAAAAGATCGACTGGGACAAGATGGGCGGCAAGGACAAGTTCCTCGATTCTGCGGTCGATGACTGTGGTGTCGGCGCCATCGTCTGGTCGACGGCGATCGCCTATGACGGTGATAAGCTGAAGGAAGGCCCGGCCTCCTGGGCGGACTTCTGGAATGTCGAAAAATTCCCCGGCAAGCGCTCGCTGCGAAAAGGCCCGAAATATACGCTCGAATTCGCGCTGCTCGCCGATGGCGTCTCTAAGGACGAGCTGTACGACGTGCTTGGGACCGACGAAGGGGTCGAGCGCGCATTTAAGAAGCTCGACGAGCTGAAGCCGCACATCGTTTGGTGGGAATCGGGCGCCCAGCCGCTGCAGTTCCTCGCCTCTGGCGAAGTGGCGATGACGTCGGCCTATAACGGCCGCATCACTGGCATCAACCGCACGGAAGGCAAGAACTTCAAGGTCGTCTGGCCGGGCAGCATCTACGCCGTCGATAGCTGGGTGGTGCTGAAGGATGCGGAAAACAAGGACGCTGCACAGGACTTCATTGCCTTCGCAAGCCTGCCCGAACATCAGGCGAAGCTGCCGGAATTCGTCGCCTACGGCCTGCCGAACAAGGAAGCTGCAGCCAAGGTTCCGGCGGAATTCGCCAAGGACCTGCCGACCGATCCGGCGAACATGACGGAGTCGATCTCGCTGAATGTGGACTTCTGGATCGACAATGCCGAAACGCTGACGCAGCGCTTCAACGCCTGGCTGGCCCAGTAAGAACATTCGCCGCGAAGGGCGCTCCGACGGGCGCCCTTCCTGCCTGGCCGGATGCGTTCTCACGGGTTTTCCGGATGGCGCATCCTTCGCCTCTAGCGATGGAGTCTTCCGTGGCCGAATTCATTCGATTTGACCGCATCACCAAATTCTATGGCCCGCTCTGCGTGGTTGAAAACCTGGCTCTCGGCATTGGCAAGGGCGAGTTCGTAAGCCTGCTCGGCCCCTCCGGCTCCGGCAAGACGACGCTCCTGATGATGCTGGCTGGTTTCGAGCAGCCGACCTCCGGCAATATCCTGCTGGACGGGACGGCGATCAACGACGTGCCGACCCACAAGCGGGACATGGGGGTCGTCTTCCAGAGTTATGCTTTGTTCCCGCATATGTCGGTCGGCGAGAACGTGGCCTTCCCGTTGCAGATGCGTAGGCTGGGCAAGGCGGAGATCGCCGAGCGCGTGGCGCGAGCGCTGGACATGGTGCAGCTGTCGGCCTTCGCCGACCGCCGGCCTTCGCAACTCTCCGGGGGGCAGCAACAGCGTGTGGCGCTTTCCCGCGCGCTGGTCTTCGAGCCGCGCGTCGTGCTGATGGACGAGCCGCTCGGCGCGCTCGACAAGCAGTTGCGCGAGCAAATGCAGCTCGACATTCGCGACCTGCACCGCCGCCTTGGCGTAACGATTGTCTTCGTCACACATGACCAGTCGGAGGCGCTGACCATGTCGGACCGCGTCGCCGTCTTCAACAAGGGTAAGATTGAGCAGATTGGCACGCCGCGGCAGGTCTATGACGAACCGGCGACGCGCTTCGTCGCGGAATTTATCGGCGAGACCAATCTGGTCGAGGGTGTCGTCGAGGCGGTGCAGGGGCAGGAAGCGACCGTGCGCCTGCGGTCCGGCGCGCATATCGTTTCGGCCGTTTCCGGCAGCGTCGCCTCCGGCCAACCCGTCTTTCTCTCTATCCGGCCGGAGCGGGTCGATCTCAGCGAAACGCGCGGCGAAGCGCGCAATTGCCTGGAAACGGAAGTGACCGATTCCGTCTATCAGGGCGATCATCTGCGTGTGCAGTTACAGAACGCAGCGCAACCGCTGATCGCCAAGCTCGGTCGCCGGTCACGCGAATTCCCGCCGGGCACCAAGGTCTATGCGGCCTTTTCAGCCGGCGATTGCCGGGTCATCGCGCCATGAGTGCAGTCTCGTCCCGGACCGGGCGGTCGCTCGTTCTTCTTGCGCCGCTGCTTCTCTTCCTCATCGGCTTCTTCGTCTGGCCGCTGTTCAGCATGATGTCGCAGGCGGTGTCGGATCCAGCCGTGCTGCGCCTGCTTCCGCGCAGCGCCGAAGTGCTGACGGATTGGGATCGAAAGTCGCCGCCGACCATGCCCATGCAGACGGCGCTGATGGAGGACCTGAAGGCCGTCGATGACGACCAGGCGCTCGGCGATATGGTCCGCCGCCTCAACAGCGCACGTTCCGGCTTCCGCACGCTCATGTCCAAGACGACCAGCGCGCTCGACGACACGGCGAACCCGCCCGCCGACCTCGTCTCCATCGACAAGCGTTGGGAGAAACCGGAATTCTGGCTGGCCATCGCCGATGCGCTCTCGCCGCTCACCGATCGCAACCTGCTCGCCGCAGTCGATCTCGGCCGCAATGCCGCCGGCGATATCGAGCAACTCCCAGCCGACCGGTCCGTCAACCGGGTTATCCTCGTGCGCACCTTCTGGATCGCCGCACTTGTCACCTTCGCCTGCGCCGGTATCGGCTTCCCCTATGCGATGATCGCGGCTTCGCTGACCGGCTGGAAGCGCGACCTGATGCTGGCTGCTGTGCTGCTACCGCTCTGGACCTCGCTTCTGGTACGCACCGCCGCCTGGTTCATCCTGTTGCAGGAAAAAGGGTTGATCAACGACCTTCTGCAAACGCTCGGCCTGATCGATGCGCCGCTGCCGTTGATCTTCAATCGCACCGGCGTCATCATCGCCATGACCCATGTGCTGCTGCCTTTCATGGTGCTGCCAATCTATTCGGTGCTTATTACCATCCCGAAGAACCTGATGCCGGCGGCCGCCTCGCTCGGAGCGCCGCCCTGGCGCGCGTTCCTGCGCGTGCTGCTGCCGCTGAGCCTGCGCGGCGTCGCCTCCGGCAGTCTGCTCGTCTTCATTTCTGCAATCGGCTACTACATCACCCCGGCTCTGATTGGCGGGCCGGGCGACCAGATGATCAGCTCGATCATCGCCTTCTACGCCACAGGTTCTGCGAACTGGGGCATGGCCGGGGCGCTTGGCGTCGTGCTGCTTGTCGCGACGCTGCTGCTCTATAGTGTCTATGCGCGGCTCTCCACTGACGAGCCGGGGAGGCGCTAGGTCATGCCGATGAAGCTCACCAAGTTCGCTTTCGCCTCGCTGACGATCCTCTTCCTCGTCGCGCCGCTCATCGCCATCCTGCCGCTCGCCTTCACCTCGAGCGTCATCCTCACCTACCCGATCCCGTCCTGGTCGCTGCGCTGGTTCGAGGAATTGTTCACGGCAGATGCCTGGCGGCGGGCGATCTTTAACAGCCTGATCATCGGGACGGGCACGACGCTGCTCGCCACCGTGCTTGGCACCGCCGCCTCGCTCGGCCTGCGCAACCGCCTCCTCTTCTTCCGCGGGTCAATACGCACGCTTTTTCTACTGCCCATGGTGGTGCCCGCTGTCGTGCTCGGTGTCGGCATGCAGGTGCTGCTCGCGGGTTTCGGCCTGACGAACAGCTATGCCGGCGTGATCATCGCCCACACTGTCGTCGCCGTGCCCTTCGTCGTGGTCAGCGTCATCGGCGCGCTTGCCGGCATCGACGAACGCGTGGAACTCGCCGCACAAAGCCTCGGCGCTTCGCCCGCAACGGTCTTCCGCCGCGTGACCCTGCCGCTCGCCATGCCCGGCGTGCTCTCCGGCGCGGTGCTGGCCTTCGCCACCTCGCTGGACGAGGTTGTGCTGACGCTCTTTGTCGCCGGTCCCAACCAGCGTACGCTGGCCCGGCAGATGTTTTCGAGTATCCGTGAGAACATCAGCCCGGCGATTGCGGCAGCGGCCTTCCTCTTCATCGTCGCGACAATTCTGATCGGCCTCGCGGTTGTGCTGTCTCGATCTGTGCTGGCGAAGCGGCGTTAGACAAATTTGCGCGTCCGGGATGAAAAGATCGTTGAAGGCTTTGGATACGTAAAGGGATAGATAAGCGCGCTGATGCCGGCCCGAGCAGCCAATCGATCGGGTTTTTGAGGCTGCAGGGAATGCTGCGGACATATTCAGGGCTCGAAATGATCAGCCCGTCACTCGCGGAAATTTTCTCGATGAACCGGATGACGCTCTGGGGTATTCGGGCCCTCCCGTTCTGTTCTCGTCCAGTCCGTTCAGCGTGGCTGCGGTGGCACGATGTGGCGGCGGTTGATGGTCGCCGGACGGCCCTTGATGGACAGGGCCGTATCGCGCTTCTCGCGTTCAGCCACGACCTTGCCCTTCGCCACGACACAGAGCCGCTCGGCGCGCAGGCGCACCGCCTCGATGGGGTTACCCGCATTGAGCACAACGAGGCTTGCCGATTTGCCGACGGCTAGACCGAGATGATCGAGTCCCATGATCTCGGCATTGACCTTGGTGACCATGTCGAAACAGGTGCGCATGTCCGCGGGCGAGGACATCTGGGCGACGTGCAATCCCATGAAGGCGACATCGAGCATGTCGGCTGTGCCGAGGGAGTACCAGGGATCGAGCACGCAATCCTGACCCCAGCCGGTGCGGATGCCGGCCTTCAGCATTTCGGGCACTCGCGTCAGGCCACGCCGCTTGGGATAGGTATCGTGCCGCCCCTGCAGCATGATGTTGATCAGTGGATTGGGGATCGCCGAGACACCGGCTTCCGCAATCAGCGGCAGCAGTTTCGAGACGTAGTAGTTGTCCATCGAATGCATCGAGGTAAGGTGCGAGCCAGCCACCCGGCCTTGCAGGCCGAGCCTCCGGGTCTCATAGGCAAGCTGCTCGATATGGCGCGACAGAGGATCGTCGGTCTCGTCGCAATGCAGGTCGACCATCAGGCCGCGCTCGGCCGCGATCTCGCAAAGTTCGGTAACGGAACGCGTGCCGTCGGACATGGTCCGCTCGAAATGCGGGATGCCGCCGACGATGTCGACGCCCATGTCGAGGGCGCGGATGGTGTTCTCGCGCGCATTCGCCGAGCGGTAGAGCCCGTCCTGCGGGAAGGCGACGAGCTGGAGATCGATATAGGGCGCGATCTCCTTCTTGACCTCGAGCAGCGCTTCGACCGCAAGAAGGCGGTCGTCGCAGGTATCGACATGGGTGCGGATGGCGAGGAGGCCCATCGAGACCGCCCAGTCGCAATAGGCCAGCGCGCGTTCCTTGACGGCCTCGTGGGTCAGGAGCGGCTTGAGTTCGCCCCACAGCGCGATGCCTTCGAGCAGCGTGCCTGAGGCATTGATACGCGGCAGGCCGTAGGACAGCGTTGCGTCCATATGGAAATGCGGATCCACAAAGGGCTGGCTGACGAGGTTGCCCGAGGCATCGACGACACGACCGGCCCCGGCATCGATACGGGGCTCGATCGCGGCGATCCTGTCGCCCTTGATGCCGATATCGGCGACGGTTCCATCGGGCAGCGTGCCGCCCTTTACGATCAGGTCGAAACTCATCTTTCGCCTTTCTGGTACGGGATCATCAAAGCTTTGGGATAGGTGGCGCGGCGTGCGACCAGGATCAGCGCCAGGATCGACAGCGCATAGGGCATCATCAGGAAAACCTGATAGGGCACGATACCGCCCGATATCTGCTGCAGGCGAACCTGATAGGCATCGAATGCGGCAAACAGGATGGCGCCGATCAGCGCCTTTCCTGGTCGCCAGGAGCCGAAGACGACCAGCGCGATGCAAATCCAGCCGCGCCCATTGATCATCTGGAAGAAGAAGGAATTGAAGGCCGAGATGGTGAGAAAGGCGCCGCCGACCGCCATCAGCGCGCTGCCGACGGCGACGGCGCCCATGCGTATGCCGGTGACCGAAATGCCTTGCGCCTCGACCGCCGACGGGTTTTCACCCGCAGCGCGAACGGCAAGGCCAATGGGGGTGCGATAGAGGATCCAGGCGACGGCTGCGACCGACACGAATGCGAGATAGGTCAGCGGCGTCTGGGTAAACAGCGCCTCACCAACGACAGGAATGCTGGACAGGCCCGGGATCGGCAAGGGCTGGAACGGCTCGATCTTGGGCGGCGACGTCACCTCGGGCAGCGCAAGACGATAGGTGAAATAGGTAAGGCTTGTAGCAAGCAGCGTAACGCCGATGCCGACGACGTGTTGCGACAGGCCGAGCGGTACCGTGAGCGTGGCGTGCAGCAAGCCGAACATGGCACCGACCAGGGCAGCGACCAGCACGCCGGCCAAAAGATCGCCGCCAGAATAGACGGTGAACCAGCCGGCGAAGGCGCCTGCCGTCATGATCCCCTCGATGCCGAGGTTGAGGACGCCCGCGCGCTCGCAGATCAACTCGCCCATGGTTGCGAAGATCAGCGGCGATGCTATGCGGATGGCGGCGACCCAGAAGGAGGCGGTGAAGAGGATCTCAAGCGCGTCCATGTCACCTCCACCTTATCCGGAATCGCGTCAGAAGGATCGCGACAACCATCGTCAGCAGCGAGGTGGCGACCATGACGTGGGCTATGTAACTCGGCACCTTGGCCGCACGGCTCATGGCATCGGCGCCGACGAAAATGCCGGCGACGAAGATGGCCGATGCGATGACGCCGAGCGGGTTGAGCATGGCCAGCATCGCGACGACGATGCCGGAGTAGCCGTAGCCCGGCGACAGGTCGAGCGTCAGGTTGCCCTTGAGCCCCGAGACTTCTGAAAAGCCGGCAAGTGCGGCCAACCCGCCCGAAAGCAGCGCCGTCTTCATGAGCGTGCGGTTGACCAGAATGCCGACAAAGCGTGCGCCCTCGGCATTGAGGCCGACGGCGCGCATTTCGTAGCCGAGAACCGTCTTTTTCATGACGACCCAGACGAGAACGGCCGAAGCAAGGGCAATGACGAAACCATAGTGCAGGCGCTTGCCCTGGATGAGGCGTGGCAATTGCGCTTCGGCGATCACCTTCTGCGATTGCGGCCAGCCGAGCCCCATCGGATCCTTGAGCACACCTTCAAGCAGCATCGACACGAACAACAGGACGATGAAGTTGAGCAGCAGCGTGGTCACCACCTCATCGACGCCGAAGCGGGTCTTCAGCACGGCCGGGCCAAGCAGAAGCATTGCGCCTGCGGCCATGACGGCGGCCATGATCACCGGGATCAGAATGACCGAAGGTAGCGGCAGCGCGCCGGTTCCCAGCACCACGGTGACGACGCCCCCGATGTAGAGTTGCGCTTCTGCGCCGATGTTCCAGAGCTTGGCCCGGAAGGCGACGGCGATCGCCAAGCCCGTGAAGATCAGCGGCGTCGCGCGGGTCAAGGTTTCCATGAGCGCGAACTGCGAGCCGGCCGCACCCTTGGCCACAAGATAGAAGACGGACAGTGGCGAAGCGCCAGCGGCAAGAACCAGCATCGACGTCAGCAGCAGCGTGGTGGCGATGGCTGCCAGCGGAAACAGCAAGGTGACCGTCAATGACGGTGCGGGCTTCGGCTCAAGCCGCATGATCGCTAGGCTCCCCGCTGTGGCCTGCCATCAGCTCCCCCAGTTCCCGAATGCTGCGTTCACCGCGCGAAGACGGCGTCGATAAGCGCCCCTTGGACATGACGATGATGCGGTCGGACAATGCCAGGATTTCCTCAAGGTCCTCCGAAATCAGCAATATCGCCGCGCCCCTTTCCCGCGCTTCAAGCAACATGCGGTGAACATAGGCGACGGCGCCGACATCGAGGCCGCGGGTCGGCTGGCTTGCAAGGATGACCGCCGGGTCGGGATCAAGGGCTCGGCCGAGGATGAGCTTCTGCATATTGCCGCCCGAGAGCAGGCGTATGCGGGCCTCGGGCGAGGGGCATTTGACGTCGTAGTCGGCAATGAGTTTCTCGGCGAAGCGGCCGGCGGCTTTCCAGTTCAGGAAGCCCATGCGGTTGAACCGCGGGCTCCGGTAGCGTTCGGCGATGACGTTCTCCGCCACACTCATGTCGCCGATGCTGCCGATAGCGTGGCGGTCTTCCGGAATGCGGGCCACGCCATGGGCGAGCGCAGCGCGCGGCGACCAGTCAGCGACTTCCTGCCCGGCGATGGAAATGCTGCCGCCGGTTGGACGCCGGATGCCGGCGATGAGGCCGGCAAGGACAGCCTGACCATTGCCGGCAACGCCGGCAAGGCCGGTGATTTCACCAGCTGTCAGCGTGAGCGACACCTTATCGAGGCCGGCTCCGTTATACGGCGCTGTTGAGACGCCCTCGAGCGCCAGCAGCGGTGCGCCCAGTTTCACCGGGCTGACCTCCGCCGGCTTGACCTCCTGGCCAACCATGAGGGAGGCCAGTTCTTTGCGATCGGTCGAGCCTGTCTCGCGCTCGCCGACGAGCTGGCCGGAGCGCAGAACCAGTACACGATCGCTGACAGCCATCACTTCGTGCAACTTGTGGGAGATGAAGATGATCGACAGGCCTTTGGCGACGAGCAGTTTCAGCGTCCGGAACAATGCGTCGGTCTCGTCGGGGGTCAGAACAGCCGTCGGCTCGTCCAGGATGAGAATGCGGGCTTCGCGATAAAGGGCCTTCAGGATCTCGACGCGCTGGCGTTCGCCGACCGAAAGGGTGGAGACGGTGGCCGCGGGATCGACGGCGAGGCCGAAATCGGTAGACAGTTGCGCGATGCGCCGCCGCGCTGCGGCCCGGTCGAGCCGCATGCGCCAGAGGCCCTGCGTGCCAAGCGCGATGTTTTCCTGCACCGTCATGTTGTCGGCGAGAGTGAAGTGCTGGTGGACCATGCCGATGCCGGCATCGAGGGCTGCGCGCGGATCTCCCGGCGGAAGCGGCTTGCCAAAGGCCTCTACGGTTCCTTCGTCTGCGATGTAGTGGCCGAAGAGAATGTTCATCAGCGTCGTCTTGCCGGCGCCGTTCTCCCCGAGAAGCGCGATGACTTCGCCCCGCTTCAGGTCGAAGGAAATGGCCTCGTTGGCTCGGAGCGGGCCGAAACGCTTGCTGATGCGTGAAAGACGAAGGGCGGGATTGCTTGACACATCGGTGACCGGAAGTGGCGTTGCGGGGGGCTTCCTTTCTCGTCCAGGGAGGGAATGGTCGCTGCCGGCGAAGGGTAATCCCTCGTCCGGCATTGCCAACCACCTCTCCCATGAACGGAAGGAGAAGAGGGCTAGCTCGATTTTGGCTCGGCGTCGTTGATCTCGACGGCGAACGAGCCATCCTCGATCATCTTTTCCTTCTCCGCGACCTTGGCCTTGATGTCGTCCGGAACCTTGCTGTCGAAGGTGCCGAGAGGCGCGAGCGAACAGCCGCCGTTCTTCATGAAGGAATAGACGCCGTAGTCGTCGGCCTTGAAAGTGCCGGCCTTCACTTCGGCGATAGCCTTGTCGAGTGTCGGTTCGAAATGCCACAGCGCGGAGACGACAACGGTGTCCGGATAGTCCGCCTGGGTATCGATGACATTGCCAATGGCCAGGACTTTCTTCTCCTTGGCGGCGTCGGACACGCCGAAACGCTCGGCATATAGAAGGTCCGCACCGCCATCGATCTGGGCGAATGCGGTCTCCTTGGCCTTGGGCGGATCGAACCACGAGCCGATGAAGGCGACCTGGAACTTGGTGTCCGGGGCCACTTCATTCACGCCAGCCATGAACGCGTTCATCAGCCGGTTGACCTCCGGGATCGGATAGCCTCCCACCATGCCGATGTTCTTGGACTTGGTCATTGCGCCGGCGACCAGGCCGGACAGATAGGATGCGTCCTGGATATAGTTGTCGAAAACCGAAAAGTTCGGCACGGCGGCATCGGGCTTGAAGCTCGAGCCCATCAGGAAGGCGACGTCAGGATAGTCTTTGGCGACGGCGCGGGCGGCATCCTCGACGCCGAAGACCTCGCCCAGGATCAGCTTGTGGCCGGCCTCGCAATATTCGCGCATGACGCGCTCGTAATCGTTGTTCGCGGTGTTTTCAGAATAGACATATTCGATGTCGCCGCGCTCCTTGGCGGCATTAGCTGCCTTGTGGATACGGCTGACCCACTGCTGCTCGACCGGGACGGTATAGATGGCCGCCACCTTTATCGGGTCCGCAGCAAACAGACGGCTCGGCAGACCCGCCGCGGCCACCACGGCGGATGCGCCAGCAACTTTCATCAGGGTTCTTCTGGAAATGGCGGAATTGAAGGAATTGCTATGCATTAAATTCCCCTCTGGTTGATTGCGCGTTTTGGAACACGTCTTTTTTACCACTTGGTCAATGTAGGTGAAGTTGGAGGTTGCAGCAATTGGGTGCCGCGGAAAGTTCGCCGCAGGCAATGGAAGCAAAACGCGGGATCACGAAGGCCGCTCGATCGTGAATTGCGGGCGTGAGCCCATCGCGGCGCTGAGCAAAGGCCTGCCGCTATTCTCCGAAATCGCCGCGCCGACGCTTCTCAAGCTGATGAGCTCGAAGGCTTTTCCGGGGGTGGGGGGTGGCGCAGATCTATCGGGTGGCGTGAACCCGTCGCCGAAGGGTCGGTTGCCGGGGCAACACCTTTCCCGGATTGAGGATCGCGGACGCATCGAGCGTGTCCTTGACCCGATGCATCAGCGCCAGCTTGACCGGGTTCGATGTGGCTGACAGTGACCCCACTCTCTTGGTGCCGATCCCATGCTCGGCAGAGAATGACCCGCCGATCGTAACTATGTCCCTGTAGAGCACCTTCTCAATGGCTTTCGCCTTTTCGCCTGCAATGTCACTGCCAGCCGCGTTGAGGACGATATGGAGATTTCCGTCAGCAAGATGGCCGAACACGTAGGGATCGAACGTGGCATCCAGTCCCCTGAGATCTGCAAGACAGCGATTAAGATAAGACCCGACTTGCGATAGAGGAACCGAGACATCGTAGGATGGTGCGCTCGGATGCTTTCGGTAGATGAGGTCCGTGTCTTCGCGCAGTCGCCAAAGATCCATCTCCTGCGCACCTGAGGATGCAATGACGGCTGAGGCGTCGGGGTGATCCTCGATGACGTCTTCATAGATACGTCCCAGTTCCGATTGCAACGCTCCCTCCTCGGCCCCGCTTAGTGAAACCAGCAGGTTGACCGGATGCTCGGCATTGTAGTCCGAGACAGACCAACGATGATGGCCGGATGTCAGACGGAAATAGGTGTTCCAGATCGCTTCCGCAGCGCGTAGTTGACCGTACTCGGCGTCGAGACCTCGACGAACTGTCTCGAGCGCTGCATCAACTGACGGTAAACCGAAGAGGACAGTGGCCGTGGCAAAGGGCTGGGGCTCAAGCTTGACGGCAATACGCGTTATGATGCCGAGTGTTCCTTCGGCTCCCACAAAGAGATGTTTCAGATCATAGCCGGCCGCGTTTTTCACGACCCGTGTAAGATCGGAATAGATCGAGCCATCCGCGAGCACGGCCTCCAGGCCAAGAATGCGATGCCGCATGACCCCAAACCGAAAGGCTGCAATACCCCCGGCATTCGTCGAGGCCATACCTCCGATCGTTGCCGAACCGCGCGATGGCAAATCGATCCCTGTTTCAAGTCGATGCTCCGCGGCCGCCACTTGCAGCGCTTGCAGTGTCACGCCGGCCTCCACGACCGCAACCCGCTCGATTGGTGAAATATCCAGGATTCGATTGAGGCGGGCGGTTGAAAGCACCAGTTCGCCCGGCCGAGACATCGCCCCGCCTACGAGCCCGGTTCGTCCTCCATGGGTGACGAGCGAGATCCCGTTGGCGAGGCAACATTTGACGACGGCGGCAACCTCATCGGTCGTTCTCGGGTAGACCACGGCGCCTGCCCCGAGATTTTCAGGTGCAACTCCGTGGTCGACCGTGGCAATGGCCTCCCCGTCCTTGAGATTTTCGTCACCAACAATTCTACGAATTTCGTCTTTGAATTCGGGCTGTAGGCGATCCATTCGATGTTACCTGTTGGTGGATGTCGAGAACGGTGAGATGTCTGCGGCAGACTTGTTCAGGCAGTTTCGGTTTTGAGCGCGCCACTCTTCTTTGCCGTCCAGGTGGCGATGAAGTCCATGAGCCCAGGGTTGAGGCAGTCATAGGGCTCAATACCAAGCTCTCGCAGGCGGGCACGTACGCCATCCATCTTTGCCGGATCGTATCCGCTTTCGATGATCGAAGACACGAAAGCCGCAAACCCCGGCTTCGCCCAGCCCGTTTCCTGGAACCGCTCAGGATGCAAGAAGGAAAGCCCCTTGAACGGATGGTCGCGTTCGACAGGGCCGTACATGTGCACGCCGCAGTCCTTGCAGGCGTGGCGCAGAATAAGAGCGGTCGGGTCCACGACAGCGAGCTTGTCGCCGTTTTCGAGTATCTCGACATTGTCCGTCGGCGCGACGGCGACGACCGAGAAGACAGCACCATCGGGCTTCCAGCACTTGGTACAGCCGCATGCATGGTTATGGGCAATGTCGCCCCTGATCCGGATCTTCACAGGGTTGCTCGCGCAGTTGCACACAAGTGTGCCGCCCGAGAAGGCTGCATCGGTGGCCTGGAAACCGGAATCGAGGGATGGATGTATCGCAACGCTTGGCATGGGCTTCTCCTCCTTCATGGCCGGCGCGGTATGCCCGGCAGATCATTGGCATCGCCGGGCGGACGCTTGGCGATGTGATGAACGGATTGCATTCGTGATGCGGTCTTGAACCCGCGCTCAGTATACCACGACGCTGCGGATGCTTTCGCCGGAATGCATCAGTTCGAAGCCCTTGTTGATGTCTTCGAGCGGCATCGTGTGGGTGATCATCGGATCGATCTCGATCTTGCCTTCCATGTACCAGTCGACAATCTTCGGCACGTCGGTGCGGCCGCGGGCGCCGCCAAAGGCGGTGCCCATCCAGCTGCGRCCGGTGACGAGCTGGAACGGACGGGTGGAGATTTCCTGGCCGGCACCGGCAACGCCGATGACCACCGACTTGCCCCAGCCGCGATGCGAGGCTTCGAGCGCCTGGCGCATCACCTTGGTGTTGCCGGTGCAATCGAAGGTATGTGTGGGTGATCATCGGATCGATCTCGATCTTGCCTTCCATGTACCAGTCGACAATCTTCGGCACGTCGGTGCGGCCGCGGGCGCCGCCAAAGGCGGTGCCCATCCAGCTGCGACCGGTGACGAGCTGGAACGGACGGGTGGAGATTTCCTGGCCSGCACCGGCAACGCCGATGACCACCGACTTGCCCCAGCCGCGATGCGAGGCTTCGAGCGCCTGGCGCATCACCTTGGTGTTGCCGGTGCAATCGAAGGTATAATCGGCGCCGCCGATCTGGTCGGCCCCGCGCTTCGTCATGTTGACGAGGTAAGGCACGATGTCGTCGCCAACCTCCTTCGGRTTGACGAAGTGGGTCATGCCRAAGCGTTCGCCCCAGGCCTKCTTGTCGTTGTTGAGATCGACGCCGATGATCATGTCGGCGCCGGCAAGCCKSAGGCCCTGGATGACATTGAGGCCGATGCCGCCGAGGCCGAAGACGATCGCGGTCGCGCCGATCTCGACCTTGGCCGTGTTGATCACCGCGCCGATGCCGGTGGTGACGCCGCAGCCGATATAGCAGATCTTGTCGAACGGCGCGTCGGGGTTGACCTTGGCCAGCGCGATCTCCGGCAGCACGGTGTAATTGGCAAAGGTGGAGCAGCCCATATAGTGATGGATCTTGTCCTTGCCGATCGAAAAGCGCGAGGTGCCATCCGGCATCAGGCCCTGGCCCTGGGTCGAGCGGATCGCCGTGCACAGGTTGGTCTTGCGCGACAG